>JBEKGC010000006.1:0-46654 GCA_050013055.1 Streptosporangiaceae bacterium
GATCACCACATACGTGACCTGCGATACCTGGGCTCGGCCCGGCCGCGGATCGGCGGCTGCCGATCTGCGAGCCGCGTGCCAAAGAGTAGTCACCTACGGTTCCCCGATCATGGTGGTCCGGGTCGCGGCCGCCCGGCCGGTTCCCGATGATCATGAAATGGTTCCGGGCAAAGGAGCTGTCCCGCCAGCACGGTTTATTCGAGCTGCCATGACTGAGACGCCTCCCGTGCGCAATTCGTTGCGTGCTGGCTGTCTCCGCCTAGAAAAGCGTGGTCAAGGGTGCGGCCGCGGGCACACCAGGGCGGGGCGCCACCACGCCGTGAAAGCGCTGGTAGGAGCCATGGACCGGGGGTTCAGCCTGGGCGGCCGGCCCGGTGGCCTGCGGTGGCCTGACGGCCGGGTGAGCACCGGTTAGGTCAGCAAAGGCCAGGTCAGCAAAGGTCGAGGTATCAGCCGGGATGGCATTTCCCGCGGCCGCCGCGCCACTCCGCGGCCGGACGTTCCCGCGGATTCCAACTGTGGCCATCTCGGGTTTGACCACCGGAAATCTTCATGCCACACAAACAGCTCCAGGCCCGCATGAGCAAACTCCCACAGTTAGTATTTGTATCGTCACACGGCGCGGTTAGCATAGGGCTGGCGCGTCATGCCCCCACGATCGCGATATCTTGCGCATGTTATCGGCATTTCCATGAACGAGTTACGCCTCGAGTTGGTTCCATGCGGTATTGCGGGGGGCGCACTCTTGCCCGGCACCCGAACGACGGGTTCCGTTGCTTGCGGAGTCACCGAGACCAGAGTGACGCCCGGATGAGCCTGGGTCATCAAGGGCTGAAACACCAGTCCATGCCCTACGATCAGCAGGATGACGGTCACACTGCTAACCAGCCAGTCAGCGCCGACGACAACAGAAGCCGATGCCCTCGTCATCGGGGTGTTCCAGGGCGCGGACGGCCCTGTCCCCTCGCTGGGCACCGACGACTTCGACCTGATGGCCGCCCTCACGGCACTCGGCGCTACGGGCAAGCTCGAAGAACTCACCAAGGTTCACACGGCTGGACGCCTGCCGGCGCCGGTCATCATCGCCGTCGGCCTCGGTTCCGGACCGGAAGACCCCGGTCAGGATCAGGGCGAGCGGCAGGCCTACCTGGAACGCCTGCGCCGCGCGGCCGGCGCCGCCACGCGCGACCTGGCCTCCGGCCGGGCGAAGCGCGTCGCGCTCGCGTTGCCCGCGGACCAGCCCGATGAGGCCGAGGCGGTCGCGCTCGGCGCGCTGCTCGGCAGCTACGCCTTCGGTAAGTACCGCACAGGCGCGAACGCGGGGCGCGAGGTCGAGCAGATCGTGCACACCGGGCACACCGACGCCGTCGACCGGGCCAGGACCTTGGCCGGGGCGATGACGCTCGTCCGGGACCTGGTCAACACCGCTCCCGCCGATATGGTGCCCGCGGACCTGGCCGCCGCCGCCGAGCAGACGGCGGCCGCGCACAACCTGGGCGTGCAGGTGCTCGACGAGAACGATCTCGCCAAGGAGGGCTTCGGCGGCATCCTCGCGGTCGGCATGGGCTCCGCTCATCCGCCGCGACTTGTCCGGCTTGAGTACACTCACCCCGGCGCCACCCGGACCGTGGTCTTCGCGGGCAAGGGCATCACGTTCGACTCCGGTGGCCTCTCGCTCAAGCCGCCGAAGGCGATGGAGACGATGAAGGCCGACATGAGCGGGGCCGCGGCTGTGCTGGCCGCGATGCAGGCCATCGCCGAGTTCGGTCCCGCGGTGAACGTGATCGCCTACCTCCCGCTCGCCGAGAACATGCCGGGGGGCGGTGCGCAGCGGCCGTCCGACGTCATCACCATCTACGGCGGCAAGACCGTGGAGGTGCTGAACACCGACGCCGAGGGCCGCCTGGTGCTCGCCGACGCCCTAGCCCGGTCCGGCGCCGACGGGCCCAGCCTGCTCGTCGACGTGGCTACCCTGACCGGCGCGCAGGTCATCGCGCTCGGCACCCGCACATCCGGGGTCATGGCCAGCGACGATTCGCTGGCCGCCGAGATCGCTGATGCGGCCAGCCGGGCCGGCGAGGTCATGTGGCCGATGCCGTTGCCTGAGGATCTCCGCAAGGGCCTGGAGTCCACGGTGGCGGACATCGCCAACGTCTCGGCTGACCGAGGCGGCGGAATGCTCGTCGCCGGGCTGTTCCTGCGCGAGTTCGTGCCCGCCGGAGTCCGCTGGGTGCACCTGGACATCGCCGGCCCCGCCTTTCACGAAGGAGCCCCGTACGGGTACATCGTCAAGGGCGGCACCGGAGCCGCGGTCAGGACCCTGGTCCAGATCGCGGCGGACGTGGCTGAGGGCAAGCTGGCCGGAGCTGAGACCGGCCAGCCCGCCGACAAGTGAAATGATGAAGACTGGGTAAGCCGACTAAGGCTGACTAAGGAGGCTTGAGGGGTGGCAGAGGGCATCGGCAGCTACGACATCGTCGTACTCGGCGGCGGCAGCGGCGGGTACGCCTGCGCGTTGCGTGCATCCGAACTCGGCAAGCGCGTGGCGCTGATCGAAAAGGACAGGGTCGGAGGGACCTGCCTGCATCGCGGCTGCATCCCGACCAAGGCACTGCTGCACGCGGCGGAGATCGCGGACCACACCAGGGACAGCGCGTCCTTCGGCGTCCTGTCCACCTTCGAGGGCATCGACGTCCCTGGCGTGCTGTCGTACAAGGACTCCGTGGTGGAACGGCTCTGGAAAGGCCTGCAGTCCACGATCGCGAGCCGGAAGATCGACACCATCGAGGGCGCGGGGCGGCTGGAGTCCCCGACCAGCGTCAGGGTCGGGGACACCGTCTACGAGGCCGGGCACATCGTCCTCGCCACCGGATCGCAGCCACGGAGCCTGCCCGGCCTCGACATCGACGGCGAGCGGGTGATCAGCTCCGACGACGCGCTCAAGCTCGACCGCGTGCCGGCTTCGGTGATCATCCTTGGCGGCGGGGTGATCGGGGTCGAGTTCGCGAGCGTGTGGCGCTCCTTCGGCGCGGACGTGACCATCGTGGAGATGCTCCCCCAGCTGGTTCCGCTCGAAGACGAGACGAGCGCGAAGCTGCTGCAGCGGGCCTTCCGCCGCCGCGGCATCCGCTTCGAGCTTGGCACCAGGTTCGAATCGGTTAAGCACACGGACACCGGCGTCACGGTCACGCTCGAGGGAGGCAAGACCCTCGACGCCGAATTGCTGCTGGTCGCGGTGGGCCGGGGCCCGGTCTCCGCCGGCCTCGGATACGAAGAAGCCGGCCTGGCCATGGAGCGGGGATTCGTCCAGGTAGATTCGCTCTGCCGCACGAACATCCCGACCGTTTCCGCGGTCGGCGACCTGATCAACACACCGCAGCTCGCGCACGTCGGGTTTGGCGAAGGGATCATGGTCGCGGAGCGGGTCAGCGGCCTGCCGGTCACGCCGATCGATTACGACGGCGTACCGCGGATCACCTACTCCGACCCCTCGGCGGCAACGGACGCAGCGTGATCCTGCAGACGCAAGGCGCGGCGAAGGTCATCGCGATCTCCACCGACGACGGACCCGGCCGCGTGGTCGGCATTCACATCGTCGGCAGCCACGTCGGCGAGCTGATCGCCGAGGCCCAGCTGATTTACAACTGGGACGCCGAGCCCGCGGACGTGGCCCAGCTCATCCATCCCCATCCCACCCAGTCGGAGGCCATCGGCGAGGCGCACCTTGCGCTGGCCGGCAAGCCTCTGCACGTACACGCCTAGGAGTCGCGAGGATCATGTCGGTCTCCGTATCCATGCCGCAGCTCGGTGAGAGCGTCACCGAGGGCACCGTCACGCGCTGGCTGAAAAAAGAAGGCGAGCGCGTGGAGGTGGATGAGCCGCTCCTCGAGGTGTCGACAGACAAGGTGGACACCGAGATCCCGTCACCCGCGTCCGGGATCTTGCGCGGCATAGCGGTCGACGAGGACGAGACGGTCGCGGTGGGCGCGCAGCTCGCGGTCATCGAGGACAGCGAGACCAGCGGATCCACGGCGGCGGCCGACGATTCACCGCCGGCCGAAACCGCTGAGTCGCAGCCATCCGAGGGCGGTCAGCCCGCCCCGGCCGCCAGCTCCTTCGGTTCGCAGCCCAACTACGCTCCCCCGGCTCAGCCGCCGGCCCCGGCACCCGCCGCGCCTGCCAGCCAGGCACCCGGCTACGTTCCGCCGCCCGCGTACGGCGCGCCGGCGCCCGCGTACGGCGAGCCGGCGCCCGCGTACGGCGAGCCGGGCCAGGCCGCTCCGCGCGCCGAGGCCCAGCCGTCCTCACCCCCTGAGCAGAACGGGTCGGCCGCTGCTCCCCCGCCAGCTGACCAGGCCGCATCGGGTGCGGAATACCCGGAGCCCACCCCGCTGCTGAGCGGTGGCGACGCGCCCTACGTCACCCCGCTGGTCCGCAAGCTAGCGGCTGAGCACGCCGTGAACCTCGAGGACGTCACCGGGACCGGAGTCGGCGGGCGCATTCGCAAGCAGGATGTCATCGACGCTTCCCGGGCCCAGCGCGAGGCCCAGGCCGCGGCCGCCCAGGCTGCGGCCGCCCAGCCCGCACCCGCCCAGCCCGCACCCGCCCAGCCCGGGACTTCACAGCAGCAGAGTCCCCAGGTCTACCAGGAGACGCAGCCGGCGCCTACCGCTGCGGCCCGCCCGGCTGCGGCCGCCCGTCCTTCCTCGCTGCGCGGCACGACCCAGCGCATGTCCAGGCCTCGCCAGGTGATCGCGCAGCGAATGGTCGACTCGCTGCGCACCTCGGCGCAGCTGACCACGGTGGTGGAAGCCGACGTGACGGCCATCGCCCGGCTGCGTGACCGGGCCAAGGGCGCATTCGAAGCCAGGGAAGGCGTCAAGCTGACGTTCCTGCCGTTCTTCGCGCTCGCCGCGGTCGAGGCCCTGAAGGTGCACCCCAGGCTTAACGCCGTTATCGACGGGGATCAGGTCACCTACCACGACGCCGAGCACGTCGGGATCGCGGTCGACACCGAACGCGGGCTGATGGTGCCCGTCATCCACAACGCAGGCGATCTGAACATCGGTGGTCTCGCCCGCAAGATCGGGGACCTCGCGGAGCGCACCAGGTCTGGCCATGTCGGTCCGGATGAGCTGGCCGGCGGCACCTTCACGCTCACCAACACGGGCAGCCGCGGGGCCTTGTTCGACACCCCGATTATCAACCAGCCCCAGGTGGCGATCCTCGGGACCGGGACTGTGGTCAAGCGGCCCGTCGTGGTCACCGATCCTGGGCTCGGCGAGGTGATCGCGGTGCGCTCGATGGTGTACCTCGCGCTCACCTACGATCACCGCCTGGTTGACGGGGCCGACGCGGCCAGGTTCCTTAACACGGTGCGGAGCAGGCTCGAAGAAGGGGCCTTCGAAGCAGAACTAGGTCTCTAGCCGCCAGTGACGGTAACAACGGCGCCCCGGGCCGCATGAAGGTTGCGATCACCGGTTCCTCCGGGCTCATAGGTACCGCGCTGGCGGTCAGCCTGCGCAGCGACGGTCACCAGGTCATCAAGCTGGTCCGCCGGCCCGTCCGGTCCGCTGACGAGGTCCGCTGGGACCCGCGGGCGGCCGACGCCGGGTTCAGCCCGTCCAGCCCGGGGGAGCTCGACGGGCTCGGCGCCTGCGTGCACCTAGCCGGAGCGGGCGTGGCCGACCACCGCTGGACGGCGAGGTACAAGGCGGAGATCAGGGCCAGCCGGGTGCTTGGCACCCGCACGCTGGCTACCGCCCTCACCAAGCTGGGCTCGCCGCCGCAGACCCTGGTGTCCGGCTCGGCGATCGGCTGGTACGGAGACACCGGCGGAACCGGCGTCGATGAAACCGCCGCCGCGGGAAAGGCCTTCCTCTCGCGGGTGGTGCACGACTGGGAGGCAGCCGCCGAGCCCGCCTCCGACGCGGGCATCCGCGTCGTGCACCCGCGCACCGGCCTGGTCCTCACCTCAGCCGGGGGAATACTCCCCCGGCTGCTCCCGCTGGCCAGGTTTGGTGTGTGCCCGAGATTCGGTTCGGGTCAGCAGGTCATGAGCTGGATCTCGCTGGCGGACGAGATCGCCGCGATCCGGTTTCTGCTCGACCGGAGGGACATCAGCGGCCCGGTCAACCTGACCGCCCCGGCGCCGGCGACCAACGCCGAGTTCACCGCCGCTCTCGCCACCGCTGTCGGCCGCCGCGACCTGCCCTGGCTACGAGTCCCCGCCCTGGCGCTGCGGCTGGCCCTGGGCGAGGCCGCCGTCGAACTGCTGAACAGTGCTCGCGTCATCCCCGGGCGGCTGACCGAAGCCGGCTATGAGTTCCGCCACCCCACGCTGCCCGAAGCCCTGGCCGCAGAACTCCCCCCGCGCTGACCTCCCGGCTCCCCGGTCTGAGGCAGCCCCTTGACCGGCAGCGGGGGACGCTGGAGTCCCTTGTCAATCGCCTGTCCGATCTCGCGGACGATACCGGCGGCATCGGTCTGCATGCGCTTGGGCGCGAAGTGCAGCGGGAAGATCCCGTGAGCGATCAGCCTGTTGTGCCGTTCGGTCGTACGGTCCTGGTCCGCGGCCGCTAGGTGATAGGCCCGAGAGTCGATCTCGACCGCGATGCCGGCTTTCTCCCACCAAGCGTCGACGGTAGCGATAAAGGTGCCGTCAGCGGCGTAAAGCCGCGCGTTGAATATCGGCCGCGGCAAACCGGAACGCAAGATGAGCTGACGGAAGTCTCCCTCCGCTACCGACCTGACCCCGTCGCCGATCTCGGCGAGGGCCGCGCGCAGCAAGGCGGAACCCGCTGCGGGCCCGGACCGAAGTTCGGCGGCCAGCTCAGGAACGGTGCAGGCGCTGCGCTGCACCGCCTCGCAGACGACAGCGCGGACATCGTCGAAGCGGGTCATCGAGCGGGCCGCGTCCGCTACCGCCCGCGCAGGCTTGGTGAAGCGGATCTGGCCGGTGGTGAACAGTCGCTGCGGCATCCGCGTCGTGCGATGTACCCGGACGAAGGCGACGCTCTGCCGGCGGCAATCCCATGGGATAAGCACATCCACCACATCCGGCCCTGGCGAGCGCAGGTGATGGCGGCGCACAGCGGCCACGCCGGTGACCACCCCGGCCTGCCCGGCGTAAAGCAACGCGGCTATCTCACGCTGATCCTGGGTGACCGCTCCGGTGACGGCGAGGTAAACGCCAGGAAGTAGGCGCTGCCAAGGCCCACCTGACGCGATGCGTCCCTCCACCACCTTCTGCGACATCCCGCATGCCAGAGCCTGCGCTCGCGAGATGACGCAGTGCTGCTCCCGCAGCGCGCAGTTCAGGCGCTCAACATCGAATTCGCTCTTTCGCGGCATAACCCCCCACGTTGCCACCGCCCCCTGACAATAAGCTCCCACTCACCCTTCACCCAAAGGGGTCGCGGTGCCCGCGCACCCCTTCTTGGGGGTGCAAGGGCCCCGCGCCCCCCTACGAAACGCCTCCGGGGGGCGGGGGCCCCTACGAAACGCCTCCGGGGGGCGGGGGCCCCTACGAAACGCCTCCGGGGGGCCCCTACGAAACGCCTCCGGGGGGCGGGGGCCCCCTACGAAGCGACTCCGGTGGGGGGGAGGATGATGTCGAAGTCGGCTAGGGAGAAGGGGGGGGATATGCCGTAGCTGGTGGCTTGGGCGGGGTCGGCGACCGGGGTGAACTCCTTGATCAGGCTTTTCTTGACGGCGAACACGGCGTCCGATTCGATGTACGGGCTGCCGTCTACGAAAATGTGCGTGGTCAGGGGACTGTGCCCGGGGGCGGTCACGATGAAATGGATATGGGCCGGGCGGTAGGCGTGCCTTCCTGTCGCGTTCAGCAGCGTGCCGACCGGGCCGTCCGTCGGTATCGGATAATGGCTCGGCACGATCGTCCGGAACCAGAAGGAGCCCGCGTCGTCGGCGGTGAACAGACCGCGGCCGTTGGCCCGTGGCTGCACATCCGGTTGCTGGACGTCGTAAAAGCCCTGGTCGTTCGCCTGCCAGACATCGAGCGTAGCGCCGGGCAACGGCGATCCGTCAGCCGAGAGGACCCGGCCGCGGACAATGCACGGCGTGCCCGTCCCGACGAAATCGATCGATTCGCCGAGCTCACGACGGGGGGACTTCACCACGTGGAAAGGACCGAGCACGGTAGATTCCGTGGCGCCGCCCGATTTCCGGTTGTTGATCGTCTCCACCAGCATGGAAATGCCCAGCACGTCGGACAGCAGGATGAACTCCTGGCGTTCATCGTCGCATTTCTGGCCGGTCGCGGTCAGGAACTCGATCGCCCGCTCCCATTCGGCGATCGTGGGCTCGGTCTCCCTGACGAAGGCGTGCAGGTGCCGGACCAGGCTGCTCAGCAGCTCACGCAGCCGGGCGTCCTCGGTCCGGGCGAAGCTGGAGATAACGGCGTCGGCGGCCGTTTCCTCGGTGAAGTCGGTGGCCATGGCTCAGCGTAAGTCCCACGGCCTGCTGCTGGCACCCCCCGCAGGGCCGCATCGGAGACGGGGCCCAGGTGGTGCAGCTTGTCGGGGTTGACCACGGACCTGATGACCTGGACCATTCCGTCGGCGATGTCGAGGGCGAGGACGCTGAGCACGCGGCCTTCGGCATCGTAGGACACCGCCCCGGGCTGGCCGTTGACCCACACGAGCTCGCCGCTGACTCCCATCTTCTGGCCGCGGCGCAGGAGCCCGACCATGAACCGCGCCACTCGCTGCGACCCGTAGAACGGCCTGGCGGCCGCCCAGGCCTTGCCGCCGCCGTCGCCGACCATCACCACGTCGGGGGCGAGCAGCTCGAGCAGGCCGGCCATGTCCCCGCCCGAGGCGGCGGCGAAGAACCGCCGCGCTACCTCGTCACGCTGCTGGCGCGAGGCCTCGAAGCGAGGCCCCTTGACGCCGGCCCGGCCCTCGTCGACGTGGTGCCTGGCCCGGGCGAAGATCTGGCGGCAGTTCGGCTCGGACTTGCCGGTGATCTCCGCGATCTCCGGGTATCCGTAGCCGAACACCTCGTGCAGCAGGAACACCGCGCGTTCGGCCGGGGTCAGGCTTTCCAGCAGGACCAGGAACGCCATGGACAGCGAGTCGGACATCTCCGCCCGGTCCGCGGGATCGGGTTCGCGGCCCGCGAGGAGCGGCTCGGGCAGCCAGGCGCCCACGTAAGATTCCCGCCGCACCCGCGCGGACCTCAGGAAGCTGATCGCCAGCCGGGTGGTGGCCGTGGCCAGGTAGGCCTTGGGTGAGGCGATGCTGGCGCCGTCGCGCAGGACGCGGGTCAGCCGCAGGAAGGCCTCCTGCACGATGTCCTCGGCGTCGCCGACGCTGCCGGTCATCCGGTAGGCGATCGAGAACATCAGCGGCCGGAACTCCTGGTAGGCCGCTTCGGCCTCTCCGTCCGGCGACCCCGGGTGCGCCGGGTGCTCAGGCGGCGCTGGCATGTGCTTCCTTCCCACCCGCGGTCCGGGCCTGGCCGATGGCTCCGGTCGCCGCTGCGACGAAGACTCGCATGATGACTTCCTTTCGCTGTGCCTTGACGTGTCACCCGCTAAGACGCGGCTCCCCTTCCTGGTGTGACATCATCGGCGGCGTGCGCTCTGAGCCGCGCGGGCAGCGCCTCGTAAAGCCCGGCGGCGAACAACGGCACCCGCCAGACCGATGGCGGCGGCCCGGTCACCCCGGTCAGCTGCATGACGATCTGGACGGTGACGCGGACCAGCCGCCTGGCGCTGGCGAACATCATGAAGGCCAGCGGAAGCTCGACCAGGACAGCCGAGAAGACGCTGGGCACGAAGCCGGGTGAGCCGTAATCCAGGGCCACGTCGAACCAGGCGTCGCAGACGAGCAGCGTCCCGGTGACGATCATGAGAAAGATGACGATCTGACGCTGATGCCACGCGGCCCAGCCGGTGGCGGCGAGCCCGGCCAGCTCGCCGAGGTCGAGCCCGACCCAGACGGTCCGCCAGTCGTCCGAGGTGTAGTGCCCCGGCAAGGTCAGGATGAGAAGCGCGATCCACCCGGCCAGGCCGACACAGCACCCCATGATGACCAGCAGGCCGACCTGCCTGCGCCGGCGCATCCGGGCATCGACCCGCAGGGTCGGCATGTCGATGGCGGCCAGGGCGCGTGCCAGCTGGAACCGCTCATCTTGGGACATCTGGCGTAGTTCGGCCTCATCGATCACACAACTATTTTGCGCCGCGCCCTCGTGCGGCCAGCTGACGGGCCCGCTCGGCCCGCTCGAGCACGCGGCTACCCGGGAACGCCTCCTCGAGCCCGGCGCCGGCCAGCGGCGTGCGGCGCAGCGATGGCCCGGCGGCGCGGTCAGCGCCCTCGGCGGCACGCCAGCTGCCCGCAGGCTGCGCACCGGCGCTGGCGGGAGCGGGCAGGCCGGCCTCGACCGTGGCCTTGAGCAGGCGACGCGCCCCGGTGAAGGCCAGGAAGGCAAGCGGCAATTCGGCGAAGGCCGCGGAGGCGGCGCTGATCCAGATGCCGTTCGTGGCCAGCGAGGTGCCGACGTCGAACCAGGCGTCGCAGCAGAGCATGGTGCCTGTCAACATCAGCAGCAAGATCAGGATCTGCCGCTTGCGCCAGGTCGCCCAGGCCGTCGCCGCGAACGCCGCGAGCAGGATCACGTCGAAGTCCACCCACAGGAGCCGCCAGTGATGGGCGTTGAAGTGGTGCGGCAGCGTGGCGGCCAGCAGGACGATCCAGCCCGCCAGGATCACGCAGGAGGCCGCCGAGATGAACAGGACCAGGCGCCGCTGACGGCCAAGCGCGGGGTCATGGAGGTACGGGTCGGGCTCGGCTGGCGGCCGCTCGTCGAGCTCGGCCAGCAGCCTGGTCAGCGCGCGCCGCTCGGCCGGGCTCATCCGTCGCAGCTCAGCCTCGTCTATCACGGCCTCATTGTTCCCCCGTAAGCTGACAGCTATCTGTCACCGGCACGAGCGTAAGCTGGAAAAAGTGAGTGAGCTTGTCTACCTCGACTTCGGTGTGGCCCCGGTCGGCTACCTGAAGGGCTGGGAGCTGCAGCGGCGCGTGCACGCCCGGCGGGTGGCCGATGACGTGCCCGACAGCTGCCTGCTGCTCGAGCACGAGCCGGTGTACACGGCGGGCAAGCGGACGGCGGCCTCCGACCGGCCGTTCGGCGATCCGGGCGTGCCGGTCATCGACGTGGACCGCGGCGGAAAGATCACCTGGCACGGGCCGGGGCAGCTGACCGGTTATCCGATCATCAAGCTCCGCGAGCCGCTCGACGTGGTCGCCTACGTGCGCGCGCTCGAGGAGGCCATGATCCGGACCTGCGCGGAGTTCGGCGTCAGCACGGCGCGGGTGGCCGGGCGCAGCGGCGCGTGGGTGCCCGCGGACGATCGCGGCCAGGACCGCAAGGTGGGGGCGATCGGCGCGCGGGTCGCCCGGGGCGTCACCATGCACGGGTTCGCGCTCAACGCCGACTGCGACCTGTCCTGGTACGACCGCATCGTCCCGTGCGGCATCCGCGACGCCGGGGTGACCACGCTGTCGGCCGAGGCGGGCCGGCCCGTCACCGTGGCCGAGGTGACCCCGGTCATGCAAGGTCACCTGGCCGAGGTGCTCGGCTACCGCGGCTGGCGGCAGATCCAGGACCCGGTGATACTGGCCGGCCAGCCGGAGCCCGTGTCCTAGCCGGTCTTTCATGGTGCGCAACATCATGCTGCTCCGCCGACGTCCCGCGTCCCGGGGCGACGTACGCTAAGGGGGTGGTACTCGCACCAGAAGGCCGCCGCATGCTCCGCCTCGAGGCCCGCAACAGCGAGGTGCCGATCGAGCGCAAGCCGCCGTGGATCAAGACCAGGCTCCGTACCGGGCCGGCCTACACCGAGCTGAAAACCCTGGTCCGCCGTGAGGGCCTGCATACGGTCTGCGAGGAAGCCGCCTGCCCGAACATCTTCGAATGCTGGGAGGACCGCGAGGCCACCTTCCTGATCGGCGGTGATCAGTGCACCAGGCGGTGTGACTTCTGCCAGATCGACACGGGCAAACCGCAGCCGCTTGATGAGGGCGAGCCCCGGCGGGTGGCCGAGTCGGTGGTCACCATGGGGCTGAAATACGCGACCGTGACCGGTGTCGCGCGCGATGACCTTCCCGACGGCGGCGCCTGGCTGTACGCGCAAACCTGCCGGGAGATCCACGCCGCCGTCGAAGGCTGCGGTGTGGAGCTGCTGATCCCGGACTTCAACGCCGAGCCCGGCCGGCTGGCGCAGGTCTTCGACGCCGCGCCGGAGGTGCTGGCCCACAACATCGAGACCGTGCCGCGGATCTTCCGGCGGATCAGGCCTGGCTTCAGGTACGCGCGGTCGCTGGAGGTGCTTCGCGCCGCCCACGAGGCCGCCCCCCGCGGGCTGGTCACCAAGTCCAACCTGATCCTGGGGCTGGGCGAAGAACGGCACGAGATCAGCGAGGCGATGCGGGACCTGCGGGCGGCCGGCTGTGACCTGCTGACGATCACCCAGTACCTGCGGCCCACGCCACGGCACCATCCGGTGGAACGCTGGGTCAAGCCCGAGGAGTTCGTGGAGCTGCGCGAAGAGGCGGTTGAGCTCGGGTTCGCCGGCGTGATGGCCGGTCCCTTGGTCCGGTCGTCCTACCGGGCGGGCCGGTTGTACGCTCAGGCGATCGAGCGGCGAGCCGGCGTGAGCGCCCGGCCCGGCCGGTAACGCGGCTTTTAGAACAGGCCCGGCGGTTTCTGCCGGGGCCCGGGAACCGTATGCTGCGGAGCATGGCACGTATGTCGAGAAAATCTGAGGCCGCTGACCCGGCCGTGAATCTGGGTACCGAGCAGGACATGGCCAAGGCCGGCCGGCTGAAGCAGATACGCATGGTGGCCGGCCTGGTGCAGAAGGCCAACCCGAAGGCGATGCCCATCATCATCGGCAGCGGGCTCGGCACGCTGGTGATCTTGCTGGTCATCGGGCTGATCATCGGTCCGCTCGGGATCTTCATCCCGCTTGGCATCCTGCTCGGGGTGCTGGTGACGGTGGTCTTGTTCGGCCGGTTCGCGCAGTCGGCGCAGTACTCGGCCATTGAAGGGCAACCCGGCGCCGCGGCCGCCGTGCTCGAGAACATGCGTGGTAACTGGACGGTGACGCCCGCGATCGCCGCCAACCGGAACATGGACGTGGTGCACCGGGCCGTGGGCAAGCCCGGCGTGATCCTGGTCGGCGAGGGCTCCCCCACCCGGCTGGCCAGCCTGCTGGCCGCGGAGAAGAAGCGGGTCGCCCGGGTCGCGTACGAGGTGCCGATCACCGAATTCCAGGTCGGCAGCGCCGAGGGCCAGGTCCCGATCAGCAAACTGCAGCGGAAGATCATGCGGCTGCCGCGCCAGCTCAAGCCGGAGGCGATCAGCGACCTCAACCACCGGCTGAAGGCCCTGCAGCCGACGTTGCAGGCCCCCAAGGGGCCGCTGCCGAGGAACGCCAGGCAGCCCAAGATGCCCCGGCCGAAGGCCCGCTAGGCCGAAGGCCCGCTAGATGCGGACGACGATGGTGTCCGCGGCGCGGTCATGCAGGCCACGCAGGTCGCGGTCGGTCAGCAGCGGCGGGATCACGGTCAGCATGATCGCCGTGCGGACGGCCGACCAGCGGAAGCCGACCGGGCCGCCGTTGACCCGGATCACCCGGATGCCGAGCAGCCGCTTGCCCACCGAGGTTCCGGTCAGCGCGGTGAACATGAACTCCTCGATCGCGAAGACCGCGATGGTCCAGAACTGCGAGCGGGTCAGCCAGTACGCGATCAGCATGCAGAGCAGCCAGTCAATGAGCAGGGCTCCCACCCGCCTCATCATGGTGGCCACCGACCCCGGGCCCTGCTCCGGCAGCCCGAATCGCTGGCCGGGATAGGCCGGGGCCTGGCCCTCGGCGGGCCGGGCGGTCAGCTGCGCGGATTTCTTGGCCACGACACCACGGTATCCGCTACGTGCCGGCCGACGCGCAGAGGGCCATACTAAGAGTCCTGACGTAACGCCGAGCCGTAACCTGAGTGAAACACACCAGACACGGCGCGGAAATTGCTGGCGTCTAACGTCCGAATCGCGTGCCTTGAGAACCTAAATGCGTGCCCTGTACTGGGAGGGTTTGATGTTCAGCAGTGCCGAAGAGGTCCTCAGCTACATTGCTGAGGAGAATGTAGAGTTCATCGACGTCAGGTTCTGCGACCTGCCGGGAACGATGCAGCACTTTACCGTGCCCGCGTCGGCGTTCAGCGAGGACGTCTTTACCGACGGCCTCATGTTCGACGGCTCGTCGATCCGCGGGTTTCAGGCGATCCACGAATCCGACATGCAGTTGCTGCCCGACCCGAGCACCGCGGGTCTTGACCCGTTCCGCACGCACAAGACCCTGAACATGACGTTCTTCGTGCACGACCCGCTGACCGGCGCGCCGTACACCAGGGACCCGCGCAACATCGCCAGGAAGGCGGAGGACTACCTCCGCGGCACCGGCATCGGCGACACGGCCTTCTTCGGTCCCGAGGCGGAGTTCTACATCTTCGACTCGGCGCGCTTCTCGACCTCGGCGAACGAGGGCTACTACCACATCGACTCGATCGAAGGCGCGTGGAACTCCGGCAAGGACGAGGTCGGCGGCAACCTCGCCTACAAGCCGAGGTACAAGGGCGGCTATTTCCCGGTGCCGCCCATGGACCATTTCGCGGACCTGCGCGCGGAAATGACGACCAACCTGCTCGCGGCCGGCATCCAGGTGGAGATGCAGCACCACGAGGTCGGCACCGCCGGCCAGTCCGAGATCAACATGCGGTTCGGCTCACTGCTGGCCGAGGCCGACAAGCTCATGCTGTTCAAGTACATCATCAAGTCCACCGCGATGGCGGCGGGCAAGACGGTGACGTTCATGCCCAAGCCGCTGTTCGGTGACAACGGCAACGGGATGCACTGCCACCAGTCGATCTGGAAGGACGGCTCGCCGCTCTTCTACGACGAGGTCGGCTACGCGGGCCTGTCCGACATCGGCCGGTACTACATCGGCGGCCTGCTCAAGCACGCGCCGTCGCTGCTGGCGTTTACCAACCCGACCGCGAATTCCTACCACCGGCTCGTCCCCGGCTTCGAGGCCCCGGTCAACCTGGTCTACTCGCAGCGCAACCGTTCGGCCTGCTGCCGGATACCGATCACCGGGACGAACCCGAAGGCCAAGCGGGTCGAGTTCCGCGTCCCCGACCCGTCGGCCAACCCCTACCTCGCGTTCGCCGCGATGCTGATGGCGGGCCTGGACGGCATCAAGAACAAGATCGAGCCGCCGGAGCCGGTGGACAAGGACCTGTACGAGCTCCCGCCGGACGAGGCGGCGGCCATCCCGCAGGTCCCAGGGTCGCTCGAGGCGGTGCTCAACACGCTGGAGGCCGACCACGACTACCTCACCGAGGGTGGCGTGTTCACGCCCGACCTCATCGAAACCTGGCTCGATTACAAGCGGACCGCCGAGCTTGACCAGCTCAGGCTGCGCCCGCACCCGCACGAGTTCGAGCTGTACTACGACTGCTAAGCCGTCACGACACCTGACATCCGGCCGGCCGGCCCGGGCGATACCGGGCCGGTCGCGGCGATCTTCGCGCACTACGTGACGACGAGCGTCGCCACGTTCGAGGAAAACCCGCCGAGCGCGGCGGACTGGTGGCGCAGGCTCGCCGACCTGCAGCGCCAGGGCCTGCCGTTCCTGGTCGCCGAGGCGGACGGGGGCGTCCGCGGATTCGCCTACGCCAGCCCGTGGCGGCCCAAACCCGGCTACCGCCACACCGTCGAGGACACGGTGTACCTCTGCCCCGCCCACACCGGCCGCGGGCTGGGCAGCGCGCTGCTCGGCAGCCTGCTGGCCGGGTGCACGGCGGCGGGGGCACGGCAGGTCATCGCGGTCATCGCCGACACCGGGAGCGACGCGTCGGCCGCCCTGCACCGCCGGTTCGGCTTCACCCCAGCCGGCCGCCTGACCGGGGTCGGCCGCAAGCACGGCCGCTGGATCGACACCGTCCTGATGCAGCGTGACCTGGGCGGCGACCGGTGAGCACCGCGTTCACCGCCGGGGAAGACGGCTGGCAGTCACGGCTGGGCCGGCTCAGGGATGTGGTCCGCCAGCACCTGGTGGCGAAACAGCTGAGCGAGGAACTGCCAGCACCGGCCGTTCGGATCATTGATCTTGGCTGCGGTCAGGGGACGCAGGCCATCCGGCTGGCGCGGCGCGGCTACGAGGTGACCGGGGTGGACGCCTCGGCCGCCCTGCTGACCCGGTTCGAACGTGACCTGGCCGCCGAGCCGGCCCAGGTCCGGGCCAGGGTGCGGGTCGAGCCCGGCCTGATCGAGAACGCGGCCGAACGGTCCGGGGTGTCACCCTTCGCCGCCGTGCTCTGCCACGGGGTGCTGATGTACCACGCCGATCCCGGCCCGGTGCTGCGCACGATCGCCGGGCTGACCGACCTGCAGGCCCTGCTCGACTGCGAGGAGCGGGCCGGGCGCACCGACCCGTACCGCCAGGTCGCGGCGTTGCCGCACCTGATCGCCCGGCGGCCAGGCTAGCGTCAGGCTTGTGCGCAAACCAGGGGTAAACGGACTTGGACAAGGACGCCTGGGACCTTAAGGTAAGAGATGCTGTGAGAGATAACGAGGTCATTGAGCGGATTGACGCCTTCTGCGACGCCGTTCCGCGGCGCCGGGCCCGGGCCATCACGTGCGGGCCGCTCGTTATGTTCGCTCCCACCGGCTCCGGGTGGCCCTATTACGCCCGGCCGTTGCGAGGCGCACGACCGCCGGTCACCAGCACCGACGTTCGTGCCGTCCGGGCCCGTCAGCGCGAGCTGATCATCCCTGAGTCCTTCGAGTGGATCGAGCAGATCGCGCCCGAGATGGCGGCCGCCGCCGCCGATGCGGGTCTTGAGGTGCAGCCGCATCCGCTGATGGAGCTCGCGGGTCCTGGCTGCGCACCGCCGCTCCCGCCGGGCATCACGGTGCGGGTCGTGACCTCCACCGATCCCGAACTCGACCGGATCTCGGCTGTGCCCGCCGTCGCGTTCGGGCACCCCGGTACGGCGGCCGGCGAGGCCGGCATGGCCGAGCGCGACAAGATCGCCGCGGATCACGATGGCGGCACGATCGCGATCTTGCGCGAGCGGCTGAGGTCGGGACAATCCGTGCTCGTCGCGGCGTTCGGCCCGGACGGCCCGCTCGCGGCCGGCAGCTGCCAGGCCGTGGACGGCGTCGCGGAGATAACGGGCGTAGGCGTCCTGCCCGCCGACCGCCGCCGCGGCCTGGGCGCGGCGGTGACGGCGCTGCTGGCCCGGGACGCGCTTGACCGCGGGGTGGAGACGGTCTTCCTGTCCGCCAGCGACGCCGCGGTGGCCCGGATCTACGCCAGCATCGGCTTCCGCGAGATCGGCACCGCCATGATCGCCGAACCCGCCGCCAACTGAACCGGTCCCTGGGGTGGACGGGCATCACGCTTGCCAGTGGGTTTCCCCGGCGCGGGACATGGCGATCAGGGGGATGACCGATCGGGCTGACAACTGCGCCAGCGCGAGAACCAGCTCGGCGATGTCGCCGGGCGGGATCATCTGGGCAGGATCGATCCGGTCGTGCACCCAGGCGCTCATCTCGGTGTCGACGTAGCCGGGCGCGATCGCGGTCGCAGTAATGCCCGCAGAGGATTCCTCGGCGTTGACGGACTGGCAGAGCGAGATCAGCGCGGCCTTGGCGGCGCCGTAGGCGGCCAGGCCCGGCTCAGAGGCGATGCCGGTCATCGACGCGATCGCCGTGATCCGGGCCCCGTGGGCGGGCCGGGCCGCCGCGGCCCGGCGCAGCGCGGGCAGGCACTCTTGCACTAGGGCGAAGGGCGCGCGGACGTTGACGGTCATCTGCCGGTCGAAGTGGCGCATCGGGTAGTCGGCGATACGCCCGCTGGTCCCAGTCCCGGCGGACAGGACCAGCAGGTCCAGCGAGCCGAACCGGCCGGCGTGACTGCGCGCCAGCGCCCGGATGTCGTCTTCGCTGCTCATGTCGGCGGGCGTGACCTGGGGTTCGGCGCCGCTGCCGGCCAGGTCGCCGGCCAGCTTGCCTAGCGCGGCCTCGTCCCGGCCGCTGAGCGTCAGGCGGTAGCCGGCGCGCGCGAGCCGCCCGGCGATCGCGCGCCCTATCCCGCCGGTGGCTCCGGTGATCAGCGCGCTCGGCGCGACCGCGGCGCCGGTCCCGGGCGCGGTCATGCCGAGGCCCGCTGGATCCTGGCCACCGCCCGGCGGGCGATGGCCGCGCGGTGCGCTTCCGATGGTCCGTCGTAAATCCGGAACGCTCGGATGTCGGCGTAGATGCGGCCGATGACCGACTCCTCCGTGACCCCGGCTCCGCCCGCGAGCTGCACGGCCCGGTCCACGATCCGGCCGGTGGCCTCGCTGATGAACACCTTGGCCCGGGAGGACTCCTCGGTGCCCTTCAGGCCGCCCATCACCTGCGCGGCGACCTGCCACAGCAGCGCCCGGCAGGCGACCAGCTCGATCTCGTTGTCCGCGATGAGCTGCTGGGCCATGCCCAGGGACCCTAGCGGCGCACCAAAAAGCTCACGGCCGCTGGCCCGCCGCAAGGCGATGTCGTGCGCGCGCCGGGCCGCACCGAGCCAGCGCATGCAGTGCGTCAGCCGGGCTGGTACCAGACGGACCTGGGCGTGCGCGAAACCGCGGCCGGGCTCACCCAGCACCGCGTCATCACCCACGAACGCCTCGCGCAGCTGCACCTGGCAGTGCCCGCCGACGGTGCCCGCGTCGATGGTCCGCATCCGGTTCCCGACCTGCCAGCCGGGGTTGCCCGCGTCAATGAGGAACATGCTCGCGCCCTCGGGTGCGCCCGGGCCCTGCGACTTGGCCATCACGATCGCGAACCCGGCGCCGTCCGCGCCGGTGATGAAGTGCTTGTCCCCGTCCAGCAGCCAGCCGCCAGCCACCTTGCGGGCCACAGACGTCAGGGCGGCCGGGTCGGACCCGGCACCCGGTGCCGGTTCGGTCATCGCGAAGCACGACCGCAGGTCACCGCGCACCAGCGGCCGCAGGTAGCGCTCCTTCTGCTCCGCCGTGCCGACCACCGCCAGCAGGTGCATGTTCCCCTCGTCCGGCGCGGCGCAGTTCATCGCCAGCGGGCCCAGCGGGCTGTAGCCCGCTTCCTCCAGCAGCACCGCGCTGGTCACGAAGTCGGCCCCGCCCCCGCCGTACTCGGCGGGGGCTTGCGGAGCCAGGACACCGGTGTCGTGAGCTAGCTGCTGCAGCTGGACCCGCAGCTTGTCGTCGACACCGGCCGCGAAGGCTTCCTGCTCCAGCGGGATGATGTGGTCCGCGATGAAGCGCCGCACCGGCTGGCCGAGCGCCTCGGCGTCGGCCGGTGTGAGGGTGGAGCGCGGCACGAAACCTCCAGGCGAATTTAGATAAGTAACCGACTAGCCAGTCGGCTAGTACATCATCTCCTGATGCTATCCTTGCGTAAATCTGCACTGTAAAGCAAGACTGGTGTGACGCGGTTCTACGCCTAGCTTATGTTTCACTCGACCGAACGGACGGTCTGGAGCCCGTAGCGGTCTGAACGGGGAAGAGGTGATAGCGACGGACAGTGATAGCTCTGCGGTTCCCGGTATCGATATAGCCGGGCTGGAACCGTACCTGCCCACCGTGCTGGCGGACTACGATCCCGCAGCCGGCCTGACGGCCCGCCTGCTGGCAGGCGGCCGGTCGAACCTGACCTGCCTGCTCACCCAGCCGCCCGGGCGGCAATGGGTACTGCGCCGGCCGCCGCTCGGCCACCTCACCCCCACCGCGCACGACATGAGCCGGGAGTTCCACACGCTGTCCTGGCTGGACGGCACCGGGTTCCCGGCACCGAAACCACGGGCGCTGTGCACCGACCAGAACGTGATCGGCGTGACGTTCCTCCTCTACGATTACGTCCCCGGCCGTATCATCAGCGACGCCGAGACAGCGGCCAGCCTGCCCGCCGTCGAGGCCAGCCAGCTCAGCGGCGAGCTCGTCCGGACCCTGGCGCAGCTGCACGCTATCCCCCCGCCCGCACCCGAGCCGGGACGGTCGCGCAGCTCAATCGGCTACCTCGATCGCCAGCTCACCCGCTGGACCGGTCAGTGGCAGCGTAACCAGACACGCGAGCTGCCCGCCTTCGGCCAGCTGGCACGCTGGCTGACCGACGAGATGGGCCGCCTGACCTCGGATTACCCGTCCACCTTCGTCCATGGCGATTACCGCCTGGACAACCTGATCCTGGACCCCTCGACCTACCAGGTCCGCGCGGTACTGGACTGGGAGATGTCCACGTTCGGGGACCCCCTGATGGACCTCGCCCTGCTGCTCGCCTACTGGGAGCAGCCCGGCGACATACTCAGGCAGCGCGTTGACGTGGCCAGGAACCTGACCGTCGCACCAGGCTTCTGGTCGCGGGACCGGCTGCTGAATGAATATCTCGCCGCCACCGCAGTGCCTGACGAGCACCTGACCGCGTGCCTGGGACTGACATGCCTGAAACTGGCCACCATCATGGAAGGCATCCACCACCGGCATCAGGCCGGGCAGGCCCTCGATGACCTGTCCGCCGGACTGGCAGACGCCGCGCCCGCCCTGCTCGAGATGGGCCTGCAGGTGGCGGCGGGCAAAGGGCTGGCCGGGCTGGCCAGCTAGTTCGTCCGCTATCTAGGGGACGAGTATGACGAAGTGAGGTAGCAATGACAGCCCCGCCCGTCACCTCGGTGCGCCGTGCGATGTCAACGGCGCAGCGCCGGCATCAGATCGTCGATTCCGCCGCGGTGCTGTTCGATGCCCACGGTTACGGGAACACGAGCATGGAAGACGTCGCGCTCTCGGTCTCCATCGCCAAGCCCACGCTCTATCACTATTTCCGGAGCAAAGAAGAGATCCTCCGGTCGATCCACGAGGAATTCATCCAGCTGCTCACCGAGAAATACCTGCGGCGGGTCAGCAGCGGCGCGGAACCAGAAGAGCTGGTGCTAGGCGCCATGAAGGACATACTGTCCCTCATGGTCACCCATCGTGGCTACGTCCGCGTCTTCTTCGAGCACCACCGGGAACTGCCGCCCGAGGCGAAGCGCTACGTGACCTCCCAGCGTGACGCCTACGAGTCGCTCGTGCAGTCAGCCATCAGCGCGGGCCAGGCTCGCGGGATTTTCACCGATGACACCGACACCAAGCTGATCACGCTCGCCCTGTTCGGCATGTGCAACTGGGCATATCAGTGGTTCGACCGGCACGGGCGGTACACGGCGGACGAGATCGCGGAAACGTACTGGCGGCTTCTTCGCCATGGCATCCAGCGATCCTGATCGGGATCCAGCGCTCAGTAAGCGGGCGAGCCGTTTGTCCGGGGCAGTATGGTGTGGCCGGCATCGATCGGCATGATTGCTCCAGTCACTGCCGAGGCCTCGTCGGAAAGCAGGTAGGCGACCGCGTGGCTGACGTGGGATGGCTCAAGCGGTCCGCGGCCCTTGAGGATGCCGTAGTGGTGCCCGGCCTGAATGAGGTCCGCCTCGGTGCCGCCAGGGTGTCCGGCCATGAGGTCCACCGCGCCTTGCCAGCCGTGCAGGCCGGTCCGGATGAATCCGGGGCAGATCGCGTTGACGCGGATGTTGAGCGGTCCGAGCTCCATGGCCGCCGTGCGGAGTAGGCCGATGATTCCGTGCTTGGCGGCGGAGTAGTTCGCCGACAACGGCAGGCCCTCGCCCATACCGACGACCGACGAGATCAGGACGATCGCTCCCTCACCGTTCTCGATCATCGCCGGTGCGGCGGCCTTGACGGTGCGCCACGGCCCCGACAGGTTGATGTCGATCGTCTCCTGCCAGGCGGCCTCCGACATCTGCCAGATGTTGGCCAGTTCTCCCCAGATGCCAGCGTTGGCAACCAGCAAGTCGAGCTTGCCGAACTCCGAGAGCGCCTTAGCTACCGCGCCGTCGAGGTCGTCCTGGGAGCGCACGTCGCCTTCGATGGCTAGCGCGTGGCCGCCGGCCTCGCGAATGGCCGCCGCGTGCTCGTGCAGCGCCTCGGCGGTCGACATCGCGTACTCCGCCGTCGGCACCGGGCCCGGCGCGTCCAGCATGACCACTGCGGCACCCTTGTCGGCCAGCACTTTCGCATGCGATGCGCCCATTCCCCGCGCCGCGCCGGTGATGAGGGCAACCTTTCCGTCCAACGTACCCATGGTGGTGCGCTCCTATCTGGAGGTCGGCCGTCCCCGGGACCGGGGAGGGTTAGCTAGTTCGTCGTGAACGCGACCCGCAGGTTGTCGACTCCGCGCGTCCACAGCCCGGTCGGTTTGGGCACGAAACCGTCGGCAAGCCGGAGGTTCGGCATGTTGTCGAAGATCATGTTCATCGCGATCTGCACCTCGGCACGGGACAGCTGGGCCCCGACGCAGAAATGGCGGCCGTTGAGGAACCCCAGGTGGTCGGCTGCCCCGGAAAAGCCCTTGGCCGGGCTGTTGTCAGGACGGAAGATGTCGAACCGGTCGGGGTCCGCGAACTTGCGGGGGTCGCGATTGGTCGCGCCGATCAGGCAGGTGAGCTTCGCGCCGGCCGGGATCGTCACACCGTGCATGTCGATGTCGACCGCGGCTTGCCGGCCGGCCACGCCGACCGGCGGGCTGTAGCGCAGCGTCTCGACGAAGGCGTTGTCGATCAGCTCACGGTTCTGCTTGACCGCCGCCAACTGGTCGGGGTGCTGCAGCAGGTTGAGCAGGACGAGGCCGAGCGCCCGGTCGGTGGTCTCGCCGCCGGCGGTGATCATCAAGCTGACGAACGCGCGGACCTCTTCGTCGGTCAGCTTCTGCCCGTCCAACTCTGCCTCGCACATCTGCGAGATGAGGTCGTCTCCGGGGTTCGCGCGCCGCTCGACGATCAGCGGCAGGACGTAGGCAGTCATCTCTTCCCGGGCCTGCAGGCCGCGGTCGATGACGCCCTGGTCGCCGGCCAGGTTGGCCGTGAAGGCATGCATAGCCTTGTACCACCGGGAAAAGTTCTCGTGCTGGTCTCGGGGCAGGTCCAACATGGTCTCAATGACCGAGATCGGCAACTCGCCAAAGTAGGTGGGGACCAAGTCGAGTTCGGCGAAGGCGCGCTGCGCCTGCTTGGCCTCGTCTTTCGCGGCGGCAAGCTCCGGCATGAACATCCGCGTGATGACGTCGAGCATCATCGGCCGCAGTCGTTCGACCTCGACGGTGTGGAAGATCGGGTTCAGCAAGGTGCGCTGCCGCTGGTGCTCGCGCCCGTCCAGCTCGAGAACAGTCCGTCCAAAGATCAGGCCGAGGCCGTCCCCGTAGTTCTGAGACGTGACCTGCTGTCCGCGCACCAGCCGCAACACGTCCTCATGCCGGCTGATCAGCCAGCTGTTCGATCCGGCGTGGAACACCACCGGCGCCTCGTCACGCAGGTAGCGGTAGGCCGGCTGCGGGTCGGTGTCGTGCTCGTCGGACAGGATATCGGGCACACTGGCGGCCAATGTGGTCATGAGCTGCTCCTCGAGATGAGTGACGCGGAGATCGAGAGACCCACACCGCGGCGCCTAGCTGCCGCCGACATCGCTTGTCTCTTGCCATCGACCCGGACGGAACCGAGCCGACGTTGCAGTGTGATGGGGGCTACTATAGCTGGTTGCAAAAAAGTCCGCAAGATTGTCGCCAATTTTGCCGCCGACTCACGGGCGGTGGATGCGCGGCATCGAGTCGCGCGCCTCGCGGTAGCCGGTCAGCGCGGTCACCGCGCGCTCCAAACCGGCTCGCGTCGCTCGGCGAAGGCGCGCGGGCCCTCGAGCGCGTCCGCGCTGCGGTAGACGGGGTCATATATTGCGTCCCCCAGGGCGAGGGCCTCCGTCCGGCCCACCTCCGACGCCACGCGGACGAGTTCCTTGGCGGCCATCACGCTCAGTGGCGCGTTAGCGCAGATCTGCTCAGCCATGGCGACGGCCCGCGTGAGCAGCTGGTCCGGGGGAACGACGAGGTTGACGAGGCCCACCTCGTAGGCGCGCGCCGCGCTCATCGGCTCGCCGGTCACGAGCAGCTCAGTCATGATCCGCTTCGGCACCATGTCGATCAGCGGCGCCGCCCACGGCGCGCCCCGGCCCCGTTTGACCTCGCTGATCCCGAAGGTGGCGCCGTCCGCGGCGACGCACAGGTCGCACTCCTGGGCCAGGCGGAATCCGCCAGCCAGCGCGAAGCCGTTGACCGCGGCGATCACCGGCTTGCTGACCTCGCCCCTCGAGCCGAGCAGCAGACCCCACTCTTTCGGCGGCACCTGCACCGCGGCGCCTGCCATCTCTTTGAGGTCGCCGCCGGCGCAGAATGCCGACCCCGCGCCGGTGAGGACCGCGCATCGCAGCTCTGGCTCGGCCTCGAACAGGTCGAACGCCTCGCGGAGCCGGGCCCGCAGATCCGCGTTGAGCGCGTTGCGCTGGGCCGGCCGGTTCAAGGTCACGATGAGCACGTGCCCTGATCGCTCGACCAGGCAGACGTCCTCGCTCACCGCGTCACCGGGCCGCGCACGGTGGCCTTGACGCCGGTGTTACCCCGGTTCACGCCGACGAGGCCGATACTGCGGGGATCGGTGCCGAGAAACTCGCCAAGCCGCGGGCCTGCCGCCTCGAGGCCGCCGTCGACGGCGAGGTACTGACCGGTCACGAACGCAGACTCGGGGCTGCAGAGGAAGTAGATGGCGCTGGCCAGGTGCTCCGGGCGGCCGACGAAGGGCAGCGGCTGCACTCGCGCGATCTCCGAGCCCTCGAAAGTCTGGGACACGGACGGATTGAGCGGTGTGGCGATCGCGCCCGGGCAGACGCAATTGACGCGGATGCGGTCTGGGCCGAGTTCGGTGGCGAACACCCGGCTCATGTGGAGCACGCTGGCCTTGGCCGCCGAGTACGCCTGCAGTCCCGCGTCGCCGGTCAGCGCGGCCAGCGACGCGACATTGACGATCGACCCACCGCCACCCTGGGCCCGCATGACTCGGGCAGCGTGCTTGATGCCGAGGAACACCCCGCGGCTGAGCACGGCGAAGGTGAAGTCCCAGTCCTCGACCGGGATGTCAGTCACGGGGCCGAACGCGCCGCCGATCCCGGCGTTGTTGACGAGGCAGTCGAGGCGCCCGGTCCAACTGGTCGCGGTCTCGACCATGGCTTGGACGTCGGCCTCCGCGGACACGTCGACGGACTGGAACGCGAGCCGGCCGTCGGCGGCAGCGCGCTCGTGCTCGGCCAGCAGCGCGTCGCCGGCGGCGGCGTTCATATCGGCGGCGACCACCGACCAGCCCCGGTCCAGGAACAGCTCGACCGTGGCCCGGCCGATGCCGCTGGCTCCGCCGGTGACGACTGCGACCTGTGGCGCGGTCATGCCGGCTTGGTGAAGAAGGCGCGGACCCGGTCCTGGACCTCGGGCTCGGAGTACAGCGAACGCATGGTGTCCTCGTAATCGACGGGCAGCTCGTAGCTGCGGAACATCCGCTTATAGTCCGCGACGATGCGCGGCCCGTTCGCCCGGAACTGGCCCAGCAGCTGCTCGGCCCGCTCGGTGAGCCGCTCAGCCGCGACCACCTCGAAGACTAGGCCGGCGGACTGGGCGTAGGCCGCGTCGATCAGCTCGCCGGAGAACAGGAGGTACTTCAGCAGCGAAAGCGGGACGTGGCCGAACAGCGCGGGCGGCACCAGCCCGTCCATCAACCCGACCTTCGTCTCGGGCGTGCCGAAGCGCGACGCCGGCGACGCGAGCACGAAGTCGCACGAGATCGCGGTGGCGAAGCCGCCACCGCAGCAGATGCCGTTCACGACGGCGATCGTCGGCTTGCGGCAGGCCCGGATCGCCTCGAAGGGCAGGCTGTCGCGGAACTTCCAGAGGTCCCAGTCAGCTGCGCCGTCGGCGCCGAGGTAACCCATCATCTCCTTGAGATCGCCGCCCACGGCGAAGTTCACCGATGCCGAGTCGATGATGATCCCGGCCACGCCCGGGTCGACGTCGGCCTCGCGGATCGCCGAGCGCAACTCCGCGTAGAACTCGGAGCTGAACGCGTTGCGGCCGCCTGGCCGGTCGAGGGTGATGGCCGCGATGCCATCATGCACGTTGATGCGCAGGTTTTTGTAAATAGTTGCCGACATGGCCGCCATTGAATCACTTGTCGCCGAACGGGTGACGCAAGTCGCCTCACCGCTGGATTTGACTATACCCTAAGATGGCGTCAAGATTGGAGTCAATCTTGTAGACACGCTTCACTGCAGTCGGGCCGCCCTGATGGCTCGGCCTCAGCAGATTTTCCTCGCCCGCCACGTCGGCGAACCGAAGGCCGGAGATAACATGGCACAGAGCTCACCCAGCAAGCAGTTTCCGCATTTGTCGCGCGACGTTGAACTGCGCGACGCCATCCGCCGGTTGTGCCTCAAGTTCGACCTGGCTTACTGGGACCGCAGCGACGCCGAGCACGAGTTTCCCGAGGAATTTTTCCAGGCCTTCGCCGCGTCCAGCTTTCTCGGGACGCTCATCCCGGAGGAGTACGGAGGTGGCGGCGGCACGACATCGGACATGGTCGCCATCCTGGAGGAGGTCGCCGCCAGCGGCGGCGGCCTGAACGCCTCCAGTAGCGTGCACACGCCGCTGCTGTGCGTCCCGGCGATCCTGGCGTTCGGGACCGAGGACCAGCGTCGCGAGCTGCTGCCGCGCATCGCTGCCGGCACGCTGTACACGACCTTCGGAGTCACCGAGCCCGACGCCGGGACTGATACGACCAAGATCAGTACCCGGGCCGAGGACGACGGCACGTGCTGGCGCATCAGCGGCGCCAAGGTGTGGAACACCGGGGCCCTCCGCGGTGACAAGGTCCTGCTCCTGGCGCGCACCTCGACTCCGGCCGCCGGCGAGCGGAAAGGGCTGGGCCTCACGCTGTTCATGGCGGACCTGGCCTCGGACGGCGTGGACATCCGGCCGATCCCGAAGATCGGCCGCAACTCGGTCGTGTCGTGCGAAGTGTTCTTCCGGGACGTCGCGGTGCCCTATGACAGCGTCCTCGGCACCGTCGGCCAAGGCTTCTACCACCTGCTGCACAGTCTCAACAGCGAACGGTTGTTCGTCGCCGCCGAGTCGATCGGGCTCGGTCGGTGGGCGTTGGGGGCGGCCACTCAGTACAGCCTGGACCGCGAGGTGTTCGGTCGGCCGATCGGCCAGAACCAGGCGGTGCAGCATCCGCTGGCCAAGAGCTACCTCGGCCTGCTCGCCGCGGCCGAGGTCCTGACCCGTGCCGTCAGCGAGTACGAGACGCGCGGGCCCGAGCTGGTGGGCGCGCTGGCTAACGCGGCGAAGTACCTGTGCAGCGAGGCCTCCTGCGACACGACCGATGCCGCGATGCAGGTCTTCGGCGGCTACTCCTACGCCCGCGAGTACCACATCGGACGGATGTGGATCGAGTCCCGGCTGCCGCGGGTCGCCCCGGTAAACAACCAGATGATCCTCAACTACATCGCCGAGCGCACGCTCGGGCTGCCACGGAGCTACTGAGATGCCGTCGAGCTCTGCGTTGCGCATCGGCCAATTTACCGGATGGCACGGCGACCGCGGGGATGGGATGGCCGAGCTGATCGAGGCCGGCGTCGACGTCCTCACCGGGGACTACCTGGCTGAACTGACCATGTTGGTGCTGCAGAAGAACCGGCAGCGCGGCGGAAAGGGCTACGTCGAGGCCTTCCTCGAGGTTCTCGGCCGGCACCTCGAAGAGATCGCCCGCCGCGGGATCAAGGTCGTGACTAACGCGGGGGGCTTGGACGCTCCCGGCCTGGCCGACGCCGTCCGCGCGCTCTGCGCCGAGCGAGGCGTCGAACTGACCGTTGCCGCCGTCGTGGGCGACGACCTGACCGAGACCGTCCTGGGCGATAGCGGACTGGACCTGGTGAACATTGACACAGGCCAGTCCCTGAAGCTCGCGGAGCACCGCGTCCTGACGGCCAACGCCTATCTGGGCGCCTGGCCGATCGTGCGGGCCCTCGATCTCGGTGCCGACATCGTCATCTGCCCGCGGATGACCGACGCGTCGCTGCTCGTTGGCCCAGCGGCCTGGCAGTTCGGCTGGACGCCCGCCGACCTGGACCAGCTGGCCGGCGCGGTTGTCGCGGGCCATGTCATCGAGTGCGGGGCCCAGGCCACCGGCGGCAATTTCTCGTTCTTCACCGAGTATCCCGACCTCGGTCTCCCCGGCATGCCCATCGCTGAACTCGGACCGGACGGCTCCGCCATCGTGACCAAGAACCCGGCGAGCGGTGGCGTCGTCACCAAGGACACCGTGACTGCCCAGCTCTTCTACGAGATCGGCGGCCACCACTACCTCAACCCGGACGTCGTGGTCGACCTGACCTCGGTGCACCTTGAGGACCTCTCCGGCGACCGGGTCCGCATCCACGGCACCCGCGGCCTGGCGCCGACCAGCACGGTCAAGCTGTCGCTGACCTTCGAGGGTGGCTACCGCAACTCGATGACGATCGGGCTGACCGGCGGCAACCTCGAGGCCAAACGGGCCTGGATCCAGCGGCAGGTCGAGGCCGAGATCGGGCCGCCTTCCTCGTTCGACGAATGCCGTTGGTCGCAGATCGGGCCAGCCGACCCGCACGGCTCGTTCGAAGCGGCCACCGCGTGGCTGGTCTTGACGGTCCGCGACCGGGACCGCGAGCGGGTGGCCCGGGCGGCATTCGCCGGACGCGTCGTGGCGATCGCGACGTCCAGCGTGCCGGGGTTCTACCTCACCACCCCGCCACAGCGGGCGAGGTCGTTCGGCGTCCAGTGGCCCACGCTCGTCGACAAGGAGTCGGTCGCAGCCCAGGTGCTCATGCCGACCGGCCTCCCGATCGACGTCGCCTGGCCGTCCGGGTACAGCCACGAGCCGACCCCGCCCGTGCCGACGCCAGCGGCCCTGCCCTGGCCGAGCGACGACGACCGGATCACCGTGCCGCTTGGCTCGGTGGTGGGCACCCGGTCGGGCGACAAAGCCGGGTCGGCGAATATCGGGGCGTGGGCCCGAGACGAGCGCACCTTCGGCTGGTTGGCCCAGTTCCTGACCGTCGAGCGGCTGCGCGAGCTGATACCCGAACTGGCCGACCTCAGGGTCGTTCGCTACGCCTTCCCGAACCTGCTCGGGCTCAACTTCGTCGTGTTCGGCTACCTGGGCGATGGCGTCGCCGCGTGCACCCGCATCGACCCGCAAGGCAAGGGGCTGGGCGAGTACCTGGGCAGTCGCCTAGTACCGCTGCCCGCGAGCCTGGCGCCCTAATCGGCCTGGGTTTCATCATCCGGCTCAGCCCAGGATCGGGCTGAGCCGGATGAGCGAGCGGTCCCGGTGCGTGCGGCACAGCTCGACGAGCCTGGCGTTGTCTTGCATGGCGAGCGCGTCGATGATGTCGTCGTGATCGGAGGCGAGTAGCTCCCAGTTCGTCAGCGCATTGATCGACAGCGACTGGTAGGCCGTCGTCATCCGACGGATATGCCGCAGCTCAGCCTGAAGGACGTGCAAGTCGGAACTGGCGAACACCAGGTCGTGGAATTGCCTGTTCAGGCCAATGACGGTCTGAAGATCGTCGTCTCCGTGGCGGATGCGCTCATTGATGGCACGCATCGTCTCGAGCGTCTCGGACGGCACGGCGGCCAGGCCCGACAGCATCTCGGATTCGAGCAGGTCGCGGATCAGGTAAACCTGGCGCATCTCTTCCACGGTGAAGCGGGTGACGAAATA
This sequence comes from Streptosporangiaceae bacterium, assembly GCA_050013055.1. GTDB lineage: Bacteria > Actinomycetota > Actinomycetes > Streptosporangiales > Streptosporangiaceae > Palsa-504. The sequence goes on from JBEKGC010000006.1 coordinate 29,789, forward strand.
ACCGCGGTTGCGCTCGTAGCGCACGATACCCTCAGATGCAAGGATCTGCAGCGCCTCGCGAATGGGCCCGCGGCTGATGCCGACCAGCGCAGAGAGGTCTTCCTGCCGGACCTGCTCGCCGGGAAGCAGATGGCGCCGCAACACCATGCTGCGGATCTCGGCGGCAGCGCGCGCGACCAGGCTGCCACGGCCAGCCGCATCCTCGTCGATCTCGGCGGCAAGATTGGAGACAATTTCGTTCACTACACTAGCGTATCCCAGGTATCCGGACGCCGCGAGCCGTGAGGTTAATCGCGCTCAGAAAATGCGGCGGAGGGCATCACGGCGCTGATCGAGCCCGAGCCCGGCGAATACGGCGACGCCGTTCTCGGTGACGACCGCATCCACGATCCTCGCGTCAAGGGACGGGTCGTCCACGCGGTCGACGAGTCTCGACCGGCCCGTCGCGTCGCGACTGGGCAGGGCCACAACCGACAGACCGCCCCTGCTGTCGTGCGCGCCGCGCGCGAAGTCCGGAGCACCGCCGCGGCCGGAGACCACGCGCGAGCCGATGCATTCGGAGTTGACGTTGCCGGCCACGTCGACGTCGAGCGCGCCGAGCACGCATACGAACCGATCCTGCTGCGACAGCCAGACGGGGTCGTGGATCGTGGTCGACGAGGATAGCTCGACTCGGTCTTCGCCCGCTGACCAGTCGAGCAGGGACCGCGGCCCGACCACCGACATTGACCGGATTGGCCGGCCGGCCAGCGCGCCGGTCTCGCTCAGCCGGCGAACGGTGTCGGTGACAACGCCGGTGATGATGTCGATGTCGCCTCGGCCGTCCAAGGCCGCCGCGAGCGCGTCGGGGATGCGCCCGATGCCGAGCGCCAGCTGAGGGTTATCCGGCAGCAGCGACGCGACGTTCGCGGCGACCGCCTCGTCGACAGCGTCGAACGGTGCGGAGAAGTGGACCGGCGTGTCCGGCAGGCCAGCTTCCGCGCCGACCACGTCATCGGCGTGGCGGACCTGCGCCGCACCCGAAACCACCGGAAGCCACGACACCTCCTCGACCACCAGGGTGCGCGAGGCCTGCACGGCGAGATCTAGATAGCCGACGATCGCGCCCAGGGACCGGCTGCCGTCCTCGTCCGGCGGTGTCGCGCAGGCGATCGTCACGTCAGGCCGGAACGCGCCAGTGGCGAGGTCGCGGCAGATCTCGCTGTAGGTGCGGCGATGGTAGGTCAGTGGCTGGATGTCACGCAGGCCGCGGCCGGGGACGAAGGTGCCCACCGTGAAATAGACACTTGGCGGCAGCGGCAGCTGCGGTGGCGTGCGTCGCATGCCGAAGACCAGGTGGACCGGGTCCGTCGGGGTGGGTGGCTGACTGATCAGATAGCGGGACAACGCGGCCTGCGGCTCGCAGGGTCCCTCGGCGCACAGGACCAGACGCACAGGGTTACTGCTCCGTTGGTTCGGGTTTGTACGGTCCAGGCCAGTCGGCGCCGGACAGCGACGCCACCGCCTCGAGGGCAAGGCCGGTGGCGAGGTCGGCAGCGATGAGGCGGCGCAGCTGGGAGACGAAGACCAGCCGGGTGTTACGCACGAAGACCGGGTTGCACACGGCAAGGCGACGGGCATGGACGAGCGCGCGCGCGAGCAGCGCGTCGGCCTGCAGGATCTCGGAGACAAGCCCGAGCCGTTTCGCCTCGGTGGCGTCGATCTTCTCGCCGGTCAGCAGAAAGTAGCGTCCGCGGTTGAACCCGAGCAGCAACGGCCAGATGACCTGCACGCCGTCCCCGGGCACGAGCCCGCTGGGAACGTGGGCCGCGTCCTGGAAGTAGCTCTCCTGCGTGCACAGGACGATGTCGCTGAGCAGGGCCAGCTCGGCGTGCACGTCGACGGGGCCGTTGACCGCGGCGATGACGGGCACCTCGATGGCGAGCAGTCTGTCGATGAGACGGTTCCCCTCGAACGAGCCAGTGTCCATCACGGCCGCTGTTGCCGCTCCCCGCGCGATGCCCTCTTCGAACTCGGGGATGAGGTCGATGAACCGGTCACCGGAGCCGGTGAGGACCACGACGCGGACGTCGCGATCGGCGGCCACCTCAGCGAACAGCTCGGGCAATTCCCGGTGCGGCAGGGCGTTCCACCCGAGCGGGCCGCCGCGCGAGTGCAGGCGCAGGACGAGGATGCCATCCTGCTCCCAGGACACATTGACGGTCTTGAAGTGGTCGTAGTCCCGGCTCATTCAGCAGCTGTCTTTCGGTGTCGTAGGTCGGCGTCAAAGAAGGCCCCCAAGTCGGATTCGGCCTGACGGCGGAGCACGTCCTTACGGATCTTCGCGGTCGGCGTCTTGGGAAGCTCGTCGACGACGCGGATATAGCGCGGCATCATGTACCGTGACAGGCTCGCCCGGGCCAGTTCGTCGAGCTTTTCGGCGTCCAGCCCCGCGCCGGGCTTGACGGTGAAGTAGACCGCGATGTCGTCCTCTGACATGTCGCCGAGGTCGGACGGCACCGCGACAACCGCGGACTCGAGCACGCCGTCCAGGGCGTTGAGGGCGTCCTCCAGCTCGCGGATTGACACGTTCTCGCCCCGGCGGCGCAACGAGTCCGATTTGCGCCCGACGAAGTAGAGGAAGTCCTCCTCGTCCACGTAGCCGAAGTCGCCGGTGTGGAACCAGAGGTTGCGGAAGTCGCCCCATGTCTCGCGTTCGCGGCCGTAGTACCGCTGGACGGTGATGTAGGGATCGTGGCGCCGGACGAGGATCTCGCCGACACACCCCGTTGGCACCTCGATGTCGTCGTCGTCCACGATGCGCACGTCGTTGTGATCACGCAGAACCCGGCCGGCCATCCCGACAGCGCGGTCGTAGTCCTGGCCCGGCCGCGAGATCGACACCGGAGCGCACTCGGTCAGTCCGTACAGCGTGGCGAAGCGCGCGTCGTAGCGTTCGTCGAACTCGCGGACGTTCCGCGGGAACGGCACGACGAGAACCGTCGACACGCGGTTGTCGTGCTCTTCCGGGGACGGGTCCTTCTTCCACAACAGCTGCAACATGCTGCCGAGCAGGCTGATCGCGGTGCACTCGAACCGGCGCACGTCGCTCCAGAACCCGCGGACCGAGAACCGCCGCCCCAGCACCATGGTCGCACCGAGCCCGATGGCCGGGAACAACGTGTGGCATTGGGCGTTGGCGTGCGACAGGGGCAGGCAGGTATAGAAACGCTCGGTGGGTAGCCAGCCGCAGGCTTCGGCGATCTTAAGCGCGTGAGTGATCGGCTGGGCCTGGCTGACCACGCCCGCCTTCGACGGGCCCGACGTCCCGGAGGTGAACATGAGCAGATAGGTATCGCGGAACCGCGCCGGAGACGGGCCGGCCGAGTCGTCGGAGTCCGAGTTCTCCGCTGGGCGAGGCGTGAACGGGATCTGGATCCGGCCGATCGTCGGGATGGGGGTCGCGACAGGCAGGCCACCGGGGCGGCCGTCGCCATCGTCCACGATCCACACCGTGTCCGGGCGCCCGTCGAGCAGGACAGCGTCCACGCCCGCCGCGTAGGAGGACCCGATCACCGCGTAGGCGCAGTCGGTCGACCGGAAGAAGTGCGCCAGCATCTCCCCGCGCGCCTCAGCGTGGATGGGAACGGCAACTGCGCCGATGCGGCCGACGGCCAGGAGCAGCCAGACGTAGTCGGCGCGGTTGTCCAGCAGGATCGCGAGGTGGTCGCCGCGGCTCAGGCCGCCGGCCCGAAGCAACCGGACCGTCGCCGCCACGTGCTGCTCGGCCTCGAGGTAGGTGAACCGTTCGTCCGCTACGATCAGGAACACACCGTCGGGACGGGCAGCAACCGCGCGCCGCCACAGATTGTCGATCGTCCGTTCCCGCAACGCTGGCAGCAACGCGACGGGCGAGGTCGCTTCCGGGGACGCTTCGGCGGGGGTCACGCCGCGGCCCCGTCCGGCGGCCCGAGCGTGACGAACACCGATTTGGCTTCGGTGTAAGACAGGTACCAGTCGATCCCGAACTCACGGCCGATCCCGGATTGCTTGTACCCGCCGAAGGGCATGGTCGGATCCAGCTTGAAATAGTCGTTGACCCACACCGTGCCGGCCCGCAGTCGGCGGGAGACGTGGTGGGCCCGCCGCAGATCGTTGGTCCAGACGGCTGCCGCCAACCCGTAGGGGCTGTCGTTGGCAAGCGCAAGCGCCTCGGCCTCGTCGTCGAACGGGATCACCGAGAGGACGGGGCCGAAGATCTCTTCCCGGGCGATCGTCATCGCGTTGGTGACGCCGACGAAAACGGTCGGCTCGACGAAGTAGCCGGGCCGGTCTAGGACCCCACCGCCGACGGCGGCTGAGGCGCCCTCGTCTTTGCCGAGCGACAGATAGGACGACACTCGGTCGAACTGAGCCTTCGACGCCAATGGCCCGACGGTCGTGGCCGGATCGAGCGGATCGCCGACACGGAGCGCCGACACGGCGTCAACCATGGCCGCCACAAAGCGATCGTGAATGCCTCTCTGCACGAACAACCGCGTGCCGGCGAGGCAGACCTGGCCGGTGATCGCGACGAACCCGGTTACCGAGGCAGCTACCGCGGCGCCGAGATCGGCGTCGTCGAACACGATGTTCGGGGATTTGCCGCCGAGTTCCAGCGAGACCCGCTTCAAGTTCACTTCCGACGCGTGCAGGATCGTCTTGCCGGTGCGGGTAGAGCCGGTGAACGAGATCTTGTCCACGTCCGGGTGCTGTGCCAGCGCGGCGCCGGCGGGGTCCCCGAAGCCGGGGAGGATGCTGAGCACGCCGGCCGGCAGTCCGGCCTCGATCATCAGCTCGCCCAACCGCACCGCCGTCAGCGGTGTCGTCTCGGCCGGTTTCAGTAGCAGCACGTTACCGGCCGCCAGCGCGGGCGACACCTTCCACACGAAGTTGGTGATCGGGGAGTTCCACGGGATGATCGCCGCGCAGACGCCGATCGGGTCGCGCAACGTGTAGTGGAACGAGGCGGCCTCGGTCTGCGGCGTGTCGCCGTGGATGTGCTCGGCGCTCGTGGCGAAGTACCGAACGGTATCGGCCGCCGCCTCGATGGTCGGACGAGCGGTCTGCAGGGCCATGCCGTTGTTCAGTGACTCGAGCTGGCTGAGCTCCTCGCGGTGCGCGTCGATCAGGTTGGCGAACCGGCGCAGCACGGTCCCCCGCGCGGCCGGCGACATGCGCGGCCACGGGCCGTGGTCGAAGGCGTCGCGTGCTGCGATCACCGCCCGGTCGACGTCGTCGGCGCCTGCGGCCGCGACGCGCGCGATGACCTTCTCAGAGGTCGGGTTGTAAACCTCCAACTCGGATCCCGATATCGCAGGCACCCAGTTGCCGCCGATGAGTAGCCGTTTCGGCGAGTCGGCCAAGAACCGCTGCGCCTCAGGCGAGGATAGCCCGCTCCGCTGCGCCAGCACGCCTTCATCGATGGTCATGAGCTGCCCCGCCTTCCAGTGTTCGCTGTCGTCGACGCGGACCGTCGGCTCACCGTGTCTTTCTGCGTTGGAACCACACCTCGGCGGCGACCGCGATGATAACAATCAGGCCCTGGATAACCAACTGCAGGTTTGGGTCCAGGCTCTTGGCCGCGAACACGTTATTGAGCACGGCCAGAATGGCTATGCCGACAATTGTGCGCCAGGCCGCTCCCTCGCCGCCGAGCAGCGACGTGCCGCCGATGATGACCACGGCAATCGCCTGCAGGGTGAGGGTGGCGCCGAACGTTGGATCGGCCGTTCCGACTGCGCTAGCCTGCAGCAGACCACCGATCGCGGCGAGAATGCCGATCACCACAAAGGTGCTGGCACTGATGAGACCCACCCGCAAGCCGCTGAGGCGGGCCGCCTGCGTATTGCCGCCGACAGCGTACACAGAACGGCCGTATGTGGTCTTCGCCAGCACCAAACCGAGAATGACGACGACGACGGCAGCGACTACGAAGGACGCTGGAATGCCTAGCCATTGGTGCGTACCGAGGATCTTAAATGACGCGTCCTTGGTGTATTTGGTGCTGTTGTGGAAATAGTAGAGCGATACCAATCCGCTGATTGCCGAGGCGCTGCCGAGAGTGGCCACAAATGGATTTACACCGAGCAGGTTGACCACCGCGCCGTTGAACAAGCCGAATACGGCACCGGCCAGTACTACGGCGAGGATCGCCAGCCCCACAGGCAAGGTGCCGTCCAACGAAACGTAGAACACCGCGCCGGCGCCGAACACCGCGCCGACCGAGAGGTCGAAGCCGCCAGCAATTATCACCAGCGTCATGCCAGCTGCGGCCACCGTCAGTGGCGCGTTCTGCGACAGCAGATTCTGCAGGTTGACAACAGCCCAGAATCCCGGGTACACGATGCTCGTCACCACAATTTCGGCGGCCAGTACCAGCAACATCGGGTGTTTCCAGAGCACGGACGACCGCTGTATCCAGCCACTCGACACGGATTCGACGCCCTTTCCGGGCGCGTGCTGCAATTGAGTCATGCCGGGCTCCCTGCCGTTGGTGAGTCTTCGGTTGCGGCGAAGATCAGGTGAAGGATCCGCGCCACCGAGATCTCTTCGACCGCGCCGTCGAGCGTGGCCAGTACCCGGCCGCCGTTCAGGACGATCACTCGATCGCTGAGGTTGACGACCTCTTCGAGATCCGAGGAAACGAGTACGATGCTGCGGCGGTCCGCGACGAGTCGCTCGAGCGAGGCAGCGATCTCGGCCTTGGCTCCGACGTCGACACCCCGGGTGGGCTCGTCGGCCAATAGCACGATGTGGTTGGTGTGCAGCCATCGGGCGAGCAGCAGCTTCTGCTGGTTCCCGCCCGACAGGCGTTCCACTTGCTCGTCGACGCGGCCCGGCTCGAACCCGACCGGAATCGCCGCCCGCAGGGCTGCCTGCCGGACGCCTGCGCTGCGAAGGACTCCGAACTTCGACAGCCCCTGCCACTCTCCGATGGTCACGTTCTCCGCGCCGCTGCGGGTGAGCATGAGGCCCTGGCCCTTGCGGTCTTCGGGCAGCAACGCCAGCCCGCGACGGCGCGCCTCGCGCACGGAGCGCGGTGGCGCCGCGCCGTCCGGGTCGGTCGACGTCTGGACGGTGCCGCTCGCGTGCCGGTCGAAGCCCGCGAGAGCACGCAGGACCGACGTTCGACCTGAACCGACAAGGCCTGCGATGCCGAGGATCTCGCCGGGCCGCAGGTCGAAGGAAACATCGTCGAGGATGTCGGCTGACGACAGACCGCGGACGGTGAGCGCGGCCTTCGCGGCCGGGTCACCCGTCGCTGCCGGGTGGCGTCCGCCGAGCACCGGCTCCGCCTTGCCGAGCATCGCCGACACCATCTCGGGTTTGCTCCAGTCGCTCGTCGGACGGCGCTCGACAATCTGCCCGTCGCGGAACACGGTGACCACGTCGCTGTGCTCGAGCACCTCCTCGAGGTTGTGCGTCACGAGGGTCATGGCGATCCCCTCGGCCCGCAGCCCGCGCATGGTGGCGAACAGCGCGTCGCGTTCGTGGTGCGCCAGCGACGCGGTCGGCTCATCGAACAGGATGCCCGTTGCGTCAGAGACCAACGCCCGCGCAATCTCGAGCATCTGCTGGTCGGCCACGGACAGCTCGCCGCTCTTCTTAGCCCGGGACGGCTGGAGGTTAAGCCGGTGGCACAGTTGCTCGTACCGGTCCCGCATCTCGCGTTCCCGCAGCCAGCCGCCCCGGGCGATGCTCTGCCCGAGAAACACGTTCGCCGCGGGCGACAGCGCCGGGACGATGGTCAGTTCCTGGTAGATAGCGTGCAGGCCGGCTTCGCGGGCGGCACGGGGCGACCCCGCCGTGACCGCCATGCCGTCGATGAGCACCGACCCAGTCGTGGGTGCGACCCGGCCGGACGCCATTCCGACGCAGGTCGACTTTCCGGCGCCGTTCTCCCCCACCAGCGCGTGGATCTCTCCGCGCGTGGCGAGGACCATCGAGACCCCTCGCACCGCGCGTGTCTCACCGTAGGTCTTGGTGACATCGAGCAACTCGACGAACGGCTTCGGCTCAACCGCGCGGACGGAATTCGTCATTCTGTGCGCCAATCGTTAGACAAGGCTGCCGACGTCCGCCGAAGTGGCGGACGTCGGCCGCCCCAGTGACGTCGGCCGATCAGATGATCAGGCTCTTACTTGTATTGAGCGGTGTTCGAGCCGATCGTGGACTTGGTGATGGCACCCGAGACCGCCTGCGGATTGCCGTCGTTGTCGATGAAGCGTTCCGGCGTCGTGCCATTGCCGGCGTCGACCAGCGCCTGGACCGCGGCCGAGCCGATGCTGGCCGGGTAGCTGGGCAGGGTCCCGGTCAGCTGCCCGTTCTTCACAAGAGTGAAGTCCTCGGCATTGCCGCCGGTCTGGTCGTAGACCGCGATCTTGCCCTGCAGCTTCTGCGCTTGGATGGCCTGGACGACGCCTTCGGTGATGCCCGCATACGAGGTGAAGATCATCGTCACACCCTTGTGGCCCTGCAGGAAGTTCTCCGTCTGCGAGAGCGCGTCCGGCGAGGTGAAGTCGGTGTAGACAGTCCCTGCAGTGGTCCACTGGGGGTTGGTCTGGACGTACTGCTTGTAACCGGCCAAGAACGACACGGTGTCCGGCAGCGTCTGCGTGCCGACGACCAAGAGGACCTTCTGGGGGCCCGGAGTGTTGGAAGCCGCGCTCTTCATGAGCGAGACGGTGTGGCTGAGGTTATTCATCCCGCCGACGAACGAGATCGTGCCCGGCGCCCAGGGGTCGCTGCCCGGCTTCGCGGTGTCGCTGCACAAGGGGCTCACGATCGCTACGAAGGCAATGTTATGGCTGATCGCGTCGCTGGCCACGGGCTGGCACAGCTGACCGGTGAGCGGCTGGACGATCACGCCCTGGTATTTCCCGCTGGAGAGCACGCTCTCATAGTTGGTCAGCTCGGTAGGCGCCGACAGGTTGTCGTACAGCAGGTTGAGCCCGACACCGTCCTTCTTTGCCGTCGCCATGGCCGCGTTCACCAGGGCCACCGAGTAGGTGGCCGAGAGGTTGTCGTTCAGGATCAGCGCGATGTTCTTCATCTTCTGCGGGTGGAGCGACCCGCTGCCCACGTTGATAGCGGCGCCGGATGCCGCGGTGGCCGAGCTGCCACCGGAAGTCGAGCCGCTCCCTGAACTGCTGCACGCCGACAGGAGCGCGACCGAGGAAAGAACTATGGTAGCGACGATGATTGGCGCACGCTTTCGACGAGCAGGCATAGGCCTTCCTTTGCTGCGTAGCGGCACCTGAACGGCGCCTAACGAATGAGACTTTAAACCATAGCCACGAGTGGCGTCAACATTGTAGCCAATGTCGTCACCGTTTCGAGATTATGTCGCTCATGTGTCCCTCGGTGGAAGTGGCGACCGCATGCCCGCGGCCGTGGTGGCACTATGTCGTGGCACCGCTAGATGGCTGGTACGGAGACGCAGACCGGTGACGGGTGCCCGTGCTGCGGGCCAGCGCCCGGTGCCGTTAAGCACAGCGTCAGCCGTAAAAGAGTGGCTCCATCACCGTGCGGGCGCGCCGGGCGGCGCGCCGGTAGTCCTGCTCGAGCGCCTGCGCGGCGTCGCCCGGCGGGTAACCGAGCAGCCGGGCGACCGCGGTCAGCTCGGTGTGCCGGGTGGGCAGGGTATCCGCGGGCCGGCCTCCGACCAGGACGATCGCGTTCCTGATCCGCGCGGCCAGCTCCCACGCGGTCATCAGCGCGTCGGCGTCACGGCCGGGCAGCAGGCCCGCCTGGACGGCGGACGCCATGGCCGCGCCGGTCCGGGTGGTCCGCAGCCCGGGTATCGCATGGGCGTGCCGCAGCTGCAGCAGCTGGATGGCCCATTCCACGTCGGACAAACCGCCCGGGCCCAACTTGACGTGCAGCGTCCGGTCCGCGCCGCGCGGAATCCGCTCGGCCTCCATCCGGGCCTTGATGCGGCGTATCTCGCGAACGGCCGCGGAGCTGATACCGTCCCCGCCCGGGGCGGCCCCTTCCGGGTAACGGAATTCGGCGATCATGGCGGTGAACTCGGCGCCGAGGGCGGCGTCCCCGGCGGCGGCTTCCGCGCGCAGCAGCGCCTGCGCCTCCCACGGCGCGGACCAGCGCCGGTAGTAACCACGGTAGGCGGCCAGCGTCCGGGTCAGCGGCCCCTGACGCCCCTCCGGCCGCAGGTCGGAGTCAACGATCAGGGGCGGGTCGGGCACCGGCAGCGCGAGCAGCCGCCGCAGCTCTACCGCTACCGCATGGGCGGCGTCCGCGGCCTGCCGCTCGGGATAACCGGGCAGCGGGTCGTGCACGAAAAGCACGTCCGCGTCGCTGCCGTAACCACACTCGTGCCCGCCGAAGCGGCCCATCGCGATCACCGCGAACCTGGTCGGCAAGGGCCCGCGCAGCTCCGCCGAGACCTTCCGCATGGCCACCGCCAGCGCCGTCTCCACCGCCGCCCGGGTAATGGAAGTCAGCGCCTCCCCCGTCACCGCCAGCCCCGTCACCGCCAGCCCGCCCGACGGCCTGGGATCACGCAAAATATCACTGCTGGCGGTCCGCAGCAGCTCGCGGCGGCGGACGGAACGGACGGCGGTGACCGCGCCCTCGGCGTCGTCTTCGTAGCGCTGGGCCGCCGCCATCATCTCCGAACGCAGCGCGGCCAGGCTGCGGGGAGCGAGCTCGGCATCGTCGCCGAAGATCGCGACCGCTTCCGGCGCGCGCAGCAGCAGGCTCGCCGCGTACCGGCTCGACGCCAGCACGCGGGCCATCCGTTCGGCCGCCTTGGTCTCGTCCCGCAGCAGCCTCAGGTACCAAGGAGAGGACCCAAGCTCCTCGCTGACCTGACGGAACGCGAGCAAGCCCGCGTCCGGCTCGGCCGCGTCCGCGAACCAGCCGAGCAATACCGGCAACAGTGTCCGCTGAATCGCCGCGCGGCGCGAGACCCCGCTGGTCAGCGCGTCGATGTGACGCAACGCCCCGGCCGGGTCCTGGTAGCCGAGCGCTTCCAGTCGCGCCTGGGCCTCGGCCGGCGTCAGCCGGGCCGCTTCCGACGGCAGCCGGGCCACCGCTTCGAGCAGCGGCCGGTAGAACAGTTTCTCGTGCAGGCGCCTGACTTGCCGGGCATGGCGGCGCCACAGCTCGTCGAACTCGACCGCCGGGTCGGGGCGGATCACGGTTTCCGCGGACTGCCACCACGGTTCGTTCGGCCGGTCAATGAACCGCATCGCCCGGCCGAGCCGGCGAAGTACGGCGGGATCCTCGGGCAGGGTGTGCGTGCGGCTCAGCCGGTGCAGCTGGAGCAGATGCTCGGTGCGGCGCAGGAAACGGTAGGCGGCGGCCAGTTCGTCGGCGTCGGCCCGGCCGACGTACCCGCCGGCGGCCAGGGCGGCCAGGGCGGGCAGCGTCGCGGGCGCGCGCAGCGTCTCATCGATCCGGCCGTGCACCAGTTGCAGCAGCTGGACGGCGAACTCGATGTCCCGCAGCCCGCCCGGGCCGAGCTTGAGCTCACGCCCGGCCTGGCTGGCGGGCAGCAGCTGCTCCACCCGCCGCCGCATGGCCTGCACGTCCTCGACAAAATGCTCGCGGCGGGCCGCCTGCCAGACCAGCGGACCGAGGGTGTCCGCGTAGGCCTGGCCCAGGACGATATCGCCCGCCACCGGCCTGGCCTTCAGCAGGGCCTGGAACTCCCAGGTCTTGGCCCAGCGCTGATAGTAGGCCTGGTGGCTGGCCAGCGTCCGGACCAGCGGGCCTGACCGGCCTTCCGGCCGGAGGTTCGGGTCGACCGGGAAGATGCTGCCCTCCGGGGTGGAACGCGCGCACACGCCGATCAGCCCCGCGGCCAGCCTGCTGGCGGTCGCCAGCGCGGCGGTCTCGTCCTCCTCCTCGCCCTTGACCGGCTCGGCCACGAAGATCACGTCAACGTCGCTGGCGTAGTTCAGCTCGCGGCCGCCGCACTTGCCCATGGCGAGCACGGCGAGCCGCACCGGCACGGACTTGGGGGGCAGCTCGGCGCGGGCGATGGCCAGGGCCGCCTCGAGCACCGCCGCCGCGATGTCGGCCAGCTCCTCGGCCACCGCGTCGACGGTCGCGACGCCGGTCATGTCCCGGGCCGCCACGTGCAGCAGGCGCCGGCGGTACGCCGCGGCCAGCGCGGCCGTGGGCTCCTTCCCGCCGGCCACGGGACCGCCGGGGTCATCGGGTCCGGCCTCCTCGTGCGGGGGCACGCCGACCGCGTGCAGCATCTCCTCGCGCAGCTCCGCCGGAGCGGGGCGGCTGACGGCACCGCGCAGCACCTGGCAGTCCTCCGGGTGCCTGGCCAGATGATCGGCCAGGCCCGCGCTGACGCCGAGCACCGCGGTCAGCCGGTCACGGAAATCCTGCTCGCTGCGCAGTGCGGCCCGCAGGGCGTGCGGATGGTCCGCGGCGTCGAAGATCCGCGCCAGCCCGATCAGCGCCAGGTCGGGGTCGCCCACGGCGGCCAGGGCCGTCACCACCGCGTCGTTCCTCAGCTCGGCCTCGGTGATACCGAGATCGGTCAGCAAAAGGCGTTCGGCCCGCGCCGCATCGGCAAAACCCATCCGCGCCAGCCACCCTGCCAGCGTGGTTCGCGAACCACTCACCTGAGCAACTTAACTTATCCCCGGCGTAACCGGCGCCAGAGGGGCACGGCATGGCCTGGACTGAGGAGCGGCGAGGGAGGACAGTGCCTTAAGGCGCCCCGGAGGGGCGAAAGATAGAGTGACAAGTCACACTTATTCCTGGGAGCCGGTGCGTGAAATATCTCTTCATCGCGGGAAAGTGGGCGCCGGCGGCCGATGACGGCACCTCGCAGACCGTCAACCCCTTCGACGCCACCCCGCTTGACACCTTGGCCGAGGCGTCCGCGGCGGACGTGGACGCGGCGGTCACGGCCGCCCGCGAGGCGTTCGACGCGGGTCCGTGGCGCTCCTCGACGGTGACCGACCGGGCGGCGCTGCTCAGCAAGGTTGCCGGCCTGCTGCAGCGGGACCGCGAGCCGCTGGCCCGCACGGAAAGCCTCGACACCGGCAAGACGCTGAACGAGGCGCGCGCCGACGTGGACGACACGACCGCCGTCTTCCGCTACTACGCGGGCATCGCCGGTTCGGCCGCCGGACGGGTGGTCGACCCGGGCCGGCCCCACGTGACCAGCCGCATCACGCACGAGCCGGTCGGCGTCTGCGCGCTCATCGCGCCCTGGAACTACCCGCTGCTGCAGATCTCCTGGAAGCTCGCGCCCGCGCTGGCGGCGGGTAACACCGCGGTGATCAAGCCCAGTGAGCTGACCCCGCTGTCCACGGTCGCGCTGATCGGGCTGCTCGAGGAGGCCGAGGTGCCGCCCGGCGTGGTGAACCTGCTGCTCGGCCGGGGGGACACGGTCGGCCAGGCGCTGGTCGCGCACCGTGGCGTGGACCTGATCTCGTTCACCGGCGGGCTGGCCACCGGGGAGGCGATCATGGCCGCGGCGGCGCGCGGGGTACGCCGGGTCGCGCTCGAACTCGGCGGCAAGAACCCGAACATCGTCTTCGACGGCACCGATTTCGACACCGTCGTCGATAACGCGCTGACGGCCGCGTTCCTGCACTCCGGGCAGGTGTGTTCGGCGGGGGCCCGGCTGATCGTGCAAGACTCCCTGCACGACAGCTTCGTCGCCGAGCTGGCCGCCCGCGCCGACCGGATCCGGCTGGGCAGCGGACTTGACCCGGAGACCGAGTGCGGCCCGCTGATCTCCGCCGCGCACCGGGCCAAGGTCGAGGGGCACATCTCGCTGGCCCGGGCGCAGGGCGCGGAGCTGCTGGCCGGGGGAACCCGGCCGGCCCAGCCCGCGCTGGCGCAGGGTTTCTTCCTGCGGCCGACGGTGTTCGGCGGCTGCCACCGGGACATGACGGTGGTCCGGGAGGAAGTGTTCGGGCCGGTGCTGACGGTGGAGCGATTCAGCACCGAGGACGAGGCGGTCCGGCTCGGGAACGACACGAGTTACGGCCTGGCCGGAGCGGTGTGGACCTCGGACGCGGGCCAGGCCGAACGGGTGGCGGGCGCGCTGCGGCACGGCACGATATGGATCAACGACTACCATCCCTACCTGCCGCAGGCGGAATGGGGCGGCTTCGGCCAGTCAGGCATCGGCCGCGAGCTCGGACCCTCCGGCCTGGAGGAATACCAGGAGAAGAAGCACATCTACCACAACATCAGCCCGGCGCCCGCGCGTTGGTTCTCCGGCTGAGTTTCCTGGCCGCGGTTCCCTAAGCCCCGGGCGAACCTGGGCGGCGGCGGGCCGGTCCGCACAGCCCGGTGTGGTAGGCATGAGGTTATGGCCGACCTCATTCCCCGCAACGTCCTGTTCGGCAACCCCGAGCGCGTCAGCCCGCATATCTCGCCGGACGGCACCCGGCTGGCCTGGATCGCGCCGCGCGACGGAGTGCTCAACGTCTGGGTCGCGCCGATCGGCGCCTCGGGGCCCTCAGGGGTCGACTGGGACGCCGCGACGGTGGTCACCGACGACACCGACCGCGGCATCCGGACGTTCGGCTGGGCGCGGGACGGCAGGCACCTGCTGTACGTGCAGGACACCGGCGGGGACGAGAACTGGCGGCTGTACGACGTCGACATGGACACGATGGCCCGGCGTGACCTGACGCCGTTCGACGGCATCCAGGCGCGGATCATCGCCACCAGCAAGCGCCATCGCGACGAGATCCTGGTCGGGATGAACCGCGAAAACCCCCAGCTGCATGACGTCTTCCGGCTCGACCTGAGGAGCGGGGACCTGACCAAGCTGATCGAGAACCCCGGGTACGCCGGGTGGCTGGCCGACGAGGACATGGTGGTCCGCGCCGCGGCCTCGCCGCTGCCGGACGGCGGGTTCGACCTGCTCGTGCGGGACAGCGAACAGGACGGCTGGCGGACGCTGATGACCATCCCGGCCGACGACGTCCCGGCCAGCCGTGAGTTGTCGTTCAGCGCCGACGGGACCTCGTTGCTTGCCATCAGCTCGCTCGGCACAGACACCGGCCGGCTCACCCGGGTCGACCTGGCCACCGGCGAGGTCGAGGTGCTCCTGGAAGACCCGGAAGCCGACGTGGCGGGCGCGATGCTGCACCCGGACACGCGGGAACCGCAGATCGTGGAGGTGCTCAAGGACCGGATCGAGTACCACGTGCTCGACCCGGCGGTGGAGCAAGATTTCAAGGCCATCCGGGCGCTGCACCACGGCGACCCGCAGCTGGTCGGCCGGGACGAGGCCGACCAGACCTGGCTGATCGCGTTTATCGACGACGCCGGGCCGGTCCAGTATTTCTCCTACGACCGGCCCAGCCGCACCGGCAGCTTCCTGTTCGACAGCCGTCCCGAGCTGGCGCGGTACACGCTGGCCCGGATGGAGCCTTTCTCGTTCCAGGCGCGGGACGGGCTGATCATCCACGGGTACGTCACCTTCCCGCCGGACGGCGGCCGGACCGGCCTGCCGGCGGTGCTCAACGTGCACGGCGGCCCGCAGGTACGCGACACCTGGGGCTGGGACCCGGAGGCACAGTGGCTGGCCAACCGGGGTTACCTGACCATCCAGGTGAACTACCGCGGCTCGACCGGCTACGGCAAGTCGTTCGTGACGGCCGGTGACCGCGAGTGGGGCGGCAAGATGCACGACGACCTGCTGGACGCGGTCGGCTACGTCGTGGACCAGGGCTGGGCCGATCCGGCCCGGGTCGCGATCTACGGCGGCTCCTACGGCGGGTACGCGGCGCTGGTCGGCGCGGCGTTCACCCCGGACGTGTTCTGCTGCGCGGTGGACATCGTCGGCCCGTCGAACCTGCAGACGCTGCTCGACACCATCCCGCCGTACTGGAAGCCGATGGCGGCGGCGTTGTACAAGCGGGTCGGCCACCCGGAGACGGACCAGGAGTTCCTGTGGTCGCGCTCGCCGCTGTCCCGGGCCGGTGACATCAGGATCCCGCTGCTGATCGCCCAGGGCGCCAACGACCCGCGGGTCAAGCAGGCCGAGTCCGAGCAGATCGTGGCCGCCCTGGCCGACGCCGGGATCGAGCACGAGTACATGCTCTTCCCCGACGAGGGCCACGGCTTCGCCAAGCCGGAGAACCGGCTGAAGTTCTACGCCGCGGCCGAGCGTTTCCTGGCCAGGTACCTGGGCGGCCGGTTCGAGGAGTGAGACTCCGGCCGCCACGAGTAAACCGGCTCGGCCTTGGCGCCGTGTCAGAGTATTTCCACGTTGGATCCTTCGAGGCGGCCGCGCGTGTCCAGGACGAGCCGGGCGTCACGTGAGATGCGGTCCAGGTCGTATCCGGAGTGATCTTGAAGCAGGATCACCAGGTCGGCGAGCGCGACTTCTTTGTCGAGGTCGGTGGCCCGCCGGACCGGCTCTCCGCTGAGCCGCCACTCCTCCACGTACGGGTCGTGGTACGTCAGCACCGCTCCGCGGGAGCGGAGCTTGCGCCCCACAAGCTGGACCGGGGACTCCCGCTGATCGGCCACGTTGGCCTTATAGGTAACCCCGAGCAGCAGCACGTGCGCGCCCTTCAGTGGCTTCGCGTTGCTGTTGAGCAGCTCGGCGGCCCGGTCGACGGTGTACACCGGCATCCGGGCGTTGATCTCCTGGGCGAGTTCGACGAACCGGAACGGGTATCCGAGCGTGCGGACCTTGTAGGACAGGTAGTTCGGGTCGATCGGTATGCAGTGGCCGCCCACGCCGGGCCCGGGGTAGAAGGCCTGGAAGCCGAACGGCTTGGTGGCCGCGCACCGGATCGCGTCCCGCAGGTCCACGCCGAGTTCGTGGCTGAAGATCGCCATCTCGTTGACTAGCGCGATGTTGACGTGCCTGTAGGT
>JBEKGC010000007.1:0-46014 GCA_050013055.1 Streptosporangiaceae bacterium
ACGAGAACGGCGGCACCGTTGGCGGCGAGCAGCCGCGCGATCGCGCGCCCGATCCCCGAACCAGCCCCGGTGACGATCGCGGAACGTCCGCCTACGTCGTATGTGGCCATGTACCTCGGCTCCCTATCCCTATCCGGCTCGTGGTCCGGCAGCGGCCGGACCACAAGCCAAAGGTAGGACCGCCGCAACGAAGACGGCCCAGGCCGTTAGGCCCTTTCCCGGGGGTCCATCGTCAGCTGCAGTGCACTTATTCGGAGGATGCAGTATTCTCCGGCCGCCGCTGCGAGTGGCGCGGCTCACGTCACGGACAGTGGCGGTGGGTGAGGGTCGGCGGTCACCTCTACGCGCCTGCTGAACCCGGCCGACTCACCCGCCAGTAGGCGGCGCAACGGTCGTTGTTGCATCAAATGCAACGAGCGGCGACCGGATATCGCTCGGTAGGGGCGCAGTCATTTAGCCACACCCCTACTGAGCTGGGAAATCTTCTGCTGGGCGATCCTGATATTGCTGGCGCAGTGCACTTATTCGGAGGGTCGCGGTAGCCGGCGAGTTCCTGCTCGCTGCGGTTGCGCAGCGTTGTCGTCCGCCGGTCGATGATCCGCTGGGCGCGGTCGGCGTCGGCGACGATGACGCCCTCGATCGCCGATGAGGCGGTTATGCTCAGGACTCGGGCCCGGTCAGCGAGCTCGGTAAGCAGCCCCGGCATCTGGTCACGGTAGAGCGCCTCCGAGCCCCGCCCGAAGTCAATGGCGCTGAGCCGGGTGACGACCTGCGAGGGCACCATCCCGATGAGGGCGTCAAGGTCTGTGAAGCTGCGCAAGGAACCTCCCAACCAACTTAACAAACGACCTAACCTTAGCGGCGATTAGCATGTTTAGCGGGCTGGATTGGTAAGTGCCATAGCGTTGCAGACGGATGCCGAAGAGGATGTCCACGGCCGGGCGGGTTGGGCTCTGGCCGGGAAAGAGCCATGGCACCGGGGTTCCCAGGCGACCGAGTGTCCATCGTGGCGATCAGCCGCCCTGGTTGCAAGCCCAGGGCGGCGGCGATCACTTACCGTTCTTCTTCGGCTTGCGCGGCGCCTGCGCAAGGTCGCTCGCTGCGACTTCTCACTTTGCTGGGGCAGTGCACTTATTCAAATCTGCAGTATTCCTTGCCTGCAGGCGGCGCCTGGTCACGCTCCGAAGCTGCTCAGGAAGCCGCGCTGTCGAGCATCCACAAGGCGGCCATGGGGAGGGCGATTAGCCGGTCGCCGAAGGAGAGCTGTTGCTCCCCGGCGTAGAGCACGATCCCGGCCCGCAAACGGTCGCCGAGCCGGTTCGCCAGGTGGCGCAGGCCACGGAAGTCTTCCGCCCGGACGGTTTCGGCGGCCTTGACCTCGATGCCGATCACGGTGCCGGTCGCATGCTCCAGCACCATGTCTACCTCCACCTGGTCACGGTCACGGTAATGGAAGAGTTGGACGGGCTCTTCGGCCCAGGTGAGCTGGCGTGCAACCTCGCCGATCGCGAAGTTCTCCAGCAGCGGCCCGACCGGGGCAGTCGGATCTTTCGCTCGCTCCTCCGACATGCCGATGAGCCTGCCACCGAGCCCGGAGTCGGTGACGATCAGTTTCGGCGTCGATATCGCGCGCGTAGTCAAATTCGATGACCACGCCGGAACGCGCTTGATCACGAAGATCAGCTCAAGCAGGTCCAGGTAGCGCGAGAGCGTCCGCCGGGGCAGGGCAATGTCGTTCGCCATCGACTGCGCAACTGCCAGGGTCCCCATCCGGGCCGCTACGACACTAAGCAGGCGGCGCATCTCGGCCGGCCGCTCGATATCGGATATTTGTCGGACGTCACGAGTGACCAGGTCGGTCACGTAGGAGTCAAAGAACCTCGCCCGACGGCGCCCCGGGTCACGACGTACCGCCTCCGGGTACCCACCGCGCAGCGCCCGTGCAACGTAATCACGCTTGGTCAGCGAACATGGCGGCATCTTGAGGCTGCCGTCGAGCCGGAAGACGGCATCCACGAACCCGTCCGCCGCAGAGTCGATCTCCCCCTGCGACAACGGCCACAACTCAATGGTCTCGGCGCGTCCCGGCAGCGCATCAGGCAAGTCCCTCAGCCCCAGAAGCCGAGCCGAGCCGGTCAGCAGGAACCTGCCAGGGCGCGGATCGCGGTCCACCTCGCGCTTGATAGCCAGCAGCAGTTCCGGCACTCGCTGGATCTCATCGATCATCAGCAAACCGTCATGCCGCACGAAAGCGCTGGGGTCCGCTTCCGCGGCGGCGCGCACCGCCTGGTCGTCCAGGAACAGCTCACGCGCGCCTGCAGACCTGGCGACGATCAGCTCCGCCAGGGTGCTCTTTCCGACCTGCCTCCGCCAGCGCTTCAGACGCCATCCGCTCGGCATGCCGGGCAAACAGGCCAGTCTCACCACTCATGAAGCAACATTACAGCAGCTAGCATCGGATCTGTGGCCGATCTGCCGGTACCTACGCGCGCGATCTGCCGCTCTTATTATGGCCGATCTGCCGACGGTTACCTGGCCACTTTGCCGCCAGGTAGCTGCAACAGGCGCGATGAGCGGTCCGCAGACAAGCGGGTTGCATTCAATGCAACCAAAGGGCCCCAATAACATTCAGGAGGAGCACAGCCTCTCGGCTGTACCCCCCCTGAACAGGGAAATCTCCGTTAGAGCAGCACCTGAATACTGGGGGAGAGCACTTATTCGAAGGTGCAGTATTCCCCAGTCACTCCGTAACCGAGTGTGACATTACCGGAACCACCATCCGATCCTTACGATGGCCCACTGCGGATCGGCAAGTACTAGGGCACTGTTCGGTGTTCGGTATTGACCGAACACCGAACAAGGGGCATCCTGGTTCCCGTGAATACTGAGGCACTCCTGGTTGACGCCCTGGCACAGGTGGGAGTTCAAGCGCGGGCGAAGTCGGGAGCGCCGGACCAGGGAATCGACCTGGTGCTCGATCCTGGCGGGATCGAGGTCCAGGTGAAGCATCGCGCGCTTGTGACCGGCGAGGTCGCCCGGCGCCTGCTCCGTGAAACCCCGCTCCCCCCGGACCGTGTCCTCCTCGTAGTAGCCGACCGGGTGACCGAGGACGCGCGCGCAGTACTCACTGGGCATCATGCCGGCTACTTCGACCTCCGCGGCCACCTGGCCATGCGGTCTGCCACCATCGTCATCGACGTCGATGTGGAGCCAGTCTCCGGACGCGCCGAGCGGACAAGTGCACTGAATGGCACCGTGGGCATAGAGGTGGCGACCGCCCTGCTCATGAACCCGGCCGACGGCGCAGCGGTCCGCGAGTTGGCGCGGAGGCTCGGCCGGTCCGCGAGCACGATTTCCGAGATACTGGCCGCGCTTCGCAGCGCCGGCCTGGTCGATGAACGGCACCGCGTGGAAGGCACGAAGTTGTTCTGGCAGGCTGCGGAGCGCTGGCCTACTGCCCGCGTAGACCTTGCCCGCCTGCCCATGCCCGGCGACGTCACACTGACCAGGTCCCTGCGGCTCGGGCTCGACGATGCCGAGCAGACGACCGGGTGGGCGCTCACCGACTCGGCCGCCGCAGCCGCATACGGCGCACCGCTGGCAGTAAGCACGGGGCAACTACTCGACTTCTACGTCCCCGACCAAGCAACCGCCCGGCGGGCCACCACGCTCCTGGGGACTGCCCTATCGCGGGTCCAAGCGCGCTGCGCGATCCGGGTCGCGCCGGTCCGTGCGGCCTGCAGCCACCGGCTTGACCTGGCAAACAACCCCTTTGAGTGGCCCCTCGCCCATCCTGTCTTCGTCGCGCTGGACCTGGCGCAGGACGCAGGCCGCGGGCGGGAGGCTCTTGCTGACTGGACTCCTCCGGAGAGGTGGGCGCGTGTCTGGTAAGCGCGTGACATTCATCGGCAACGCCATGGCCGCAGTGGTTCAGGGCGTCGAGGAAGTCCGCACCCTGCTTGGCCAGCCGCCCGTCGTGGTCGGCGGACTGGCCGTGATGTGCCGCCTGTCCAGGCCGTACCGCGCCACCACCGACCTCGACGTCGTCGACCGACTGCTCGGCGCCACCCCGCAACTCCAGGTACTCCGCTCCGCCCAAGGCGCAGAGCCCGTCGAGCCGACGTCGGTACTACTGCCCACGATATTCGGCAAGGTCAAGGTCGACGTGCTCGAGGTACGGCAGATAGAGATCGACCAGCCGAGCGACGACCCCGGCGACCGCCGGCACGCCTCCGCCCACGCCTGGGCAAACGACACCGCAACCGAGGTCACCATCACCGCGGCATCTTCAAGCGGACCACTCGTCGAAGTCAGCACGCTGGTCGCCGAGCCAGGCCCCCTCATCGCCATGAAGCTGCAAGCCATCATGAACCGCGCGACCGCCAAGCAGGGAACCGACCTGCAGGACATCGCACGCCTGATCCTCGATGAGCAGGCACGTCCCGTCGCGCTAACCCAACTCGGTGACTGCGGCCCGCCAGTGGCGGCAGACATCGCGCTGCACGTCCATCTTTGGCTGGTAGACCGCCGCCGTGATGCTTTGCGATGGATCCACGACACTGGCGGCACAGACCTCACCCTCGACGACCTCGACCTCATAGCTGAACTCCTGCTCTCGTCGTGCTCGCGCGATTAGTTCACTGGTACTCGGATTGCGCCGATTCCACCAGGTGCCACCAACAGCTCCCCGGGGCCATGTATAAGGCGGAGGATGGCGAGCCGTGAGCATTCCCCTCGACATCCTTACCGTGCTCAAGCCGCATTTTCCGCCGTCCGGGCAGGTGCTTGCCCAAGGTGCCCGGATCAACGAGGAGCGGTGGAGGGAAGTCGCAACCCAGACCGGCGACGTGGAGGTCGCATGGGAGATCGACAACCTCTCGCAGCCGATCACCCGCAGCGACATCATCGGTCTCATGACCCGAATCCGGTCGTCCGTCGGCGCCGGGTCGCCATCGCCTCTCTCATGTGGGGCTACGGCATCACGGGCACTCGCTGGGGATCATGGGTCACCGACATCTCGGACTTCCTCAGCCCTGGCCTCGACCTAGTCCTAGCCGACTGCGAAACGCACCTGACCGCAGGCAGAATCGCCAAGGCTTACGAACGGTTCGCCCATCCCGGCCCCGGAGGCATAGGGTTTCACTCAGGTCTCTCGTCCTCGGCCGCCCGCTAGTTGCTCACCCGGACCGCTTTCTCGTAGCAGCCCGGAGCCCCCAGGTCCCAGTAGGTCCAGGTCGGCGGCATCCGGTCCCACGCGTTGCCGAGCAGAAGAGCGCAGGCCCCGGGCATGGCGAGGAATAGGTGTACCTCTGGCGGGCGGAGAGACCTCCTGAGTGCACGAAGTTCCTCGCGAAGCTGGAAGATGATCGCCTGGGCGTGCGCCAGGCTGCTGAGAGCCGCGCGCCCCGGCTCGGGAAGCCGGGGCTGCAGGTGGTACGCGTCGGGCACCGCGCTCGACAGGAATTCATCGACATCCTCGGCGATGTCGGTCGCAAAGCTGACGCTCACCGCCCACTGGCGGCCGACCGCGTCGGCAGGCGAAGACTCCGGAAGCCGAATCACCAGGTCCCGCTGAGGTCCAGGGACAGCCTTGGAGGTCCAGAGGCCGTCGCGCGCCTCGGCGCTCACGGCGAATCCCGCCGTGCTCGAGAAGTTTGCTCCGACCGCGAACCAGAGCGGAAGGCGCATCGGCCCCACGACCTCGAAGTCGTGGATGCCGACGCCCCGCAGGCGCTGGCGTGCCAGGGCAAGGTCAGCCGCGACACGCAGGCGGGCATACTCCGGGTCACGGAACCGCCTGCGCTCACGCGGGTCGCCGTCATTGAAGAGATCGGTCCAGTCGACGGAGTAGGAAGCATCCGGGCGCGGGTTGGGTTCCATCGCGTGAACCACGAAGAGCGTTCGCTGGTCTTTGGCCATCAGGCCTAGGCGGACGATGGCCTCCTTCAGCTCCGCAGGGGAGAACGCCTGGCGCGGGGCCTTGACCCAGTCACGCACCTGCTGGATGCCGATGGTGACGGCGTCACCATCGGTGCGGACCAGGGCGCCTGCCGCCGCATCCTGGACCTTCTCGCGCCATTCCGCCTCCGATGCCGAGTGCCGGATCTCGAAACTGTCAAGGAACTCCAGGAGGTCATCCTCATTGATGGCCAGGTGCTCGGTCCAGCGCTTGCGTGCCTCGGCCATGGAAGCTGTCGCGCTGCGGAGGGTCTCAACGATGCGACCGTCGGTCGTCGCGCGGGCCCCGAGCACGGGGTCCGACGGGTCGATGGCCTTCGTCGTCGCCAGGACGATCTTCGGCGGCAGGTCGTGTCCGGGCCGTAGCTTCCGCCAGCTGGCGTGAAGGCGCTGGATCAGGCTCTTCTTGCCCTCAGGATGCTCGAACAGCCATGCCTCAGTGAGCGGGCTGGTCGCATCCACAGACGCCTTGACCTGCCAGTACTCGGCAGGTCCCGCGCTACGGCGCAGGGTGAGATCATCGACGTTTCCCGCGTTGTCGGCCTCGACCGCCAGCTCGGTGATGGTGGTGTCGGCGCGTTGCGTGCGCAGGACGTGATACCAGGCGATGAGGTGCTGCACGTCATCGCCGAGGATCCTCGCTCCGCTTGCCGCCCTGGAAGTCGTGACCCGAGTCATCCGTCATTCAGTCCGAACGGACGGGTCGGTGACGTCCGCGCGATGACTTCCAGCGCGATCGTCATGTCGATGGCGGTGCCCCGCCGGTAGGCCGTCAGCGTGATCTCCGGTACGAGCCGCTGGCGCAGGTCCGAGTAGGTGTAGCCGTAGCCGCGCCCTTCGGCGTCTCCCGTCGCCCTCGCGAGGTCGTCGATATCGCCAGGCTGCAGTTTCGTCCCAGAGAGCAGCTGTACCAGCAGTGCCGCCCGCTGCTCAAGGGCCGGGCGCTCGAATACCTGGATCGCGGCGGCCCGCCGCTGCACCGCGGGGTCAATCGCCTCAAGCCGGTTGGTGCACAATATGGTCAGCACGGGAAGCCAATCGGTCCGCATGCCGTCGATGCCGCGCAGGAGCGCGTTCACCCCGGCCCGGTCCTCATGGTGCATCTGAGCAAGCTCGCGTGACTGCGCCAGCGCATCGGCCTCGTCAATGAGGAGTACGCCCATCGCTGCGGCCTTGCCGTCCGCTCGGCGGGTGCGGGCGAAATCCTTGCTGACACGCTCGAACGCCCGGGTGAGGAGCGTGGTCATCTCCCCCACAGCGCCTCGTCCCCTGGCCGTGAGGCTCAGGGGGTAGAGGGTCACGTCTGCGTCTGCCGCCCGGGAGATCGCCTGACCGAGGACTTCGGCGACCTCGGTCTTCCCGACCCCGACGTCGCCCGCGAAGATGAACATCGGCGTCCGGTCCCGTAGCGCCAAGACCGCGGGAATGACCTTCCCGTGGACCTTGGAACTCCAGGCATTGGCGAGATCCGGGTCAAGGAGGACCACAGCCTCGGAGACGAGACGGTCCACGGTCTCTTCCAGCCCGACGAGCGCGGCCAGACGGGCCTGGGCACCCTGGTTGGGAAACTCCTCGGTACGGGCGAACAGGCCCTCAATTCCCTCTGTCATGCGGCCAGTCTCCTGAAGACGGATCGCTCGAGCGCGACGCCGCCGGCCGCGTACGTCCGGTCACTCGTCCAGTAGCCGCCTGCCTCACTCGGCAGCGTGCCGACGGTGCGAACGAACGGCAACTTCTGCTCGATGGTTTGTCGCGCACTCTCGCTCTTCTCGGACCAACTGTCCGAAAAGGTGAGGAAGTTGAAGAACGTCGAGCCAAGGGCGTTCCGGCCTGCCGGGACGCCGCCGCCGGCTCCCGTTCCGGTCAGGGAGCCATCCGGCCCGACGACATAGCGCAATGACCAGACGGCCTGCCCGTCGCGTTTGAACCCGAACTGGTAACGGTCGACATATCCGCCGCTGAGGAGTTCCTCAAGCTCCGTGCGGTACTTCTCGAGCATGCTCTCACTGGGGCTGCGGTAGAGGAGGTAGCTCTGGCGCAGGTCGGTGGTGACGCGGCCCGCGAGGCGCCGGGCGTGCACGCGGGTGAACGTCTCCGCGTACGAGTAGCTGCTCATGCTGCTGCCTTAAAGCTCGTGCCGAGGACGTCCTGCCACAATTCCACCGCCTGGCCGACGGCCGGCTCGTAGCAGGCGGTCGAGATCGCATCGAACGCTTCCTGTGCCGCTGATACGAGCCTGTCCCGGTCCGCTGCCTCGTAGTGCTCAGCCACGTTGTTGCTGAAGTTGACCGGGTCGAGTACCTGGATCGGGGCACTCCCGCGAGCCGGGAGCGCCGATCGCGGGTGGAAGTCGGTGAAGGCGATCTGCTGGTTGAGGCCGCCGCTGGCGATGAAAAGAAAGAACCGCTCAAGCGCGACCGCGTAGTCGCCGAGGTCCATCCCGTCGTCCGCGAGGTGGACCCACAGGAGTTCGAGCATGAAGCTCTTGCACTTGAACTCGCCGTCCCGCCTCCGCTGCTGGCGCGCCCACCACTTAGTGAACCGGATGAGCTGCGCGAGGTGCTTCGGGTACACCGCCTTGCGCCCGCGGATGAAGTCCAAGTGCTGCCGGACGCTCGTCCGGAGCCTGGTCCCGTCATCCTTGCTGACCAGGTAGCCGACATCGTGCGGCTCGCCCTCGTAAAGCACCGGAACGACATCGACCTCAAGCCCGGTCCCTGCGAATCGGACGTTGACGCAGTTGGTGCTGGCGACGATCTGGTCCTCGCGCATGGCCGGGTACGCGTCGATCACCAGGACGCGGACCCAGTGGACGAGCGCAAGCGTCTCGTCCGGCGCCTTCTCCGCCTTCACGTAGACGGCGAGGTCGCGATCGCTGCCGCTCCTTAGAGCCGTGCCCTTGGCGACGGACCCACAGTGCAGCGCCTTGACAAACCCGTAGCCGGGACTCACCGCGATCTTATTCTCGATCCGATTCCGGAGCCGGGCGACCTGCGCTCGCTGGTCATCCACCTCGGACCTCTTCAGATTGACCCGGTCAGCCGCGAACGCGACCAGGTCACGGTGCGTAATCATTGGCACCGTCATTCCCCTCATCACTCCGTTGCATTAAATGCAACATTGATACATCTAACCTGTAGGCGCGTCGCACCTACAGTTCCGACCCCCGAGGTGGCGGGGCTATATGTCCCGCCACCCATTCCAACCTGCTGTTATTCAATTATTCTCGGGTGCAGAGTTGTTGCATCTGCCGCAACTTTGCCGTTTTCAGCTGCAGCCGCTGGTGGAGCCGCAGCCTTCGCAGACGTAGCAGCTGCCGGCCGGGCGCATCTTGGTCCCGCAGGTGAGGCAGAGCGGGGCGTCCGCGGTCCGGCCCTGGTGGGCCTCGATCAGCTCGGTGGAGCTGTGCGGGGCCGGAAAGGGCGCGGCTGCCGGCTGAGCTGGCGGGGCGGCATGAACCACCGGCCGTTCGGCATGATGATGGGGCTGTTCGACGGCGGCCGACTGGGCCAGTTCAATCGGATCTACCTCCTCGACCAGTTCGGCGGGGTCGATGGGATCGCCGGGACCGTGCCCGGCGACCTCGGCGGCGCGCTCGGCGGCGGACAGGATGCCGAGCTCGGCGCGTTCGTCGTGGGACAGGTGATCCAGCGCGAGGCGGCGGAAGATGTAGTCCATGACCGAGCTGGCGATCCTGATATCGGGGTCGTCGGTGAGGCCGGCCGGCTCGAACCTCATGTTGGTGAACTTGGCCACGTAGGAGTCAAGCGGGATGCCGTACTGGAGGCCGACCGAGATGGCTATGGAGAAGGCGTCCATCACCCCGGCCAGCGTCGAGCCCTGCTTGCCGAGCTTGAGGAACACCTCGCCCACCCCGTCGTCGGGATAGCTGGAAGCGGTCATGTAGCCCTCGGCCCCCGCGACGGAGAACCTGGTCACGGTGGCGGGCCGCTGCCGGGGCAGCCGCCTGCGGACCGGGCGGTGCTCGTGCGGCGCGACCGGAGCTTGCGCGGGTGCGGTGGCAGCCGCCTCGGCGGGCTTCTTCCTGGCGTCCGAGAGCGGCTGGCCGACCTTGCAGTTGTCGCGGTAGATCGCCAGCGCCTTCAGGCCGAGCTTCCAGCCCTCGAAGTAGATCCGCTCGATCTCCTCCACGGTGGCATCTTCGGGCATGTTGACCGTCTTGCTGATCGCGCCGGACAGGTGCGGCTGGACGGCGGCCATCATCCGGACGTGACCCATCGGGCCGATCGAGCGCTCGCCCATCGCGCAGTCGAACACCTCGTAGTGCTCGGGCCGCAGGCTCGGCGCGTTCACCACGTGACCGTGCTCGGCGATGTACTCGGTGATCGCCTCGGCCTGCTCGTGCGGGTAGCCGAGGTTCTTCAGCGCGCGCGGCACGGTCTGGTTGACGATCTGCATGGAGCCGCCGCCGACCAGCTTCTTGAACTTGACCAGGGCCAGGTCCGGCTCGATACCAGTGGTGTCACAGTCCATCATGAGGCCGATGGTGTTGTGACTCACCATGCCGTTCGCGACGTAGGTGACGTTCTCGGGCACCGACAGATCGTAGGTGGGCTGTACGCCGCCGTCGTCGTTGGCTTGCACCCGCTCGAAGAGGTAGCCGAGTGCCTTCTCCAGCCGGCCGTCCAGCGTCTCGGAGAAGATGCGGGACGCGAGCATCCGCGGCACGCCACCGTGCTTGCGCAGCGACAACGTCATCGCGTTGCGGAGCGGGTGACTCACAGGGACCAGCTCAGACCAGACCTCGGCCGGAAGGAACACGTAGTCCTTCTTCGCCGACTGCCCGGGCTCCATGTCGGCGACGAGGCGGTCCTTCCGCTGGCCGATGAAGCCGACGAGCTCGCTGAAGCTCAGCGCGTGGTCGGCGTCACGAAGCCCGACCTGGAAGATGGCGCCCCCCCAGCCGCTCACCGTCTCCCGCGTGGTGGTGGCCAAGCCCGCGGTCAGCAGCAAGGTCCGGATCTCGGCCGCGAAGGACTCGTGCGCGGTTGACACGCTGGGCACACCGTCCAGCACGGTGCCGTCCGCTTCGAAGAGACCGCGCACGAACGCGCAGTAGACCAGCGGGTCGTTAGCCTCCAGGATCGCCGAAGGGACCCGGGGAACCCAGCCTTTGCCGCTGTGATCCTCGTGCGGTAGCCCCTTGGCGAACCCGGCCGCCTGCCACCAGCGCGCGAGCCGGACCGACGACAGGGTCAGCTCCTGGTAGCCCTCCTGTGTCCTTACCGCAGGTTCAAGTCCGAAGAGTTCCTTGGCCAGGACGGCCAGGCGGCCCGTGACATCCAGGTCAGTGTCCGCCACGCACAGCCTGATCCCCTTCGCGTGCAGGCTGCCGTCCCCCATGAAGTAACCCACGAGCTCAGCCAGCTCGGGCGTGACCGCATCGGGCACGCGGACCTGACGGTCGCCGGCATAGTAAGCCTGATCAAGTACGGGCAGCGTGACCAGGCGAGGCTCGCCGACCAGTGTGTGCATCTGCACAGGTACAACGTCGCCGGACGTGATATCGGCGAGCCGTTTCCATTCCCATGCGCCGGTGGAAGGATCCACGACCTTGACGCGGTGGGTGAGAGTGCCCTGGATCTTGTAGCCGCCCTCGGTGGTTATCCGGCGCGTCGGCTCCTCGCCGTTGACGAAGAACTTCGTCGCCTGGGCCGGGCCATCGTCGGTGGACACCGTGAGGTCGAGGTCTTGCCAGCGGTTTCCGTAGACATCACCTATCTCACCGAGCCGGACAAGTCCGCGGTTGGTGGTCACCAGGGTGTCCGCGGTCAGGCATCCGGTCGGCGCGAGCAGGCTGGCCTGCGCGTTCCGGTAGCCGTTGGCCTCGCCCAGCTCCGCGCACTCCCGCCAGGTCTGCCGGGCCAGATCGAGGATGTCCCGGTCGATGGTGGCGACCGGGCGGACGGACTCGCTGGCGTCCGCGTGCTTGCGGATGACCCGCTTGTGCGGCCTGGCGTTACGGGCGTAACCCTCGTACGGGCCGACGGCACCGGCGAGCTCGGCGGATGTCTTGTACGCGGCCCCGGTCATCAGCGAGGTGATCGCGGCGGCGATGGCCCGGCCGCCTTCTGAGTCATAGGCGTGCCCGGTGGCCATCAGCAGCGCGCCGAGGTTGGCGTAGCCGATGCCCAGCTGGCGGTAGGCACGGGTGGTCTCGGTGATCTTCTCGGTGGGGAAATCGGCGAAGCAGATCGAGATGTCCATCGCGATGATGATGAGCTCGGAGAGCTTCTTGAACCTGACCGCGTCGAAGGTGTCGTCCTCACGAAGGAACTTGAGCAGGTTGATGCTGGCCAGGTTGCAACTGGAGTTATCCAGGTGGAGGTACTCCGAGCACGGATTGCTGGCCGTGATGCGGCCGGACTCCGGGCAGGTGTGCCAGTCGTTGATCGTGCCGTCGTACTGGATGCCGGGGTCGGCGCAATCCCACGCGGCCTGCGCCATCGTGCGCATCAGCTTGCGCGCGTCGACCCGTTCGATCACCTCGCCGGACAGCCGGGCCAGCAGGTCGAATTCCTTGCCTTCCTCCACCGCGTGCATGAACTCATCGGACACGCGGACCGAGTTGTTCGCGTTCTGGTACTGGACGCTGACGATGTCCTTGCCGCCGAGGTCCATGTCGAACCCGGCGTCACGGAGCACGCGGACCTTCTCTTCCTCCCGTGCCTTGGTCGTGATGAAGTCCATGACGTCCGGGTGGTCAACGTCGAGGACCACCATCTTGGCCGCACGCCGGGTGGCACCGCCCGACTTGATCGTGCCAGCGGAGGCGTCGGCCCCGCGCATGAACGACACGGGGCCGCTCGCGGTGCCACCGGAGGAGAGAAGTTCCCGGCTCGACCTGATCTTGGAGAGGTTGACGCCTGCGCCTGACCCGCCCTTGAAGATCAGGCCCTCCTCCCGGTACCAGTCAAGGATGGCGTCCATCGTGTCGTCGACGGCGAGGATGAAGCACGCTGACACCTGCTGCTTGGACGTGGTGCCCACGTTGAACCAGACCGGGGAGTTAAAGGAGAAGATCTGGTGGATCAGGGCGTACCTGAGCTCGTGACCGAAGATCTCGGCGTCCTCGCCGGTGGCGAAGTAACCCTGCTCCCGGCCGGTCTGCTCGTACTTGTTGACGACCCGGTCCACCAGCTGCTTGAGGCTCCACTCGCGCTGCGGCGAGCCGACCGCGCCACGGAAGTACTTGGTGGTCACGATGTTGGCGGCGTTCACCGACCAGAAGTCAGGGAACTCCACGCCGTGCTGCTCGAAGTTGACCGTGCCGTCCCGCCAGTTCGTCATGACGACGTCCCGGCGCTCCCAGGTGACCTGGTCGTAGGGATGCACACCGGGGGTGGTGTGGATGCGCCCCACCTTGAGGCCGCCGCCCGGGTGCTTCGCCCCTTGGTCGTGGGGGCCCTTCCCCTTACGGGCCGCCGCTCCGCTCACCGTCTCCGTCATTTTCTCCCCTAAGATCCCGATTCACGATCTTGATTCAAGACTGTGGTTCCGCCCGCGCCGGGGCGTGGCCGGCATTCCGGCGCTCCTGGCGCAACGCGGTGATTTCATCCTCGAAGTCGGCGAGCGACTCGAAACCCCGGTAAACCGAGGCGAACCTCAGGTAGGCCACCTCGTCGAGGTCCCTGAGCGGGCCCAAAATGGCCAGCCCCACCTCGTGCGAGGGGACCTCGGCCAGGCCTCGTGCCCTGATCGTCTCTTCCACAAGCTGAGCCAGGATCGCCAGCTTGTCCTCGCTGACTGGCCGTCCCTGGCAGGCGCGCTGCACCCCACGGACGATCTTGTCCCGGGTGAACGGCTCGGTGACGCCACTCCGCTTGGCCACCATCAAGATGACCGTCTCCTGGGTGGTGAACCGGCGCCCGCAGTCCGGGCATGACCTCCGGCGGCGGATCGCCGCGCCGTCGTCAGCCGTCCGGCTGTCGATGACCCTGCTGTCCGGATGCCGGCAGAATGGGCAGTGCACGCGATCACCTCCCGGCAGCTGTCTCGGTATGGTCCATTCTAGCCTGTAACACAACTTGTGGAAAAACCACACCGATGTAAGTACTAGATGTTGTGGTTACCGTAGACCACGAGGCGGCTGGAGGCAAGCGCGGACACGCGGTCAATGACGAAACCCTGGCGGGTGGAGGTCAGCGACCCGGGACCCACAGCCGCTGGCCGGCCATCACGATGTCGGTTGTCAGCGCGTTCAGCTGAGCGATCTGCTGGATCACCAGCCGGGGATCGGCGTTGGGATCGGCGTTCTCGGCCACCGACCACAGGCTCTGGCCGGGGCGGACGACCACCCGGATGAGACCGGAACCGGTCCCGCGCGGCGATGCGGGGCGGCCGGTCGCCTGCGCCGCGCCGGCCACGACGAGCGACAGCCCGGCCGCTAGGAGCACGGCCATGACCGCGACCACGATACGTCCGCGCCTGGTCAGCCGTAGCGGGGCGGGGGTGAGTGGCGCGGGCCGGGCTCGGCCGGGGGCAGGCCGGCCGGGGGCGGGCCGGGCGGGGGCGGGCCGGGCGGGGGCGGGCCGGGCGGGGGCGGGCCGGGCGGGGGTGAGTGGCGCGACGGCGGCGGGAGCCGCGGCCGGGGGCGCGGGCGCGGGGCGTACCACGCGCAGGTCCGGGCGGAAGCGCGCGGGCCCGCCCGGACGCAAACCCAGGTGCTCCGGGCGGTGCCGGGGCATCGCCGCCGCTCGCGTCGCGGTCATGAGGACCTCCAGGTCAAATCTTCGTTCGAGCTATCTGCGTTCGATCGTACTCCCATTCGATCGTCTAAACGTTCGATCGAACGGGTACACATTCGTTGTATCGCCCGGGTACGACATTTTTAACGACACGTCGAACAGATGTTTGGGATCTTGAACGAGAACCGTTACTCTCTACTCAGCACGCAAGAACTCGGACACGGAAGGTCATCAGATGGAGGAAACCGCCATGGGAGGCACCGCAGTAGGTACTTCCGGCCCCGCCGCAACGGAGGCGCCCAGACCTAAGGGACGGCCGGGCCGCAAGCCGAAAGGCAGCGTTCCCGTCGTCATCCCCGACACGCCGGACAAACCCGATCCCGATCACGTCCTGACCTGGCGGCAGCGTAAGGTGCTCCAGGTCATCAGGGAATCGGTACAGAAGCGCGGCTACCCGCCCTCGATGCGGGAAATCGGCGAAGCCGTCGGCCTGACCAGCACCTCCAGCGTCTCGTACCAGCTCAGCACCCTGCAGAAGAAGGGCTACCTGCACCGGGACGTGGGCCGGCCGCGGACCGTCGAGGTGCGCCTGCCTGGTCACCCCGCCGTTCGGCCGGAGCCGGGCCACGAGGACGAGGCCGGCGACATTCCCGGCATCGACATTCCCTCGCAAGAGGCCATCTACGTGCCGCTGGTCGGGCGGATCGCCGCGGGCGGGCCGATCCTGGCCGAGCAGTCCGTGGAAGACGTCTTCCCGCTGCCCAGGCAGCTGGTCGGCGAGGGCACGCTGTTCCTGCTCAAGGTGGCCGGTGATTCGATGATGAACGCGGCCATCACGGACGGGGACTGGGTCGTGGTCCGGGAACAGCAGGTCGCGGAGAACGGCGAGATCGTGGCGGCGATGCTGGACGGCGAGGCGACGGTGAAGACGTTCAAGCAGGGTGACGGGCACGTCTGGCTGATCCCGCACAACCCGGCGTACACGCCCATCCTCGGCGACGAGGCCACCATCCTCGGCCGTGTCGTGGCCGTGCTCCGCCGCGTTTGAGCACGGGACGTCTGAGCACACAGCCGTCGGGTCGGTCGGGGTGGCGCGGAGGCGTTCGGGCCCACCCAGGGCTGGACGCGTCCGCCCCGATCGACGGTTACGCTGCGACTATGCTGACCAGCTTGGGTGCCCGGACGATGACCCGGCGGACCTGCTGGTCACCCAGCGTGCGCACGACTCCTGGCGCGACCAGCGCCAGTTCGCGCAGGTCGTCTTCGCCGATCTCGGGCGAGACCTCGAGCTTGTCGCGAACCTTGCCGTTCACCTGTACCACGCAGGTGACCTTGTCCTGGGTCAGCAGCGCCGGGTCCGCGGCCGGCCAGGCGGCCCGGGCGACTGATGGCTTGTGGCCCAGCGTCTCCCACGACTCCTCGGCGGTGTAAGGGGCGAACAGCGATACCAGCACGGCCAGCACCTCCGCCGCCTCGCGAACCGAAGGATCAGCCGGGCCGGGGCCGGAGTCGATGGCCCTGCGGGCGGCGCTGACCAGCTCCATCAGCCGGGCCACGGCGACGTTGAGGTGATAGGACTCCACCTGCCTGGTCACCTCGTCGATGGTCCGGTGGGTGATCCTGCGCAGTTCGCTGTCCCCCTCGGCGACGGCGGATTCGCCCGGTACAGGGTCCGCATCGGCCACGTCCGCGGCGATCCGCCAGACCCGGCCGAGGAACTTCACCATCGCTTCCGGGTGCATGTCCGCCCAGTCGATGTCGTCCTCGGGCGGGCTGGCGAAGATCATGGTCAGCCGGATCGCGTCAACCCCGAAGCGCTCGATCTGCTGGCCCAGGTCCACGCCGTTACCCAGTGACTTGGACATCGCCTTGCCGTGGTTGATCACCTGGCCCTGGTTCATCAGCCGGGTGAACGGCTCGGTAAAGTCCACCAGCCCCATGTCGTAGAGAACCTTGGTGAAGAAACGGCTGTACATCAGGTGCAAGATGGCGTGCTCGACACCGCCCACATACAGGTCCACCGGCGCCCAGCGGCGGACCTCAGCCGGGTCAAAGGGCCCGTCGGTGTACTCGGGCGAGCAGTACCTGAACATGTACCAGGACGAGTCCACGAACGTGTCCATGGTGTCGGTGTCCCGCTTGGCCGGACCGCCGCAGGCCGGACAGGGCACGTTCACCCAGTCCTCGGCGGCGGCCAGCGGGGACACGCCCCTGGGCACCAGATCCTGGCCGCGCAGGTCGGGCAGGACCACGGGCAGCTGGTCGTCGGGTACCGGCACCTCGCCGCAGGACGGGCAGTGCACGATCGGGATCGGGGTGCCCCAGAAGCGCTGCCGTGACACCAGCCAGTCCCGCAGGCGGTAGTTGACCGCCGCCTGGCCCAGGCCCTTCTCCGCCAGGATGGCGGTGATCGTGGCGATGGCTTCCGCCTTCGCCAGCCCGTTGAGCGGACCCGAATTCACCAGCGTGCCGTCGCCCGCGGTCGCGATCCCGGTCTGGGCCGGATCCGGCTGCCCGGTGTCCACCACCATCCGGACGTCGAGTCCGTGAGCGCGGGCGAAATCCAGGTCCCGCTGGTCGTGCGCGGGCACGGCCATGATGGCGCCGGTCCCGTAGTCGGGCAGGACGTAATCGGCGGCCCACACCGGGATCCGTTCGCCGTTCACCGGGTTGATGGCGTGGCGGCCCAGGAAGACCCCGGTCTTCTCCCGGTCAGTGGACTGGCGCTCGATGTCGGTCAGCTTCCCGACCTGGCCGACATAGGCGCGCAGCTCGGCCAGCCGATCAGGCGCGCACAGCTGCTCGGCCAGCGGTGAATCCGCCGCCACCACGAAAAAAGTCGCGCCGTACAAGGTGTCAGGCCGGGTGGTGTAGACCGTCACCGGCTCGTCCCGGCCGTCCACCGCGAACTGGACCTCGGCGCCCTCCGAGCGGCCAATCCAGTTCCGCTGCATCAGCAGCACCCGTTCGGGCCAGCTGCCTTCCAGCTGCTCGGCGTCCGCGAGCAGCCGGTCCGCGTACTCAGTGATCTTGAAGTACCACTGATTCAGCATCCGCCGCACGACGTCGGCGCCGCAGCGTTCGCACTTGCCCGCGATGACCTGCTCGTTGGCCAGCACCGTCTGGTCGACCGGGCACCAGTTGACGTACCCGTCCCGGCGGTAGGCCAGCGCCCGCTCGTAGAAGCGCAGGAAGAGCCACTGATTCCACCGGTAGTAGGTCGGATCGCAGGTCTGCAGCCTGCGGCTCCAGTCGAAGGACGCCGCGTACCGCCGGAACGAGCCGGCCTGCGTCTCGATGTTGGCGTACGTCCAGTCGGCCGGGTGGGTGTTGTTCCTGATCGCGGCGTTCTCGGCGGGCAGGCCGAAGGCATCCCAGCCGATCGGGTGCAGCACGTTGCGGCCCCGCAGGAAGTGGTAGCGAGCGAGGGCGTCGCCGATGGCGTAGGCCTCGGCGTGGCCCATGTGCAGGTCGCCCGACGGGTACGGGAACATGTCAACGAGGTAGAAGCGCTCCCGGGGATCCGCAGGATCCTCGCTGGCGCGGAACGGATCGAGCTCCGCCCAGCGCGCCTGCCACTTCTCCTGGACATCACGAGGGTCATAGCGCTGCGCCAGCTCGGCGCTCTCGGCCGCTGTCATCGTTTCCTCACCATTGAATCGGTCCGGACCACTAGAACCCCGTCTAGCCCCTGGGGTGATGATCACCTGCAACAAAAACGCCCCTCGACACGAGGGGCAGCCGCGCCAACGACGGAAGGTCGGCGCGGCTAAATAAGGAGCAGCCGGACGGCACGCATACGCACAGGATAGCGCAACCCGCCACGTGTCCGTCCGCCGCGGGCCCGGCGCCGCATCCGGCCGGCGGCAGCTGGCCGGCCGGACAACGGCGGTGCGTGCGGTGCGAAACTAACTCGCGAGCACCGGCGACGCCTCCCAGTCGGGCCGCAGCGGCATGCCGGACTTCCCGTCCGGGGCCAGCCGGACGCCCAGCACCTGGTGCAGCTCGATGTGGTTGCGGTCGAAGCCGAGCCGTGAGCCTGCCATGTACAGCCGCCAGACCCGGGCGGTGCCCTGCCCGACCTCCTTGACCGCCTCGTCCCAGTGCGCGTCGAGGTTGGCGCACCAGGCCGCCAGGGTCTTGGCGTAATGCTCGCGCAGGTTCTCCTCGTGCCGCACCTCGAAGCCGGCGTCGTGCATGAGGGAGATCAGGTAACCGGGTCCCTCGAGCTCGCCGTCCGGGAACACGTACCTGTTGATGAACCCGCGCTTGCGGATGGCGGGCTCGAGATTGTCCGGCCGGGTGATGCAGTGGTTAAGCAGCCGTCCGCCGACGTTCAGCTTGCTGCGGAGAAACGCGAAGTAGGACGGCAGGTTCTGCTTGCCGACGTGCTCGGTCAGCCCGATTGAGCTGACCGCGTCGAAGCCGGTCTCAGGCACGTCGCGGTAGTCCATGTGCCGCACTTCGGCGAGTCCGGACAGCCCTTCCCGCTCAATCGCGGCCTGCGCCCAGGCGGCCTGCTGAGCGGACAGCGTGACCCCGAGCGCCTTGACGCCGTACTCCCGCGCGGCGTGCATCACCATGCCGCCCCAGCCACAGCCGACATCGAGCAGCCGCATGCCCTCACGCAGCCCCAGCTTACGGGCGACGAGGTCGAACTTGAATCGCTGCGCCTCCTCCAAGGTGGCGTCCTCGCTCGGATAGCAGGCGCACGTGTAGGCCATCGTCGGCCCGAGCACCCACTCGTAGAACTGGTTCGACACGTCGTAGTGATGGGAGATCGCCTTGGCGTCGCGGGTCTTGGAGTGCAGCCGGCCGGTCACCCAGCGACGGGTCTGCGTGACTTCCTGCGGCGGTGGCGGCATCCGGTGCAGCAGCAGCTTAGGGCCGCCGAGGGACTGCAGCAGGCGCAGCTTCTCTGCCATCGTCATGCTGATGTTCTGGGCCTTGGTCATCCGGGCCAGGGCCTCGTACATGTCCCCTTCGACGTCCAGGTGCCCGGCCACGTAGGCGCGGGCCAGGCCGAGCTCCCCCGGCGCCTGGGCCAGGTAGGCCACGGCCACCGGTGAGCGGACAGTGATCTTCACCGGGGATCCGGCCGCGCCGGCCCGGCTGCCGTCATAGGCCGCGAATTCCAACGGGGCATCGGGCCCCACGAATGACTCAAAGACTTCCGCCAGTGCCATCCTTAGCGTTCCTTTCCGCTCATGCAGGTACCTCAGCGTCCCGTGACGCATTTCTCATACAGGCCGAGCAAGCGTCCCGCACCGTCATAGGTGCGCTTGAGCGCTCGGTAAGCCTCGCCGTTGTAGCGCTGGTAGAACTCGTCCTCGGGGTAGAACGACGTCGAATACAGCGACTTATGCCCATCCAGCCTGGCGACCTCGTCCTCGATAAGGCGGTTGTAGTAGCCGTCAGGCCGGCCCGGCGGCAGCGGCACCGTCCCCCAGAACCCGAAATTCACGTACACCTCACCAGGCCGCAGCGGATATAGGGGCCAGACACGCTCACCACGAAGCCGCAGCGGGCACATCCATACCGGGCTCATCCCCACATTCGCGGCGAAAAATCGCAGAAACTCGGCCCCGCGCTCGACCGGGATCTCCACATCCTGGATAACCGCCTCGCGGGGCGGCAGCTTACGCCAGGCCATCAGGGTGTCGCTGAAGCCATGCCGGCGGTCGAAGGCGACCAGCTTGCGGTAGACGTCGCTGCGCCGGTAGCGACGCGGCCACAGCCGCCTGATCATCGGCTTTTGCACACCGAAGGGGCGCGAGCACCAGAACCAGTCGGTATCCCACCGCCACAGGTAATCCCGGATGGTGAGGAAATCCTCCTTGTCGCGCCTGATCGATTCGTAGTACACCTGCTGACCGGTGTAATCGCTGCGCCACGGCGCGACGTCGCTGAAGGCCCCGACCGTGAGATAGAACTCACCGGGTGAGAAGACGGTCCCGTCGACGAAATCCGCCCGGTGGCCGCGGAAGCTTCC
Organism: Streptosporangiaceae bacterium; assembly: GCA_050013055.1. Taxonomy (GTDB): domain Bacteria; phylum Actinomycetota; class Actinomycetes; order Streptosporangiales; family Streptosporangiaceae; genus Palsa-504. Next base: position 20,659 of record JBEKGC010000007.1, read on the forward strand.
CTCCGCGGCGATCTGGGCGACCGCGTCCAGGCACGCCTCCGCGCTGCTGAACGGGAAATGACGCAGGTGCACGAACGGCTGCACCGGTTCAAGTTCGATCGTGAGCGAGAGGATGTAGCCGAGGGTGCCGTAGGAGTTCGGAAAGCCGCGGAACAGATCGGAGTACTCGTTGCTCTCGGTGGCTCGGACCACGCGGCCGTCCCCGGTCAGGATCTCCATCTCGAGCACGGACTCGTGCGGCATGCCGCTGCGCAGCGAGGTGGACTCGATGCCAAGCCCGGTCACGGCCCCGCCCAGGGTGATCGTCTTGAGCTGCGGCACCACCAGCGGCATGAGCTGGTGCCTGAGCGTGGCGTCACAGAGATCTTCGTACGTGGTCATGCCGCCGACCCAGGCCGTCCTGCGCTCCGGGTCAACCCGCAGCACGTGCCCGAACGCCGATACGTCCAGGCCGGCCCGGGCGCTGCTGGCCGCCCTGGCCGCGGGCTGCTGGCCGTCAGCCGAGGTCGCGGGGCCTGCGTCACGAAACCTGAACAGGTTGGACGTGCGCTTGGCCAGCCGGACCTTCGTCCCCGGCGGCCAGGCCGCGTACGCCTCACGCAATCCGGCCACCGCGACCTCGTGCGTGTCGGCAGTCATGCGGGCATCCTTCCGGTCAAGCGCGGTTACCCGGCACAGAAACGGCCAGGAATGGACAAAAAGGCAACATATATGCTGAGCTGGACGAACATCTCAGGCAGTGTATCTCGGAACCACCGTGCCCCCTCTTCGTCACCGTCGCCTTCCGCGATCTGACCTCACCATTCGCCGTCAGCGTCCAGATGGTGGACATCCAGGTCCACGTCGTGGTCGTCCCCGGCCTCCCCGGACCCCCCGGCCCCCCCGGCCCTCTCCCCCTTCTCCCCTGCCTCCCCCTCGGCGTCCGGGCCGGCGTCCGCCTCGGCGTCGTCGTAGCTGGCGGCCACCTCTTCCGGCGTCATCGGCAGCCTGGCCAGCGACGGCGGAGCCCCGGCGGTGATTACCTGGCGGAGCAGCAGGGCCATCGAGTAGCGGGGATCGTCGGCCAGGGCCCGGTCGAGCGCGACGTTCGCCAGCGCCCCGTCCCCGGACTGCCAGGCGACGAAGGCGAGCAGGGCGGCGGGCGCGGCCACGTATCCGGGCTGCGCGCGACGGGTCACGTCGATCCACAGCCTGCGGTGCGCGTCCCGGTGGGCGGGGTCCATCCGGGCCCACGCGTCGTCCCTGACCCGCAGGTCGCGCAGGGCCACCGTCATCCTGGCGAGCTGGTAATCCGCGGTGAACCGGCCGGCCGCCCGGTACGTGCCGATCAGGGAGCTGACCGCGGCCAGCCCTTCGGCGGCGATCAGGTGCCGCACCGAGCCGAGGCGCCCCGACGTACGCGCCTTGGCGAGCAGCCCGGTGACATGCCGCTCCGCCCGCCGGGTGGCCTGGCGCATGGACTCCGCGGTGACGCCGCCGAGCGGGGCGATACGGGCGGCTACCGCGGCGCGGCCGGGCAGGACCTCATCGCGGGCGGGCGCCAGCGCGATCGGGGTCGCCGGGACGGAATCCGCGCTCGCGCCGAAGGGAACCCCCGCGGCCGGGCAGCACGCCTCGTCGCGGCACACGTAAGACCAGTACCTGCCGTTCTCGACCCGGAGGAATTCCCGCAGGTCGACGCCGGCCTCGCGGGCCGCGTCCCGCACCGCGGCGGCCACCATGTCGACCAGCGCCCCCGGACCATAACCGACCGCCACCGAGGTGGTTATCCCCTGCGAGCCGATGATGGCGACGGCGTGGCCGGCCACGTCCGCGGCCACCCCGATACCGGCCGGGTCGGGCAGGTCGTAGCGAAGCGTGACCTTGACGTGGCCGGAAGGATCGATTCCGATCATGACGAAGCTGGCCTCGGGAACAAAGCCGAGCAGGTGGGGGACGAGGGCGAGGAGGGCCGCGGGTGAGTCAGCCGTGACCGGGACAAGATCGTCCGGCGGGCCGGATTGAGCCTGGGGGTTTTGCGGGGATTCGTCACCCGCAGTGAGTGTTTGTGTCATGTCACCAGCGTGCAACCTGACGATAATGACCGCTCAGGTCGTTCAAACCTGTGGATAACCAAAGTTATCCACAGACCTCGGCGGGCATCCCCCGGCGAAATGTCGTGGCCCGGCTCCCGGTTACAGCGTGATGCCGAGCAGGGCGTCGACGGTCGCCTTGACCAGCCGGGCCCCGGAGACGTCCTGCGGCGTGATCCGGGTAGGCGCCTTGGCCCGCAGCGAATCGGCCCAGCGATCGACGAGGACGAGCGCGTGCGGAGCGTCGAGGTCGTCGTGCAGGCGGGCTCGCACGCCGGCCAGGACCCGGTCGGCCGGGCTCGCGCCGGGCGAGCCGAACTCAACCTCGCGGACGCCGAACTCATCGCCGGCGGTCACCGGGGGGGCGTCAGGAACGGCCGCCTCGGCTCGGCCCAACGCCGAGCGCCAGCGGGCCAGCCGGGCCTGTGCGTCACCGAGGACCGCGTCGGTCCACTCCCAGTCCGAACGGTAGTGGTGGGCCAGCAGCGCCATCCGCACCGCCATCGGATCCACGCCGCCGGCCAGCAGCCTGCCCACGAACACCAGGTTGCCCAGCGACTTGGACATCTTCTGGCCCTGGTAGCTCACCATCCCGGCATGGGCGTACACCCGGGCGAACGCCTTCCCGGCCGGAGCCAGCGCCACCCGGGCGTGCGACGCGCTCATTTCATGGTGCGGGAACACCAGGTCAGAGCCGCCTGCCTGGACATCAAAGGACGGCCCCAGGTACTCGGTGGCGATCGCGGCGCACTCGACGTGCCAGCCCGGCCTGCCGCGGCCGAACGGCGATTCCCAGGCCGGCTCGCCCGGCCGTTCGGCCCCCCAGACCAGGCAATCCAGCGGATCCTTCTTCCCCGGCCTGCCCGGATCACCACCGCGCTGCGCGGCGAGCTCGGCCATCTGAGCCGGATCGAGCCCGGACACGGTGCCTGGTCCTGACAGCATGCCGAACTGCGGGTCCGACTGCCTGGCGAAGTAGATGTCCTCGTCCACGTTGTACAGGGCACCGCGGTCCGCCAGCCGGACGCTGAACCGCTCGATGACCGGCAGCGCCTCGACCGCTCCGATCAGGTGCGTGGGCGGCAGGACCCGGAGCGCCTCCATGTCCTCGCGGTACCGCTGGATCTCGCGCCGGGCCAGCTCGCGCCAGTCTTGCCCGTCCCGGGCGGCTCGCTCAAGCAGCGGATCATCGACGTCGGTCACGTTCTGCACGTAGATGACGGTGAAGCGGGCCGGGGAGGAATCAGCCTCTGGGCCGTCCTTGGCCTCGGGAGCCGCTGGATCCGCGTCGAGCCAGGCACGGACGAGCAGGTCCCACGCCGTGTAGGTGGCCGCGTGCCCGATGTGGGTGGCGTCGTAGGGGGTGATGCCGCAGGCGTACAGGGTGGCCACCGGGCCAGCCGAGGCCAGAACCAGTTTTCCCGTGGCCGTGTCGTAAAGCCGGGGCGCCAGGCCGCTCCCCGGTAGCACGGGGACATCCGCACGGCGCCAAGACTCCATGCCCGTCAGGTTATCGCGCGGCCCGGACCGGGGACCTCGCGGCTGGGCTAGGCGAGGGTGGCGGGGAGGGCGGGGGGCTGACGGACTCGGGTTGCTTGTTCGTAGGCGTAGGCGAAGGCGACCAGCCGGGGCTCGGTCCAGCGGGGCCCGAAGAACGAGACGCCGACCGGCAGGCCGCAGACGTACCCGGCCGGGACGGTGACCGACGGGCAGCCGGCTACCGCGGCCGGGGAGGAGGACCCGAACACGTGGTGGTCGCCGAGCACGTAGTCGGTGAGACCGGCCGGGTTGGCGGTCAGCGACACGATGGCCTCGAGGCCGTGCGCGGCCAGCGGCGTGGCGATGGCGGCGCGGGCGCACTTGGTGGCCTCACGGCGGGCGGCCAGGTAGCCGGGGTCGGCCAGATCGCCGCCTGTCGCCTCGGCCTGCACGAACAGCTCCTGGCCGAACCGGGAGAGCACCAGGTCCGCGTTCCGCTTGTTGAAGTCGATCAGCTCGGCCAAGGTGCCGGGCAGGCCGGGGCCCGCGCCGAATTCCGCCAGGTAGGCCAGGTAGGCGTTGATCCCGTAGTTGAACTCGTACCGCAGCGCGGTGAACTCAGGCTCGCCGATGTCCTCCGCGCCGGGTAGCGTCACCGGGTCGGTCACGATGGCCCCGAGTGAGCGGAGCGTGGCCACGGCCAGGTCCAGGACGGCGATGGTGGCCGGCCCCGCCGGGTCGCAGACGTCCCGCCAGATCCCCAGCCTGGCGCCGTCCAGCGCGCGGGAATCCAGCCACGACGGATAAGCACGGCCTGGCTGACGCAGCCAGGACCGTTCGGCCTGCTCGTGGTCGCCGGCCGGGGCGGGATCCTCGGGGTCGGCGGCGGCCAGCACGGACAGCAGCGCCGCCGCGTCCGCGACGCACAGCCCCATCGGTCCCGCGGTGTCCTGCACCGGTGAGATCGGCACGATGCCCCGACGGCTGACCAGGCCGTTGGTGGGCTTGATGCCGACCACCCCGCAGGTGCTGGCCGGGGAGACGATCGAGCCGTCGGTTTCCGTGCCGACGGCGAGCGGGGCCAGGCCCGCCGCCACCCCCGCCGCCGAGCCAGAACTCGACCCGGACGGGTTGCGGTCGAGCGCGTACGGGTTGGCGGTCTGCCCGCCCAGCGTGGACCAGCCGCTGGTGGAATGGGTGGACCGGAAGTTCGCCCACTCCGACAGGTTCGCCTTGCCGATGATCACCGCTCCGGCGGCGCGCAGCCGTTCGACCAGAAAGGCGTCGGCCGGTTCCGCGGCGAGCAGCGCGGGCGAGCCCGCCGTGGTCGGCATGCCCGCGACCTGGATGTTGTCCTTGATCAGCACGGGAATGCCGTCGAGCGGTCCGCGCGGGCCGTCGGCCGGCTGGGCCGCGCGGGCCTGACGGGCCGCGTCGCTCGCGGCCGCCTCGGCCGGGGCGTCGGGGTTGACCTCCAGGACCGCGTGCAGCGCGGGGTTCAGGCGATCGATGCGCTGCAGGTAGAAGGCGGTCAGCGCGGCCGCGGTGAGCCGGCCGGCGGCCAGTTCGGCCTGCAGCGCGGCGACCGAGGCCTGCCCGGCGCTGATTCGGGTACCCGGTATCACATCACGGAAATCCGGCATTGGGGAAGAATAACCGTGCCGGGGGCCGGGACCGACAGGCGGCCGGACCCGTGACCGGCCGGCCGGTTACCTGCGCACGGCGCGCAGTTCGCCGTTGATCCGCGCGGCCGCCGCCCGGACCTGGTCAAGCAGCTGCTTGCGCTCCTCGGCGGCCGCCCGGACCAGTGGCGAGGGCACGGTGAGCGCGGCCAGCGTCCGCTTTCCCTGCACCACCGCGGCCGAAGCGGCCCACACCCCCTGGTGGATCTCTTCCTCGCTGGTCGCGAAGCCCTGCTGCGCGGCCCGGGCGACCCGCGTCTCGAGCAGGGCGGCCGCCGCCGGGTCCCGCTCCGCCAGCGGGGCCAGCAGGTCCCTGCGGGCCTGCGGGGTCAGGCCGGCCAGCAGCAGCTTGCCGCTGGCGCCGCGTTCGATCGGCAGCGTCGCGCCCGGTTCGAATTCGATCCGCAGCCGCTGCGCCGACTGGACCCGGTGCACGCACACCGCGGCCCGGCCGATCAGCCGGACCAAGATGACCGTCTCCCCGGTTTCCGTGGCCAGCGCCTGCATCACCGGATCAGCGAACTCGATGATGCTTTCCGCCGCCTCCGCCGCCCGGGCCAGGCCGATGAGCCGCGCCGAGAGCCGGTAGCTGCCGCGCTCGTCCCCGGCCAGCAGCCCGGTCTCGCGCAGCAGCGTGATGTAGCGGTAGACGCTGGGCAGCGCGATGCCGGTGGCCGCGGCCAGGTCCCGCGCGGTAAGAGTGTTTTTCTCGGCGGAGAACGCCAGCATCAGGGCGAGAACGCGACGCGCGCCCTCGCAACCGTGTGCGGCACTCGCCTCCGGAGGCATTTTGACCGCCGAAGCCCTGGCCATGGGAACCCTTCTCGGGTAATTAGAATCTAACTATCGGCAGATGATAACGGCGCCGGTTGTATACGGTCAACGGATTCCCAGGTTGCCATTCAGCCAATTTTCAGCCAGCTCATGTCGGGGGCGAGCAGGATGGCCCCGAGGGCCAGGGCCGCCAGCGCGACGAGCGCGAAGAGCGTCACCCACGCCCCGGCCGCGACGCCGGTCATCTGGGCCAGCTGGTCGGCGTCGGAGCCCAGGGTCGAGACCCGCGGACTCCGCCGCCGACGCCGCCCCTGGATGCTCCGGGCCAGCTCAAGCACCGGGCGCAGCCCGCCGAACAGCAGGAACCAGGCGGCCAGGTAGGCGAATCCCGCCTGCACGGCGGCCGGGGCGTAGTCGCTCACCACGAACACGGCGCCCGCCGTGACCAGCACCGCGAGCGCCCCGAACACGTTGCGGACGGCCACGAACGTCGCCGCGAGCAGGACCAGGGCCAGCCACAGCATCGCGGTCTCGTGCCGCGCGGCCAGCAGGGCGGCCGCTCCCACGCCGAGCAGCGACGGCATGACGTAGCCCGCCGCGGCGGTGAGCACAAGGCCGGGACCGGTGCGCTTGCCGCGCGAGTAGGTCACCCCCGAGCTGTCCGGGTGCAGCCGGATCCCGTCAAGCCGCCGCCCGGACAGCAGCGACACCAGGGCGTGCCCGCCCTCGTGCGCGATCGTGATCACCTTGCCCGCCAGCCGCCAGCACCCCGTGTTCAGCACGACGATCAAGGCGGCCAGCGCGGTCAGTCCCACCACCCACCCGGGCGGCAGCGGCTGACTGCCCGACATTCGCTCCCAGAGCCGGGCGAGCACGTTCATGGCGCGGGCTCCTTCGTCAGGGTTTGGGCAGCCAGCCGACGTGGCCGGCCAGCAGGGCGTAGCCGATGAAGGCCACCGAGTCGATGAGGAAGTGCGCGATGATCAGCGGGGTGACCCGGCCCCAGCGGCGGTAGAGCACGCCGAAGATGGTGCCCATGACGGCGTTGCCGAGAAAACCGCCCGCGCCCTGGTACAGGTGGTAGGAACCCCTGATCACCGCGCTGATGGCGATGGCCCGTGACGGCCGGACGCCGAGCTTGTCCAACCTGCTGATCAGGTAGCCGACGACGACGACCTCTTCCAGGGTCGCGTTCTGGAACGCGGAGAGCAGCAGGACGGGGATCCGCCACCAGATGTCGGGCAGGTTCTCGGCGACGATGTTCAGCTCGACGCCGATGTGGTACGCGATCAGGTAAAGCGCGAGCCCGCTGCCGCCGATCACCGCGGCCAGCAGCGCGCCCCTGGCCAGGTCGCGAACCGGCTGCCTGGCGTCCACGCCGATCGCCGACGGCCGTTCGCCCGCGCGGGCCACCAGGTAGAACACCAGCAGCACGGGCGCGAGCGACAAGGTGACGTTGAGCAGCTGAAGGAACAGGTCGAGCAGCGGGCGGCCGGGGGCCAGGCTGCCGTTCAAGGTGGCCGTCTGCTTGCTGAGCGAGGCCCGGGCGGTCAGCGAGCCGATAAACGAGACCAGGGCGTACAGGCCGCTGGCCCCGAGCGAGACGGCGAAGACGGCGATGATCTCCCACCGCTGCAGCCGCGCGGCCGCCCGGTCAAGCGGCGCGGCGGGGCGCGGCGCGGCCGGGTGCAGCGTAGGTCCGGCGCCGGCCAGGGAGCCCGGGATCTCGTCCGTCATCGTCCTTAGTATCGCCGAAGCCGCGGCGCGGATGGCCCGCTGGAAGGCTAGCCACTAAGCTCGATGAATCACCAGCGGATCCCGCTTATGTCAGAGGTCATCATGTACCAGCCTTACCCGTCGGGCGGCCGGAGCGGCCACACCGTCGAGCCAGAGCGACCGCCCTTGCCTGCCACGGTGCAGAACGCGGTCAAGCTCATGTACACGGGCGCCGCCGTCAGCACCGCAAGCCTGATCGTCTCGCTGGTCAGTATCGGCGGCACCAAGGCCGCGATCAGGAAGGCCAAGCCCTCGCTCACCGTGGCTCAGGTCAACCAGCTGAACACGTTCATCATCGCGCTGGCGATCATCTCCGGCCTGGTCGGGATCGCGCTGTGGCTGTGGATGGCGCGGGCCAACAGCCAGGGCAGGAACTGGGCCAGGATCGTGTCCTCGGTGCTGTTCATGCTGGCCACGCTGGACCTGTTCGGCGTCATCAGCCAGCCGAAAACCCTCCTCGGCCTGGTCTTCCCCGTGCTGACCTGGATCATAGGGCTGTGTGCGGTGGTGCTGCTCTGGCGTCCGGCCTCGACGGCGTTCTTCCGGCCACAGGGAGCCATGTGAGCCCTGCGCCGGTTATATTCTCAGCGGTCCCGACGCTGTTCGGGCCCGACGGCGAGCTCGATCCCGGCGCCAACCGCGCCCTGCATAAGCTCGTCGCGGCCTCACTCGACGGGCTGCTCGTGGCCGGGACCACCGGTGAGTTCCCCGCCCTGGACGACGCGGAACGGCTGTCGCTGATCGAGCTGGCGCTGGCCGAGGCCGGCCCGGAGCGGGTCATCGCGCACATCGGGGCCCCGGACGCCAGGCACGCCAGCAGGCTGGCCCGGGCGGCGGTGGCGCTGGGGGCGACGCGCATCGCCGCGATCACGCCCTACTACCTGCCGGCCCGCCCCGACGAACTGACCGCCCACTACCTGGCGATCTCCGAGGCCGCCCCCGGCCCGGAGTTTTACGCCTATATTTTTCCCGAACGGACCTCGGTACCCGTGCCGCCTGCCCTGTTCGCCCGGATGGCGGACATCGCCGGCCTGGCCGGGGCCAAGCTGAGCGGCTCCGCCGCGGCCGAGCTTGACGGCTACCTGGCGGCGGCGCCCGGACTGCGGTTCTACTCAGGCGACGACGCGGACCCGGCGGCCACCATGCGGGCCGGCGGCGCGGGCGTCATCTCCGGACGCAGCGCGGCCTACCCCGAGGTGTACGCGGCCCTGCGGAAGGGGACGTCAGGCCCGGGGTTCCAGGCGGCGCGGCAGAGGCTGGACCAGGTCGTCGCGCTCGGCGCGAGCGTGGGGCGGCTGAAGTACGCGCTGCGGCTGCGCGGGTTCGGCGACGGCACCGCCAGGATGACCGTCGACCCGCCAGACGAACCGACCGCCGCCGCGATCGCCGCCCTCGTCGCGGCCCTGTGAAACACGCGAACGGGTCTTAACCGCTCGCGTGAATGTATACCGGGCCCGGCGTGAACCTGGGTCGCCGGCCGCGCGTCCTCCTAGATGTAGAGGCCCGGCGTTAGCGGGACGTCGGGCCTCCACCTCACCCGGGGCACCTCACCCAGGGCACCTCCCCCGGCGGTTACAGGTCCGCGTCGAGCACCTCGTGAGCGCGGGCGACCAGCGCGGGGACGGCCAGGCCGTCCTGGTCGAAGCCTTCGCCGACCGTCTGGCGCTGCAGGTAGCGGGCATTGATGCCCTCCAGGACGACCGCGAGCTTGAAGTAGCCGAACGCCACGTAGTACCCGATCCGCGATACGTCGCGCCCGGTCCGCCGCGCGTACCCGGCGGCGAACTCGGCCCGGGACAAGAAGCCGGGGCTGGCGGTGGCGTCGGTCGATACGCCCGCCGCGAGCGGGCCGCTGGCCGCCTTCTGCTCCGGGGTGAGCCAGCCCTCTTCGCCCGGGTCGGTCCAGTAGACCAGGGTCAGCCCCAGGTCGGCCAGCGGATCGCCGAGGGTGGCCATCTCCCAGTCGACCACGGCGGTGATCCGCGGCTGCGGCGACACCGTCACCAGCACGTTGTCCAGCCGGAAGTCGCCGTGCACCAGCGTCGTTTCGCCTTCGGCGGGAAGCCTGCTCGTCAGCCGGGCCACCAGCTCGGAGTACCCGGGCACGTCCCTGGTCATGGACAGGTCCCACTGCCGCTGCCAGCGGCCGAGCTGGCGCCGCAGGTAGCCGGAGCCGCGACCCAGGTCCGCCAGGCCGACCGCGTCGACGTCGACGCCGTGGATCGCGGCCAGCATGTCGGCCAGGCCTTCCGAAAGCTCCCTGGCGTGCGCCCAGGTCAGCCCGGCGGTGTCCTGCCGGGTCCGGAGCACCGCCCCGGGCACGTGCTCCATCAGGTAAAACGGCGCACCGAGGACCTCGGCGTCGGCACAGAACGCCACCGGCCGGGCGACCGGCACCTTCGTGCCGGACAGCGCGGTCAGCACCCGGTACTCCCGGGACATGTCGTGGGCGGTCGGCAGCACATGGCCGAGCGGCGGCCTGCGGAGCACGAGCAGCCGGCTCCCGGCGGGCGCCGAGACGGTCAGCCGGTAGGTCAGGTTGGACCGGCCGCCGGCGATCAGCTCAATGTCGGTTAGCTCACAAGGCTCGCCGCCGACCGTGGCGTTCATCCAGCCTGCCAGCCGCGAAGGACTGGGAATTCCGGGAGGTGCGCTGCTAACGGTCATGATTTCCGAATCGTAGAACGGCCAGAGCGAGAAATCTTTAACGACCCTACCTCTGGACTAATCACCGGTGGTGACGTAAGCAAGAGGGGGGAGCTTAATAAGGTCTAGACCGTTTATCTTGTGGGAGGGACTTCTGTGGCTGATGCGTGGATGCCGGGCGCCAGGTGCATCCGGGCACGGACCGATGGGGGGAACCTGGCGGGAGGCGCGCCGCGCGTCGTCTGGCTCACCCTGGGGGCCGATCCGCGCAGCGTCTCGGTCTGCTCCGCCGCCGAGCGGCTCAACGCCGAGGACCGGCCCTGTCACCTGGTCTGGGATCCGCTGACCGGGGACGTCGCGCAGCTGCTGCCGATCGTCAGGGCGGGCTGCGCCCTCGGGACCCCCGAGCACCTGGACTACGCCCCTGATCAGCTTCCGTACCGCACCGCGGGGGTGAACACAGAAGGCAGGCTGTGCGTCCAGATCGGGGTGCTCGGCTCGGCCAGGGAACCTTTCACCAGCTTCCAGATGCTCGGGCTCGGGACGATCCTGGGCTGGCTTGACTCCTGGCAGATCCCGCGGCGCTGGCCCGCCGGGCCACCCGCCCCGTTCCGGCAGCTGGCCCGGCCGCGTAGCCGCGCCCTGTGGGCCCGCGGCGGTCACTACGGCGCCTCGCAGGTCCCCGGATGCAACAGCATCGGCCCAGGCGGAATCGACATCAGCCACCTCACCAGCCTCGACGCCGTGCCGCGCAACCTGCGGGAACCGCCAAGGACCCAGGGATCCGCGATCCGGCTGGCCCCGAAGGCCCCGAAGGCGCCCCGCCCGGTGCACGAGATCCCGGTGCCGCTCACCGCAGGCGTCTGACCGCCGGTCGCGGGAATAGGGTCAGGAGCATGACTCAGCTCTCAGGCACGCCGCGGACGGCGCTGCGCAGGCACCGTGAACGCGGCCGGACCGAACGCGACGAGCTGTACGCGGTGCTCGACGCCGGACTGGTCTGCCACCTCGGCGTCATCGCCGGCGGCGGGCCGCGGGTGCTGCCCACCGGGTACGGGCGCGTCGGCGACACCCTCTACCTGCACGGGTCGTCCGCGAACGCGACGTTCATGGCGGCCGCGGGCCAGCCGGTGTGCGTCACCGTCACGCACCTGGACGGCCTGGTCTGCGCCCGGGCGGTGTTCAGCCACTCGATGAACTACCGCAGCGCGATGATCTACGGCGTCGCGCGGCTCGTCACCGGCCAGGCGATGCGGGTCGAGGCCCTCCGGGTCATCACCGAGCACCTCACCCCCGGCCAGTGGTCCTACGCGCGCCAGCCCAGCGCCAAGGAGCTGGCCGCCACCTCGGTGCTCGAGCTGCCGCTGACCGAGGCTTCGGTCAAGGTCAGGGACGGCGGACCCACCGATGAGCCGGCGGACTACGCGCTGGACGTGTGGGCCGGGGTGGTGCCGGTAACGGTCTCGTTCGGCGAACCGGTGCCCGATACCGCGCTGCGGCCGGGGATCAGTGCGCCCGCGCACCTTCGGCGGTCCTAGCGGTGAAAGGGCGGACACTAGGCAGTCAAGGTCATACCCTGTGAAGATGAATGACCGGCTCGTGTGGATCGACTGCGAGATGACCGGGCTCGACATCGAACGCGACGCGCTCATCGAGATCGCGTGCCTGGTGACCGACGGCGAGCTCAACCTGCTCGATGAGGGCATAGACCTGATCATCAAACCGCCGGCCGAGGCGCTTGAGTCCATGCCGGAGGTGGTCCGGGTGATGCACACCACCTCCGGTCTGCTCGCCGCGCTGCCGGACGGGATCGCGCTGGCCGAGGCGGCCGAGCTCGTGCTCGGCTACGTGAAGGGGCACGTCACCGAGGCCAGGAAGGTCCCGCTGTGCGGTAACACCATCGCCACGGACCGCTGGTTCATCGCCAGGGACATGCCCGAGCTCGACACCTACCTGCACTACCGGATGGTCGACGTCTCCTCCATCAAGGAGCTCGCGCGGCGCTGGTTCCCGCGGGCCTACTTCTCCTCCCCCGACAAGCACGGCGGGCACCGGGCGCTGGCCGACATCAGGGAAAGCGTGCAGGAACTCAGGTACTACCGGGACGCGGTGTTCGTGCCCCGGCCCGGGCCTGACTCGGCCACGGCCCGGGAGATCGCCGCCCGCTACACCGAGCCCGCGGCGCCGCGGTAGCCGCACGCCTGAGTCGCGGGCACGCCTGACGCGCGGGCGGCCGGGGAGGGCTATACTTCTTACCAGCCGCGCGATGTCCCTGGGGGCAGCGCGCGTTCTGCTGTCGTTCGGCAGGCATGTCGTTTGGCAGGCATGGTGGGTGTAGCTCAGTTGGCAGAGCGCCAGGTTGTGGTCCTGGATGTCGCGGGTTCGAATCCCGTCACTCACCCCAGGTATTTTGTGCCGGTCCCAGCGCCCGGGTCAGCCAGGGAGGACGGGCATGCGGCTGGAGCTGCACTGGCGGAGCGAGGACGGGGCCCGGCTGCCGATGGCGCTGTGGCGTGCAGGCCCCGGCTACCAGATGATCTCGAGCAGCATCCTCGGCGGCGGTCTCGGGCCACGCGAATGGGTGCTCAACGCCCAGGTAGCCGGCGGTTACGACCGCATGGACCCGGTGACGCACCTGGCGGACCTGGCCGCCGGCCTCGGCCTTTCCGGTCCCGGCGTCGGGCTGCTGACCGCCGCCCAGGTCACCGCGGTCGTCCAGCGCGACGACGAGGGAGCGCATGTCGCGGCCACGGTCGGCCTCCGGGTACCGACGTGGGCCGCCGCGCCGCCCGGGTCGGCCGATCCCGAGCTGGCGCCGGTCAGGCGCCCAGGGACGATCAACATCATCGTCTCGGTCCCGGTTCCGCTCAGCGACGCGGCGTTCGTCAACGCCGTGCTCACCGTGACAGAGGCCAAGACCCAGGCCCTGCTTGAGGCGGGCTTCGCCGGCACGGGGACCGCGTCGGACGCCGTCTGCGTCGCCGCCCCGGCCGGCCGTCCAGGCGAGGATTTCACCGGGCCGCGGTCGCGGTGGGGGGCCAGGATCGCCCGCGCCGCGCATGCCGCCGTCTACGCCGGCGCCCTGGATTACGCCGGCCGGGGACCGGTCAGCGGGGGGTCGCGCGAACGGGGGTGACGACCGGGTGGCCGGCGGCATCGGTGCTCACCGTGACCCGCGCGGCGTAGACCTGGGCGATCCGGCCCTCGGTCAGCACGGCGCTGGCCACCCCGGCCGCCTCGACCCGCCCGGCGTTCAGCAGGACGAGCTCGTGCGCGTACTGGCCCGCGGCGGTCAGGTCGTGCAGCGTGGTGACCACGGTCACGCCAGTGCTGCGGCGCAGGTCGTCCACGAGGTCGAGCACGTTCTGCTGGTGGCCGAGGTCCAGCGCGGAAGTGGGCTCGTCGAGCAGCAGTATTTTCGGTTCCTGGGCCAGGGCGCGGGCGAGCACGACACGCTGGCGCTCGCCGCCGGACAACGTGTCCAGGCGCCGCTCGGTGAAACGCGTGACGTCGAGCAGGCGGCCCGCCCGGGCGGCCGCGTCCCGATCGGCACGGCCGGGTCCGGCCAGGTAACTCAGGTGCGGGGTGCGGCCGAGCAGGACGTACTCGGTCACCGTCATATCCGGCGGCAGCGTAGGGGCCTGCGGCACGTAGGCGATCAGGCGCGCTCGCTCGCGGGGGCGCAGCGATCCGGCGTCAGCCGCCGGGCCGTCGAGCGTGATCGTGCCGCGGTAGGGAATGAGCCCGGCGATGGCGCGCAGCAAGGTGGTCTTGCCGGAACCGTTCGGTCCGAGCAGGGCGAGCCAGCTTCCCGATCCGACCGCGCAGGACACCTCGCGCAAGATGGGCGTGCGGTCCAGGTCCACCTCCAGGTCGTGGACCACGATCGCGTTCACCTGCGCCTCGCGTTCACGTGCTCCTCGCGTTCATGTCCGCACGGCCCGGGTGGTGTGCAGGATCCAGATGAACACCGGCGAGCCGATCAGCGCGGTGACCACGCCGATCGGCAGCTCCGCCGGGGACAGCACGGTGCGGGCCAGCGTGTCGGCCAGGACCAGGAAGCCGGCCCCGGCCAGCATCGACAGCGGCAGGACCCGCCGGTAGGAGGTGCCGGCCAGGCGGCGGACCACATGCGGCACGATGATCCCGACGAAGCCGATCAGGCCGCTGACGGCCACCGCGCTGGCTGCCGCGAGCGCACACGCCGCCACCACGATCAGCCGGGTCCGGCCCGGGCGGATACCGAGCGCGCGGGCCTCCTCGTCGCCCACGCTGAGCACGTCCAGGTGGCGGCCGTGCAGCAGCACCACGACGATGCTCACCGCCGAGTACGGCAAGATCTCCGCGCACTGCTGCCAGCTCGCCCCGGACAGCGAACCGAGCAGCCACGAGTAGACCGCCTGCAGGTCCTGGGCCGAGCGCTGCAGCACGAAGGTCTGCACCGCGGTGAGGAACATCCCGACCGCGACGCCGGCCAGCAGCAGTGTCGCGGTGCCCCGGCCGCCCGCGGCGCCGGTCAGGTAGGCCACCGCGACCCCGCCCACCGACCCGGCGAAGGCCGCGACCGGCACCGCCGACGGGCCCGCGCCGCCCAGGTACACGATCGCCAGCGTCGCGCCAAGCCCCGCGCCCGCGGAAGCGCCGAGCATCCCTGAGTCCACCAGCGGGTTGCGGAACACCCCCTGGTACCCCGCTCCGGCGATCGACAGCAGCCCGCCGACCAGCGCGCACAAGACGATGCGCGGCAGCCGGATCTCGAAGAGCACGGCCCGGTCCAGCGGGCTCAGGCGGCCAGGCAGGCGGATGAAGCCGAGTCGGTCGAGCAGCGTGCTGACGGTCGCGAGCGGGTTGAGGTCCGCCGCCCCGACCAGGGCGCTGACTCCCATCGCGGCGGCCAGGAAGGCCGCCGCGATGGCGTAGGGACGCGCGGCGCGAAGCCACCTGGAGTTCACCGCGCTACCTCATCGGTACCCGGGCGGCCTCACGAACCAGGCACCTTCTCCACCGCCTGCGCGATCTGCGCGACGAGCTGCGGCAGGCGCGGCCCCCAGCGGGAGGCGATGTCATCGTTCAGCGCGATGATCTCGTGGTCCTGCACCGCCGGGATGGCCGACCAGCCCGGCCGCTTCGCCACGATCGCTGCGGACTGGCCGCCGTCGGCCGGCTGGTTGTCCGCCAGGAAGATGATCTGGGGCCTGGCGGTGACGACGTACTCCTCGGACAGCTCCGGATAGCCGCCGTCTGAGGCCTTGTCGGCGGCGTCGGCGATGTTCTTCAGGCCGAACAGGCCAACGATCTGCCCGATGAACGTGGCGGAGGTGACCGAGTAGTACGGGTTGGCGCTCAGCTCCCAGTAGTAGGTCAGGCCCTGATGGGACTTCCCGGCCTGCTTGACGTCCGCGGCGATCTCGCTTTTCATCGCGGCCACGGTCCGGCCGGCCTGCTGGGTGTGGCCGGTGGCCTGGCCGATCTGCACGATCTGGTCATAGGCGCCGTCCAGGGTGGCGACGGCCGGCTCGATCAGCACGGGCACGCCGAGCTTGCCGAGCCCCGAGACGAGCCCGTTGGAGTTCTGGGACGCGATGACCAGGGCGGGTTTGTACTTGGCGATGGCCTCCAGGTTCGGGGTCAGCCCGCTCAGCTTGGTGACCGGAGCGTTCGCCGGGTAGTCCGAATCGTCGTCCACGGCCACGACCTGCGGCCCGGCGCCGACCGCGTAGAGGTCTTCGGTCGCCGTGGCCGACAGCGAGACGATCCGGCCGGGCCTGGCCTTGATCGTGACCGGACCGGGCGACGCCGCCAGCGTGACCGGAAATGACGCTGCCGCGCTGTTGCTGGCTGAGGTGCCGGCCGCTGAGGTGCCGGCCGCTGAAGTGCTGCCCGCTGAGGTGCTGGCCGCTGAGCTGCAGCCGGCTAGCAGTGCGGTCGCCGCGACCGCGGCGAGCATCCAGCGTGTTCTGTTCATGGTGTGCCACTTCCTCCCGGATCGGGACGGAAGGCGAGACCGTCGGCCGCCAGCCCGAGCGCTGGCCAGCCGAGACAATCACCCTTCCCACGAGGGTCGATATCGTCGGAACGCGGCAGTAGGCGGCCTGGCTTGGGTCCGCGGCACGGACCGTCACAGTTGCGGGACAGCGCCGGAATGACCCGCCGTGGCGGGCGTCACCGGCTTCGCTACCTGACGCGCTGCCGGTCCCGCCGCGATATGCGCATTGGGTCCGGCGGTCGCCACGCTACCACGCCAGCCGGGTCTGGCCCGGATGGCGGCGGTGCCCGCCTATCTCGGCCGGCTCGGCGGGCTGACAGGCCTGCTCAGCGTCAGTGGCGAGTCGTACAATCCTCGTAACGGAAGGTTGCTAGCCTCTGACCAGAGGTGCGGGTGGCCTGCGGAGAGGAGGACGCGACCGTGCACAGTAACTCAGAGATCTTGCTTAGTGTCCATGCAGAAGGCCCGGTAGCGGACGGCGGGCGGCTTCCCCTCACCGAGCTTGCACGGATCGCAGCAGGACTGCAGGTAACCCTGGAGCGCCTCGCACTGGCCCTGACTGGGACCTTCGTGGCCCGCGGCCGACGCCCCCGGGATGTCGTCGAGGCCGTCCGCCTAGATCTGGCCGGCTTCCGCCCGGGTTCTGCCATTATCGACATCATCCGGACTGACCAGCCAGAAGAAGCCGAACTGGAAGGCGACTCGCTGCTCACCGCATCACTGCGGGCACTCGAGGACGGGGTCGCCAGCATCCGCTCCGGCAAGCACCTCCCGCCGTACTTCACGCCTCAGGTCGTCAGCGGGCTCCGTGAACTCGCCGGGGGAATTAACGTTGGCAACCTCACGAGGATCAGCTTTGACCGGCCAGGCGGTCACCCATTCGTGATCGACTCCGTATTCCGTGACCGCCTGCGCAAGGTGTCAACCCTGGGACCGGAGACGGAAGCGACAGTCGTGGGACGTCTGCAGATGGGCGATTTTTCGCCAGCTGCGCTCAGGTGCCGCATCGACACGTTCGCTGGCAGCGTGCTCGCTGATTTCGGCGACGAGCTCAGGGACTCAGTCCTGGATGCCATGGACCAGATGGTGATGGCTACTGGCACAGCCGAGTTGCAGCCAGACGGCTCTACCGTCCGCGTCCTTCACCTGTCAGCGCTAGAACGCCTTCCCAGCGCGCGAATGTCCCCGCTCGGCACCTTGCAGCGCGAGCAGCAAGTAACGCCGGTGCGCGATATCGCTGAATTGCGGGGCAGTACCGAGGAAGGCGACGACTTCGGGCTCTTCATGGAGGCGATCAGCTCCGCGCGCGGCGGCGACCAGTGAAGTACGTGGTCGTTGATACCGACGTCTTCTCACTGCTCTTCCGCGGTCAGGATGTGGACCTCTATCGTCGTCACCTTGATGGCGCAGTCCCAGTACTGTCCTTCGTATCGGTGGCCAAATTGCACTTCGGCGCCATCTCAGCAAACTGGGGCGAGCGACGGCAGCAGGCCCTTGAGGAAGCCATCCGCCGGTACGTGGTTGCCCCGTACAACGAGGAGATCGCCAAACTCTGGGGAACGCTCAAGGCGCAGGCCGTGAAGGCTGGGCATCCGCTTGGACACAACGTCCAGTCCAACGATCTATGGATCTGCGCCACGGCGATATATCACGACGCTCCGCTCCTAACGGCCAACAGGCGCCATTTCCAGAACTTCCCTGGATTGTCTCTTCTGACTTAACGGCCGCCGGTCATCAGGTCGTAACTTGGTAGTGGCCACGACCTGCGGACGGCAAGCACCACTGGTCGTTCGGCATGGAGATCTTAATTTCTTTCCGGCCGGCCCCGGCCGTAGCACGTGGTGAAGCGCAGCGACTGGTTCGAGGAAGCCTGCGAGGTCATCACCGGGCTCCTGTCGCAGCCGGGACGGTCGAGCAGTTCGCCAGGGCCCGGGACGTCCTGCATCAGCACTGCGCCGAGGTGGGCCGCGATCCCGCGGAGATCCTGCTGTCCAGCCAGGTCCGGTTCGCGGGCGATCCGGCCGAGACGGCGGCGGCTGCCGCGTTCGGCGCGGCGGGCGCCGGGCTGGCGATCGTGTACCTGAGCCAGCCCTACTCCCCCGCCGTGCTCGAACCGCTGGCCACCGCCCTGGCCGGCCTGTCCTAGCCGGCCTGACGGTCGCCTTATGCTCAGGCGGCCCGGGGCGCTGCTGTGGGCAGATCTGCTCACAGCAGCATGGGGGCGCCGCCGGGGCCGTCGTGCCGCAGGCTGGTGGCATGGCTCACGATGACAAGAACCCAGTGTTCAGCGAGCGCATGCGGGAACAGCTGCTGCTGCGGCGGATCCTCGTGCTTGACGGCGTGCTCGATGACGATAACGGGACGCTGCTCGCCACCCAGCTGCTGATGCTCGCCGCCGAGGATCCGGTCGCCGATGTCGCCTTCTGGATCAACTCACCCGGCGGCTCGGTGCCGTCCATGCTCGCCATCCGCGATGTCATGCGGCTCGTCCCGTGCGATGTCTCGACCCTGGCGCTCGGGCTGGCCTGCAGCGCCGGGCAGTTCCTGCTCTCGGCCGGGACGAAAGGCAAGCGGTTCGCGCTGCCGCACGCCCGCATTCTCATGCACCGGGGCTCGGCGGGTATCGGCGGCAGCGCCGTCGACATCGAAGTCCAGGCCGACGATCTGCGGCACACGGTGGACACGGTGCTCGGCCTGACCGCGGAGGACACCGGCCAGCCCGTCGAGCGCATCTTCGATGATTCCCTGCACGACCACTGGTACACGGCCATCCAAGCCAGGGAGTTCGGCTTCATCGACCAGATCGTCCAGGGGTTCGGCCAGGTCATGCCGTCCAGGAAACACCACATCGGGCTGCGGGGAGACATCTCATGAGGCGAGCGAAGGGGAGAAAATGAGCAGCTACACCATTCCGAACGTCATCGCCCAGCATCCGCGCGGCGAGCGGATCATGGACGTGTACTCACATCTGCTGACCGAGCGCATCGTCTACCTGGGAACCCCGATCGATTCCGGCGTCGCCAACGCGCTCATCGCCCAGCTGCTGCATCTCGAGGCGGACAGCACCGAGCAGGAGATCAACCTGTACATCAACTGCGAGGGGGGTGACCTGCCGCCCATGCTCGCCGTGTACGACACCATGCAGTACATCCAGTCCTCGATCGCGACCACCTGCGTGGGCCAGGCGATCGGCGTCGGCGCCGTGCTGCTGGCGGCCGGGACCGCGGGCCGGCGCGCCGTGCTGCCGCACGCGCGAGCGGTCCTGCATCAGCCGGCGGCGCGCGGGCAGGGACCGATTCCGGACCTGATCCTGCAGGCGGACGAGCTGGTGCGGATGCGGGCCGACATCGAGGCGATCCTGTCCAGGCATACCGGCCAGTCGGTGCAGACGCTGCGCGCCGACACCGATCGCGACCGGGTCTTCACGGCCCAGACGGCGCTGGCCTACGGGATCGTCGACCACATCCTCGGGCCGCGTTCTGCGCAGGGACGGCGCTAGGCCGCGAGGGCGAGCATGACCGGGCCGGACATGTCGGTCACGGTCGTGCCCTGCTGGCGCCGCAGTTCGCCGGCGACCTGCTCGGTCAGCCCGGTGAGCGTGGTTCCCAGCGCTCCCGCGAGGGCCGCGATCATCTCGCTGGACGGTTCCTTCCGGCCACGCTCGATCTCGGACAGGTACTGCGGCGATAGGCCGGCCCGCCCGGCGGTCTCGGCCAGAGTCTCCTTCCGGCGCAGGCGAAGGGCGTGAATTCGCTGACCGAGCACTTCCCGCCAGAGCGGTTCGGTCGGCGGGCGAGGCGGTGACGGCTGACGCAAGGGCGCCAGCCGGGATTCTCGCCGCAACGGATAAATTTTCGCGCGCTCGGCCATAGCTTGAGGGTACGAGTGGACAGGCGCCCGCGAGTTTCGGTTTCGCTCCTAGCAGACCATGGCTTTACTGTCGTGCTCATGCCTGATCTGCCCAGGTCGGCCGGGGCGGTCAGGGCGGCCAGGGCACGGTTGGCGGATTCTTGCCGTCGGCCTGGCCGGCCTGCGTCTTGCTGGCGCCATCGGCGCTGAAAAGGTGCTGTCCGGCCGCTCCGGGCAGCCACCTGAGAGTCTTCTCGAATGAGTGCTTGGTCACTGGATGTGCTGGATTGATCCGTGGGGCGCCGCCTTCGCGCTCGCTCGTGCTGCCTCAGGAGTCCGTCCCGCCCCATCAGGTTCATTATTCGATCACCAGTCCGGTACGGAGGGGAATTCTTGTGGATAGTTCGGCTTTAGTGGAGAAAAAGGTGCCCTATCGGGTACCAAACTTTCCGCGTGAGCCGGATCTTCCACGAGTTTCCCGGGTCCGGCGCATCGTAGGGCACTGGCGTACCGAGAACCACACCAGCATCAGCGTGCGGGGCGCGGCGGTTCGGCGTTCAGCTGGCGGCCGAGAATGGCCAGCGGCAGTGGCCCTTCCGCCAGGACATCCTCGTGGAACAGCCGCGGGTCACGGGTCCCGCGCAGTTCGCGCAGGTACCAGTGGCCCAGGTGGTAGGCCAGGGCCTGGCCGGGTGCTGATTTCCATGTCAGCCAGGAATCCGCTGGCGCGCAGGTATGCCGCCGCCCGTTCGCGCGGCCAGCCGAGGACGTTGAGCCCGGTGTCGACCACGAGCCGGGCCGCCTGAAAACGCTCCGACGACAACCGCCCGTACCGGTCGACCGGATCGGCGTACAGCCCGATCTCGTCACACAAGCCGGCGGCGTATTCCGCCCAGCCCTCCAGGTACCCGTTGAGCGCGAACGTCCGCAATTCCGTCATCTGCCGCCGGATGGGATGCAGCACGGTGTTCTCGGCCAGACGGCCCATCTGCATGTGGTGGCCCGGCAGTCCCTCGTGGTAGATCACGCTGGCTGCCTGCACCAGGGGCCGGCTCGCCAGGTTGACGGCGTTGTAGTAGTAGTAACCGGCACTGCCGTTCCCGGGCGGCTCGTAAAAACCGTAGGTCAGCCCGCTCAGCGAGGCATCCAGCGGGCGCAGCACGAACGGCGCGGCCGGCACCCGGTCGAAGTAACGCGGCAGGTGCGGAAGCAGCCGCTCGATGTGCCCCTGGAACAGCCGCTCAAGCTCGGTCGGCGAACTGGCGTACATGCCTGGGTCGGCCGTCAGCTTCCGCCGGTACCCGGGCTCGTCGGTGACACCAAGCTCGTCACGGATGCGTGCGGTAATCCGCTCGACCTCGGCCAGGCCGATCGCGTGGACCTTGTCCGCGGCGACCTCCAGGCCGGTGTGCAGCCGGATCAGTCCGGCGTAACAATCCGCGCCGCCTGGGTACTGGCCGACGCCTGCTCCCTCGCCTGCCTCGCGCGCGTCCGCCGCCAGGTCCTCAAGCAGCCGCCGCCAGGCCGCCGCCAGCCGCCCCTCCAGCACGCGCGCGACGCCGTCCGCCAGCCGTCCCGCCTGACCAGGAGCCAGCCCGGCGACCCGCTCTGGTGCTACCACCAGCGCGGATGAGGCAGTGGCATGGCCGCGTACCGTAGCCGCGGCCTCCGGCACCGCCCACCCAGGCAAGCGGATGCCGCGCTCGCGCTGCCCGGCCATGGTCTCGCCGAGCTGCTCGACAAGCGCCACGTAGTCATCGAGCAGCGCCAGGTACCTGTCCACGTCCGAGCCGTCACCGAACCCGGCGACCGCCAAGACCTCCGACCGGTAGGCGTACAGCGGGTACGCGTTGTACGGCGTCACCGGGAACCGGTACCAGAACCGCTGCGCCTCGGCGACCTCCTGGCTGAGGTGATCACGCAGGAAGGCGGCCTGCACACCATCGAAGCCGGTCAGCCGCGCCAGTGCGGCCGCCGCGACCGACACGTCACGCTCCATCGCAGCCGCGCCGCCGCGCGGCAGCGCATCCACCTGGCCACCACGGCAGCGCAGGGCGGCGACCGGATCCCGGTCAAGCACCCGCTCCCACGCCTGATCGGCCAGCTCCCGGACCGCCGCATCCTCCCGCACCCCACGATGGTAGCCGCGATGCCGCAAAGCCTCCGGACCGAGCGAGCTTCCGCACCGCACAGGCCTCCGGACCGCGCGGGCTTCCGTACCGCTACCGATCGAGGAGTCGTTCCCAGAGGATCTCGTCGCGCCACTGCCCGGCGGTGAAGATGCGCGAGCTGGTCACCCCGCAGGGAAGGAAGCCGTTACGGCGCAGGACGTACCGCGAGCCGAGGTTGTCCATCTGGGTGAACGCCTCGGCCCGGTGCAGCCCCAGGTCGTCGGTCATCAGCCGGACCATCAGGCCGACGGCCCTGGTCGCCGTGTCGTTCAGTCCCATCGGCGGAAGCCGCCTTCTGAGTTGATGACCTGGCCGGTGATCCAGGCGGCCTCGTCGGTGACCAGCCAGGCGATGAGGCGAGCGGGATCGTCCGGCGCGCCCCAGCGCTGCTGGGGGAAATGGCGGCGGGCGGCCTCGTGCGCCTCGGGCGGCGCGTAGCCGGTGTCGACCGGGCCCGGGTTGACCGTGTTCAGCGTGATGGCCTGGTCGGCCAGCTGGTCGGCAAGGGTGCGGGTGATCGAGGCGAGCGCGCCTTTGCTGGCGGCGTAAGCCACCTCGGGGGTCATGGGGCCAAGGTCCTGGCCCGAGGTCATGAACACGACCCGGCCGCCCGGCCTGCCGTCGTGCTGCGCGGCGAAAGCCTGGGCTAGCAGGATCACCGACCGGGTGTTGACGGCCCAGTGCGCGTCGAGCATGGCGGCGGTGAGAGCCCCCAGGGGGCCGTCGCCGCCGCTGCGGGCGTGGTTGCAGACGAGGATGTCCAGGTGCCCGAAGGCGGCCGCGGCCGCGTCGACGAGCCGGGACGGGGCGTCTGGCTCGGTGAGGTCCAGGTCTATTGCCTGCACCGCGGCCTGATCGCCGCCCCGGGCTCCGGCGACGCCGGCGATCACCGCCTGGGGTCCGCCTGGATCGGCACCCCACGGCTGGTCGTGGTCGTGCGGAGCGTACTGGTGCAGGAACAAGCTAGCCCCGAGCGCGGCCAGCCTGCGGGCGATGGCGTACCCGATGCCGGCCCGGCGGCTGACCCCGGTGACCACCGCGACCCGGCCCCGCAGCGGGAACGGGTCCCGTCGCAACTGATCGAGGGTGGGTTCGGCGGGAGTCATAAGGGCCAGTCTGGGGCAGGCGTCCTGACCGCCACCAGGGGGTTGACTAACTAGCTCCGTTTTGCTATTAGCATCGAGTCCGTGCCTACGGACGAACGGTGGTCGCGATGAGCCAGAACTGGCCGGGGAACTGGTACCGCGAGGAGGAACCGGGCCAGCCCGGGGCCGGCCCGCAGGGCTCCTCAAGCGGGCGGGCTCAGCCTAGCTTCACCGGCGCGGGAGCGGGCGGGGCGTACGGGTCGGGACCGGGAGGGGCGGGACCGGGAGGGGCGGGAGGCGCGGGAGCCAGCGGGTCGGCGTGGCCCACGCAGCCGCCGGCCAGGTCCGGGCGATCGGGTTCGGGCGGCCCGATGGGGCCCGCCGGGCCGGTCAGGCCGGTCAGGCCGAGGGGTTGGCGGCGGTGGCTGCGGCCCAGGCGGATCCTGACCATCCTCGCCGCCCTGGTCGCGCTGGCCGTCGTGGCCACGGTGGCGGTCTACTTCAGCGTGAACTCCAAGCTAACCCGGATTAACGTGCTTGTGCCGACGTCGCTGACCTCGGCCGGAACGAACTGGCTGATCGCGGGCTCCGACAGCCGTGGCGGCCTGACCGCCGCGCAGGAAAACCAGCTCGCGCTTGGGCGGGACATCACCGGTGGCCGTTCGGACACGATCATGCTCTTGCACCTGCCGGCCAACGGCACCCGGCCGACGCTGGTCAGCATCCCGAGAGACTCCTACGTGCCGATTCCCGGGGTCGGTGACAACAAGATCAACGCCGCGTACGCCGTCGGCGGCCCGAAACTGCTGGTCGAGACCGTGCAGAACGTCACCGGGCTGCACGTCAACCACTTCATGAGCATCGGCTTCGGCGGCCTGGTCAATGTGGTCAACGACGTCGGCGGCGTGCGGATGTGCCTGACGGCACCGATGAAGGACCCGCTGGCCGGGCTGAACCTCAAGGCGGGATGCCAGACCCTCAACGGCGCCCAGGCGCTGGGCTTCGTCCGCACCCGCGCGTTCTCCGAAGGTGACCTGCAGCGTGAGCAGGACCAGCGGGTGCTGCTCAAGGGCATCTTGTCCAAGCTGACGTCGGCGGGAACGCTGATCAACCCGTTCGCCGTCATCCCCGCGGCCAACGGAGCCGCGTCGGCGATCTCCGTGGACTCGAGCACCGGGCTGTCTCAGCTGGTCTCGGTCGCGTTCGCGCTGCGGGACCCGGTGACCACCACGGTGCCGTTCGGCGGGTTCGCGAACACTAACGTCGGGTCGGTCGTCGAGTGGAACACCACGGCGGCCAAGCAGTTCTTCTCCGACCTCGGCCACGACGTGGCGCTGCCGAAAAGCCTCATCACGGGCTCATCCGTGCAAGGGACCGCCTAACACTGAGCTCGCCGGACGGCGGCACCGCTTCGCCGCGGCAGCCTTTGCCGGTGGCCGCGCGTTGCCGTCAACGGGGAGTGCGGTCCGGCTGCCTGGGTACAAGTCATCGAGTAGTCATCATCCATACAGAGACAAGTCGGTATTTATCTGAACTTTCATGGATTGACGCGGTACCTATCACGTTTGGTACGTTCGCTACGGGTTCGCCGTCCGCAGCCGGAGGCCACATGGACGATCGCAGTGTTCCTGGACCTGGCGGAGGCGGCGCGTCCGCACTCAACGGCGCCAGGCCGGGGGACGCCAGCCCGGGGGACGCCACGGCGCCCCATGGTCTGTCCGCGCGTGAGGTAGAGGTCATGTCGCTCATCGCGGACGGGCAGACCAACGGAGAGATCGCCGCCCGCCTCTTCCTGGCCGAGAAGACCGTGAAGAATCACGTCAGGCGGATCTACTC
>JBEKGC010000008.1:0-38279 GCA_050013055.1 Streptosporangiaceae bacterium
CGTCGACACCAGCCGGCTCCAGTTCTTCGACCCGGCCACCGGGCTTTCCATCGGCCACCCGAAGGCCACGGCCGGGCTGGCGGAGCAGGCGGCTTAGGCCGGAGCATCCGGCGGCCCGTGCGAAACTATGGGGATGCATCGGAATCCGGAAGAACTCTTCGAGCTGAGTCCGGCCGCGTCCGATATCTCAGCCGCACCGATGATGCTCTACCTGGAGGGCTTTATCGATGCGGGTAACGCGGGCCGCCTGCTCGCCGAGCACCTGCTGCGTGCCTTCTCTCATGAGACCATCGCGCGGTTTGATGTGGACCGGCTGATTGACTACAGATCCCGGCGTCCGCTGATGACCTACGACAACAACCGCTGGGAGAGCTACGACCCTCCCGAGCTGGCTCTGCACCTGCTGCGCGACGCGGCCGAGCGGCCCTTCCTGCTGCTGAGCGGACCGGAACCCGACCACGAGTGGGACCTGTTCACCGAGGCGGTGCTGGCCATCGCCGCCCGGCTCGAGGTCGGCCCGGCGATCAGCTTCCTCGGCATCCCGGCCGGCATGCCGCATACGCGGCCGCTCGGGGTGATCGCGCATGCCACCCGCGAGGAACTGATGACCGGCTATCAGCGCCTGCCCAGCCGGATCCAGGTCCCCGGCAGCGCACCCGCCCTCATCGAGCTGAGGTTCGGCGAGGCGGGCCGGGATGCGCTCGGCTTCGCCGTCCAGGTCCCGCATTACCTCGCCCAGGCCGTCTATCCCCCGGCCGCGCTGGCCCTGCTCGGCGCGATGGCCACGTCCACCAGCCTCGAACTGCCCGACACCGACCTGCGCGAGGCCTCCGAGCGCACCAACGAGGCCATCGAACGCCAGGTCGCGGAGTCCGCGGAGGTCGGCGAACTGGTCCGCGCGCTCGAGCAGCAGTACGACACCGTGACCGCCGAGGCCGAGGAGAACCCGGTCAGCGGGCTGCTCGCCGAGGGCGAGGCGATGCCGACCGCGGATGAGCTGGCGGCCCAGTTCGAGCGATTCCTGGCCGAGAACACCGATCGCACCGACCCGCCGGAGTTCTAGCGTCCTCCGCCTGCCGCTTCCAGCCGCGCCCGGCCCGATCCCGAGCCGGTTCTGACCGGGTCCTGACCACGATCCTGACCACGACGATGTGCCATTGATGTCGCGGGAACAACAACAATGGCACATCGTCGTGGCTTGCGAGCGGGAGCAAAGCAGCACGGGCGTGCAGGACGAGGCGGCCGGGGTTCACGGGACGGTGGGTGGGGTGAGGTCGCGGCCGGTCAGCCGTCGCCCCGGCTAGCCCGCGACGGCCACCCCGGCTAGCCCGCGACGGCCAGTTCCCTGGGGGTGAGGTTCATCCGCTCAAAGCCGTCCTCGGTGCACACGACGATGTCCTCGATCCGCGCGCCGTGCGGACCCGGGTAAATCCCCGGCTCGACGGAGAACGCCATGCCCGGTTCCAGCGGTTCGTCGTTGCCGGCCACGATGTACGGGTCCTCATGGGACTCGAGCCCGATGCCGTGGCCGGTCCGGTGGAAGAAGGCGGCCCCGAAGCCGGCCTCGGTGATCGGCTCCCGCGCGGCCGCGTCGACCGACTCCGCCGTCACCCCGGGCCGCACCGCGGCGCAGGCGGCCTCCTGGGCGGCCCGCAGCACCTCGTAGTAGGCGGTGAACTCGGCCGGAGGCTCACCGATGACATAGGTGCGGGTGCTGTCGGAGCAGTACCCCGAGGGCATCGTGCCGCCGATG
The DNA here is from genome assembly GCA_050013055.1 of Streptosporangiaceae bacterium. GTDB lineage: Bacteria > Actinomycetota > Actinomycetes > Streptosporangiales > Streptosporangiaceae > Palsa-504. The sequence continues at coordinate 1,754 of JBEKGC010000008.1, forward strand.
TCCACCACCACGACGTCCCCGGCGGCCAGCACCCGGTCGGACACGTCATGGTGCGGGCTGGCGGCGTTCGGGCCCGACCCGACGATCACGAAGTCCACGCTCGCGTGCCCCTCGGCCAGGATTGCCTCGGCGATCACCAGGCCGACGGCCCGCTCGGTCTGTCCTGGGCGCAGCCAGCCGGCCACCTGAGCGTGCACGCGGTCGATGGCGGCACCGGCCTCCCGCAGCGCCGCGACCTCGGCCGGAGTCTTCCTGATCCGCAGCGGGCGCAGCGCGCGCCCGGCCAGCTCCAGCCGGGCGGCGGACAGCGTGTCACGGAACCTCAGCACCGACAGGGCCCACATCCGGTCCGACACCCCGACCGTGGCCGCGCCGCCGAGCTTGCTGGCGACCAGCGCGAACGGGTCGTCGGTCTCCTCCCAGGACATGATGTCCAGGCGATGAGAGCCGGCCGGGGAAGCCTGCGCGGCCGCTAGCTCCAGGCGCGGCACGAACAGGACCGGGTCTGCGTCCGCCGGCACGACCAGGCAGGTCAGCCGCTCAAGCTGCTGGGCGTCATACCCGATCACATACCTCAGGTCAGGGCCAGGGGTCAGCAGCACGGCATCCAGCCCGGCCGCGCCGACCGCATCGCGCACGAGGGCCAGCCGGTCCGCGGGGTACAGTTCGTCCGTCGTCACGAGTTAGATGCTAGGCCCAGGCGTCAGGGTTGTGAAACCGCTGTGACAAAACGGGTCAGCGACGATCCCAGACCCCACCGTTCTCCCAGTTCTTTCAGCCGGTCCGGGTCGGCGGGCACGACGGGCAGTTCCCCGCCGATCTCGGGCAGCGGAACGTCGGTGACGACCCGGACCACCGACAGGGCCACGTCCAGGTAGTCCCTGGCCTTCTCCAGCTTGTCCCGGCCGCCGCGCGGAAAGCCGCCGTGGCCCGCATCCAGCGCGGCGGTGATCCCCTCGATGCTTCCGAACGTATTGATCAGCACGGCCGCGGTCTTCTCCCCCACGCCCGGCACGCCGGGCAGGCCGTCGCTCGGGTCTCCGCGCAGCGCGGCGAAGTCGGCGTAGGCCCGGCCAGGGATGCCGTACTTGGCGGTCACCGCCGCCTCGTCGATCACGTCGTTGTTGAGCAGGCCGCGCACGGTGTAGATGATGCGGATATCCCGGGCGTCATCCACCAGCTGGAACAGGTCCCGGTCGCCGGTCACGACGTCCACCGGGCCGGCCGAACGGGCCGAAAGGGTGGCCATGACGTCATCCGCCTCGAACCCCGGCTGACCGGCGACCGCCAGCCCGGACATCCGCAGGACCTCTTCGATCACCGGGACCTGCGCGGCGAGCGCGGGCGGGGTCTCCTCGGTGCCGTCGGCGGCCAGCCGGTGCGCCTTGTAGGAGGGAATCACCGCGACCCGGAAGGCCGGGCGCCAGTCCGCGTCCAGGCAGGCGACCAGCCGGGCGGGATGCCGGGCCCGGACCAGCCTGCCGATCGCGTCGAGCAGGCCGCGCACCGCGTTCACCGGCGTGCCGTCCGGCGCCCGGACGGTCTCAGGCACCCCGAAGAACGCCCGGTAGTACAGCGACGCGGTATCAAGCAGCATCAGCGAACCCACCCCGCCATCCTGCCAGTACCGGTGCGCGGAGGCGACCTCCTGGCTACAACAACACCACGTTGCCCTCGATGATCTTGATCGGCTTCTTCGGCAGCGGCCTGGGCGCCGGGCCGGTGACCACGGCGCCGGTAGTGATCTTGAACTCGCTGCCGTGGCAGGGGCAGTCGATGGTGCCGCTTGTGACCTCGCTGAGGATGCAGCCCACGTGCGTGCACACCGCGCTGAACCCCTGGTACTGGCCGCGGACCGGCTGGGTCACGACCACTCTCGCCGCGGTGAAGATCTTGCCGCCGCCAACCGGTATCTCGCTGGCGGCACCGAGCACGGTTCCGGTGACCTTGGGGCCCATGGCGCCCTTCTCCGGCTTGCCCGTCGCGCGGCTCGACCCGGGGTCCGGCGTGGCGGCGGAGCTCGCCATGGAGCCCGAACCGGGCGTCGCACCCGAGCCGGTCATGGCGCCCGAGCCGGTCATGGCGCCGGGCTCCGGGGTCTTCTGCTCCACGACACCCGCCTCGTTGGCGTCGTAGGGTACCGCCGCGGTGCTGCACCCGGCCAGCGCTCCGCCCAGTCCGGCCAGGCTCGCTCCCAGCAGCACTCCGCGCCTGGTGAGGCGCGACTTCTCGCCGGCGATCGCGTTGCTCGAGTCGCCAGTCGCGTTAGATCCGGCCGTCATGGACCACCCTTCGTTCGTCCAGCCTCCGCCCCGCGATTCCGTTGTACGACAGACCGGCGCCGTGCCGCCGGGCGATCACAGGATCTGTAAGAGTCCGGTAACCGTGGCTTGTCCGGAGTGGTGGGGCACACCGGGTCCGCAGGACAAGCCGTCGGACACGGGTCCATCGAGGTCTTGCTGGTGGCGCGGTGGCCGCTGGGGGTGGTGATGCGAGGTGTAGGCCGTGCCTGGTCCGGCCGGGCGTTAGGCGGGCCGGGCCGTCCGGTTCGCGCGGAAGATCGGGCTCCTACGGAGGATTAGGGCAATCATATGGTACCAAAGTCTCCAGGTAAGCCAAATATTCCACGATTTTTTTCGATTACTGTGACGGGTGGGTTCCAGGTGCGGGGAGCGGCGGGGCTGCGGCTGGGGTGCGGCGTAACTTTCACGGCCCGCCGCGGCGGCGCTACCGCAGCTGGTCCCAGACCATCGCCGAGAGCTGATCGATCGTGTCGATCCCGTACTGCTCGGTCGGGTTTCCCGTGCTGAGGACGGCCATCACGTAATTCCTGCCGTCGCTGGAGACCCATCCGATGCTGTTGATCTGCCAGTCGTCATCCGCGCTGGTCAGGGGGAGCCAGCCGTTCTTAACCGCCACTTCGGCCCGCGGCGGCACTCCGCCAGTCACCCCCCAGCGCTGAGATTCCGTGACGTTCTCCATCAGCCCGAGCGCATACGTCCGCTGCGCATCGGTCAGCTGGGCATTGGGCCGCAGCAGTTCGCGCAGCAGAGCGATCTGATCCGCAGGCGTGGTGGTGGTCAACCCCCAGCCCGGCCACGGGAATCCGGGACAGTCCACGCAGGCCGAAGGAACGGTGTCGGCCAAGCCGACGGAGGCGTTGAAGGAACTGATCCCCTGAGCCCCGCCCACGTCATCCCACAGGCTGGTGGCGGCATCATTGTCGCTGTCCTCGATCATCGCCTGGGCCAGGGACAGGTCATCCAGGGGAAGCACGGTGCCGTCAGCGCGGTGCTGGGCGAGCAGCGTCTCCAGGATGTCGAGTTTCACGATGCTCGCCTCGGCCTGCGGCTTACCCCGGCCGAGTGACCAGGTCTGACCAGTCCGGACATCGTAGACGGCAGCCAGGACGGCGCCGGAGCGAGTCGCCAGGTACGACCGGGCGGTCACGCCGAGCGGGCTGGTTGGCATCGCGGCGCGCGGCGAGGGTGACGGGGTCATAGCCGGCGGGCTCGTCGTCGACGGGCTCGTCGCCAACGGCCTACTAGCCGACGGGCTCCTAGCCAACGAGCTCATAGCCGGCGGGCTCGTCATCGACGGGCTCGTCATGACGGCGGCCTGGCGCGTGCTGGCCGCCACCGGAGCCTGCGGCTTTGCGCTGCCATGAGGGGGAAGCAGGATCAGGACTACTGCCGTGATGACGACCAGGACGGTTCCCGCCACGGCCAGCGCGCCGGGAGACCAGCGCGCCGCCGCCGGACTCGAATGCCTGGCGCGACCGCCGCCGTCGCCCCGAGGCATCCTCAGCACACTTCTCATCGGTCAGTCAGCCTAGGGCGGGCTGGTCAGGTCCGGTCACCTTTGGCCTGAGGCACTGGTCCGGCCAGCCGGCCGCGAGCGCGGCGATCCGCCCGGCTGCCTCCGGCAGGGGCAGGCCCCGCCCGACCGCCACCCCGACCAGGTAGGCCGTCAGCGGCGCGGCCGGCCGGGCGACCCCGTGGGCCACGTCCCGCGCCAGGTCAAGCACGGTCGCCGAGTCCGCGACCGCAGCATCGAGCCCGAGGTCGGCGCACACCACGGCCGCCCACTCCTGCAGGGTGTCCATCGGTCCAGCCTAGGTGCTAGGGCAGCAGCCCGCCGGCGTCCGCGACCTCGTGTCGACCACGCTCTGCGCCGCGTCCTGCCGGGACAGGTAGCTGAAGACCACCGAGGCGCCGTCACCGGCGAGCCGCTTCACAATCGCCCGGCCTATCCCCCGCGACCCGCCGGTCACCAGAGCCCCTTTGCCGTCCAGTGTTCCCATGCCGCCTCCGTTCCGGTCCGCTGGGCCTTACCTGTCCTTGAGCAAGGAAGATATCGTCAGATGGTGACGGGAGCTGACCGGCATGGCCACGGCCCGGCGTCCGGCGTTTCCGGGCCGGGCGCCAGGTGGCTGTCGGCTGCGCTTGTCCTGATCCTGGCGTTCATGGCCGGCGAGATCGTGGCCGGCCTGGCCGCGCACTCCCTGGCGCTGATCTCGGACGCCGCGCACATGCTGACCGACGCCGCGTCCATCGCGCTGGTGCTGGTCACCGCGCGGCTGGCCGCCCGGCCGCCGGCCGGCGGCTACACCTACGGGCTGCGGCGCACCGAGATCATGTCGGCGCAGGCTAATGGCCTCACCCTGGTCCTGCTCGCGGCCTGGCTTGGCTATTCGGCCGTGCGCCGGCTGGTGACACCGCCTCCGACCAGCGGCGGGACGGTTCTCGGCGTCGCGCTGGCGGGGGTAGCCGTCAACCTCGCCGCGACCCTGCTGATCGCCCGGGCCGGCGCGGGCCACGGCGACCACGGCGCGCACCACGTCAGCCAGCCGAGCCTCAACCTCACCGGCGCGTTCAAGCACATCCTCACCGACCTCTACGCGTTCGCCGCCACCGCGGTGGCGGGCCTGGTCATCGTGCTGACCGGGTTCACCAGGGCGGACGCGATCGCCACGCTCGTCGTGGTGGTGCTGATGCTGCACGCCGGGGCCGGGCTGATCAAGCAGTCGGGCCGCATCTTCCTTGAGGCCGCACCCGCAGGGCTGGATCCGGCGGCGGTCGGCGGCGCGATGGCGGCCCGCCGTCACGTCACCGAGGTCCATGACCTGCATATCTGGGAGATCACCTCGGGCCTGCCCGCCGCCTCCGCCCATATCCTGGTCGCGGCGGGCGAGGATTGCCACGCGGTCCGCGCCGATCTGGAGGCGTTCCTGGCCGGCCAGTACGGCATCACCCACGCCACCTTGCAGGTCGACCACGCGGCGCGGGCCGGTTACGCGCCCGGCCGGGAGCGGCCCGCCGAGCCGCACTGCGACGACGCGCACGGCCCGGCCTACCGGCCCGCCGACCGCTAAGCTCCGGCCTACCGGGCCGCCGACCGCTAAGCTCCGGCGCAGGTGCTCACCCAGGAACGCGAGCAGCGCCGCGCCCTGGGGCTGGCCGAACCAGCGGGCATGACCGATCAGGTAGTCATACGCCAGCCCGGCGTCGGCGGCGCAGCGCGTCACGCCGGTGAAGTAGTCGGCTTCTGACAGCGCGTACTCCAGGTGGACGACCGGCAGGACCACGGGCAGCGCGGCGGCTTCGGCCCCGGTCAGCGGGCGCACCTCCTGGTACCCGTCGAGCAGGGCGGCCGCGGCGGCTGCGTCGGCGTCCGCCGTGCCCAGCCAGTCCACCACGCTGCGCTCGAGCGCGATAGCCAGGTCATGCACGGCGGACGTGCGGTTGGCCAGCCCGAGGTCGAAGATCCCGGCGACCTGCGCGCTGGGTCCGGCCGAGGTCCACGACAGGTTGGACGGGTGCCAGTCGCCGTGCCCCCACTGACCGGGCAGCGACCGGACTCGCGGGGCGGCGCGGCGGATCAGCGGCGCCAAGATGGCGGTGAAGTCGTCGGGCCAGTGACGTCCGGCCAGGTAGGCGGCCAGGTCGGGACGCTCGCCGATCAGGCGGTCCGCCTCGGCGCGCGGATCGGCCGCAGCGAGCAGGCGGCAGGAGTTCATCAGCACCGCGAACGGGCGGGCCGGCGCGGGAAAATCCGCCGCGGCCAGGTGCAGGGCCGCCAGAGCCTGCCCGGCTGCGTGCGCGTGACCGGGGCTGGCGTACGGCGACCAGCTGACCGCGTCCCGGTACAGGTCGGCGCCTTCCGCCAGTTGGTGCACCTCGTAGCAGTAGTCTCCCCGGCGCAGCACCGACTGGCCGTTCGCGCGGTGCAGGACGAGGGGAACCGGCTGTCCGCGGCGGCGCAGGTGGGCGGCGAAGGCATGCTCGGCGGCCAGCTGGGCCGGGGTCCTGACCCGCACGTGATGGCGTTTGAGGAAGACCGTCACGGTCCCCTGGCGGACCAGCGCGGCGGCCGACATCGGCCGCGGGCTCCGCCAGGTCACCACCGGCTGCCCGCCGGGGAGCCAGCCGGGGACCCAGCCGCCGGGGACCCAGCCGCCGGGGACCCAGCCGCCGAGGACCTCGCCCACCTCCTCGTCGGTCAGCGCGGGCCAGTCGGGTGCGGTCAGCTCGCGGCCCATGCCGTGGACGAGGTGCGGCGGTCCGGTCACCGGGCGAGCCGGCGGACCAGGCCGCCGGCCAGCAGCGTGATCACCGCGGCGACGGCGAAGGACAGGATCGAAGCCGACATCCAGCTGGCCGGGGTGAAGCCGATGAACCGCCCCGCCGACGTCCAGGCGGACGCCCACCAGGACACGTATCCGGGGTTGATGAGCTGGTAGGTGACGAAGCCCGCGGCCCAGGGCAGCAGCATCAGCCAGCGAGAGCGGGCGGCCGCCGACAGGTCCCAGTTCCGTCCGGACACGACGAAGTAATCCGCGATCAGGACCGCCGACATCGGCACGAACACCGAGCCGATCAGGTCCAGGAAGTTCTCGTAGTCGGCGATGTTCAGCCACAGCGCGCCTGCCGTGGTCACCGCCGCGATCGTGCCCGCCAGGATGCGGCGGTCCCAGAGCGGGCGCAGGTTCTGCGTGGACACCGCGGTGGAGTAGACGTTGGCGAAGGCCTGGTCGAGCTCGCGCGCGGCCAGGATGGCGAAGCCGAGCGAGCCGACCGGCAGCGCGATGAACGCGCCGTAGATGTCGTTGGGGTTGCGGTTCGCGACGGTCACGAGCGCGAGCAGCCCGATGACGTAGCACAGCACCTGGGTGACGCTGTAACCGGCCAGCGTGCCCGCGAAGGCGGCGCGCGGGCTGCGCGAGTGCCTGGTGTAGTCGGCGGCCAGCGGGGCGAAGGAGATGGCGACGGCGACCACGGTGTCGGTCGCGGCCCAGTAGCCGGACCAGGTACCGTGCGTGAACCCAGGCAGGGGGTGGCGGATGAGCTGCACGAACAGGTAACAGAGCACGATCAGGACGGCACCTGTCGCGTACTTGCGCAGGACCCGGATGGCGCCCAGGGGCCGGATGGTCAGCAACGCGGTGGCCAGCCCGGCGATCAGCACGTACCCCCACTTGGGCAGGGCGGGCGCCACCGTGTGCGCGGCCGTCGCGATCGTCACCAGCTCGAACACGCCCCAGCCGAGACACTGGGCGATGTTCAGCGCGGTCGGCAGGTACGACAGCCTGGCGCCGAACAAGCCCCGCAGCAGCACCATGGCGGGCGCGCCGGTCTGCGCGCCCGGCAGCCCGGCCAGGGCCAGCGGCACCGTGCCGAGCACGGTGCCGACCACGATGGCGGTCAGCGCCGCGGCCAGCGAAAGCTGCGGGGTGCCCGCGCCGCCCGGCTGCAGGACGAAGATCGCCCCGGTGAAGCCGAGCAGGCTGACCCCGAGGTTGCCCCACAGACCGAACTGGTCAAGCAGGCTCAGCGCCTGGGGCACCGGATCGGCGAGCGTACGCGCGACCTCCGAACGGCGGCTACCCGGTACGGTGACGAACTCCTCGCTGGCCTTCTGCTCGCTGGCGGTCGCCGCCACGGCAGCCTCCCTACGCCGGCATGACCCGGACAGGTTCAGACGGTCGGCGGCGCAGGGGGCCGCCCGAGGCGGCCAGCCACCCTCTCAGCCCGGTCAGCCCGGACTCCCGTGCGTGTTCAGTTCACCGAAATGTTATCAGCTGCCCGCGCCGGGCCCCAGAGCTCACGGGCCCGCCGCAGGTCCTCGGGCGTATCGCAGTCCAGCCACGGCGGCGGCTCCCCCGGAGCCGGGGTCAGCCGGACCAGAGCCGGGCCGAGCGGGCCGAGCAGCCCGCGCAGCGAGTCCTGCCGGTAGCTCGCCGCGGCCCGGCGCAGAACTCCGGTCTGCCAGCAGCCGGCCAGCCACTGCGGGCGGGCGGCCGCGTCGATGAGGATGGCGCCAGCGTGGCCCCCGGCCGCGCTGAGCAGCGTGTCCAGGTGACCGGCCCGCAGGAACGGCAGGTCGGCGGCGAGCACCGCCACCCAGGGCTGCGACGCGCCGGCCAGGCCGCGCCGCAACGCGGGCACCGGTCCCGACCCCGGCGGTTCCTCGCGCACGAAGGACACGCCGTCCAGCCCGGGCCGCTCCGGTCCCACCACGATGACCTGGCGTGCCCCGGCGCCGGTTCCGGCCCGGATCACCGAGCCAAGCAGCGTGCGGTCCCCGATCACCAGGCCGGGCTTGTCCTGCCCGCCCAGGCGAGCCGCCCGGCCGCCCGCGAGAATAATGAGGCCGAACGATCCGTGGCTCACCCCTCATCCAGCCGGTTAGCCGCCGATGGCGGACATGGGCCGGTCGGGCTGCAGGAACGACGGGTCGTTGATGCCGTGCCCCGGCAGCTTGACGGCCACGGCCCGCTGCCATTGACGGGCCAGCTCGGCGTCGGTGGCCCCCGCGCGCAGCGGTCCGCGCAGGTCGCTCTCGGTCCGCGCGAACAGGCAGTTCCGCACCTGGCCGTCCGCGGTCAGCCGGACCCGGTCGCAGGTACCGCAGAACGGCCGGGTGACCGACGCGATCACCCCGACCCTGGCCGGCCCCCCGTCGACGAGGAACGCCTCGGCGGGCGCCGATCCGCGCTGGCCCGGGTCGTCGGGGGTGAGGGCGAACTCGCGGCCGAGGGCGGCGAGGATCTCCGCCGCGGTCACCATCTCGGCCCGGCTCCAGCCGTGCTGCGCGTCGAGCGGCATCTGCTCGATGAAACGGAGCTCATAGCCGGCCTGCACGCAGAAGCTGAGCAGCGGCGCGGCCTCATCGTCGTTCAGGTCCCGCATCAGCACGGCGTTGACCTTGACCGGGGTCAGGCCGGCCTGCGCCGCGGCGGCCAGCCCGTCGAGCACGTCGGGCAGCCGGTCCCGCCGCGCCAGCTTGCGGAAGGTCTCCGGCCGCAGCGTGTCCAGCGACACGTTGACCCGGTCCAGGCCGGCCGCGCGCAACGCCGCGGCCGTGCGATGGAGCCCGATCCCGTTGGTGGTCAGGGAGATCTCCGGGCGCGGGCGCAGCTCCGCGGTCTGGGCCACGATCCCGGCCAGTCCGCGCCGCAGCAGGGGCTCACCGCCGGTGAACCTGACCTCGCGCACGCCCAGCCGTTCGACTGCCACCCGGACCAGCCGTACCACCTCGGCGTCGGTGAGCAGATCGGGTGAGGGCAGCCAGTCCAGGCCCTCGGGCGGCATGCAGTACGAGCACCGCAGGTTGCACTTGTCGGTCAGCGACACCCGCAGATCGGTCGCGATCCGCCCGTAGGAGTCAGGCAGCATCAGCGGTGCACCATCCCGTACGCCCGGTCAACCCGGATCCGGACCACCAGCCGCTGGTCACGGACCATGGCCGCCCGGTAGTCGTCCCAGTCGGGGTGTTCGCCCTGCACCGTGCGGTACAGCTCCACCAGTTCCTCGACGGCGGCGTCGCGGGTGTCCTGGGCCACGGCCGACAGCTCGGCCCGGCCGTCCGCCACCACGTAGGACCAGAAGTCCGCGGTGGTGACGTGGAAGCTGACCCGCGGGTCACGGCGCATGTTGCGGGTCTTGGCCCGGCTGTCGGTGGTGGAGACCCGGATGGTCTGCTCCCCGGCATCCCAGGCGTACGTGACGTTGGACAGCTGCGGCCACCCGTCTTTCCTGAGGGTGACCAGCACTCCCTGCCGCTGCGCGGCGATCAGCTCAGCAAACCGGTCCTCAATCATTCCTCAAGAACAACCCTCCGTCAGCCGATGTTCCGCTCGCACCGGCACTCTCACCGGTGCGAGCGGCGGCATCGGTCAGATTCCGGCGGCCGCGGCCAGCGCTCGTCCGGTCAGCACCCGGGCCAGGTGCCGCCGGTAGTCGGGTGCGCCGTGCAGGTCACCCGGGGGCTCGGTGCCTTCGGCGGCCTGAGCCGCCGCGGCCCGCAGCGCGTCCCGGCTGGCCTGCACCCCGGCCGCGGCGTTTTCCGCGGCCGTGGCCCGCACCGGGACCGGCCCCATGTTGGTCAGCCCGATCCTGGCCTCGGCGACAGATCCGTTGGACCGCCGGACCAGCGCGGCCACGCCGACGGTGGCCCAGGACTGCGCGGTCCGGTGGAACTTCTCGTACCGGTAACCCCAGCCGGGGCCGAGCTTGGGCACCCGGATCCCGGTCAGGATCTCATCCGGCTCCAGATGAGTGGTCAGGTAGTCGACGAAGAAGTCGGCGGCGGCGATCTCACGTTCACCGCCGGGGCCGCTGGCGATCAGCGTGGCCTCAAGCGCCAGGGCCACGGCCGGCAGGTCACCCGCCGGGTCTGCGTGCACAAGCGCGCCACCGAGCGTGCCCCGGTGCCGGATGGCCGGATCGGCCACCGTGCTGGTGGCTTGCGCCAGCAGGCCGCAGTGCTCGGCGACAAGCGGATCGTGGATCAGCTGGTAGTGCGTGGTCCTCGCGCCGATCAGGAGCGAGTCCCCGGCGTCGGTCACGCCCCGCAGCTCCGCCAGGCCGGCCAGGTCCACCAGGAGCTCCGGGTAGGCCAGCCGCAGGCGCAGCAGCGGGAGCAGGCTCTGCCCGCCCGCGATGACCTTCGCGTCGTCACCGCCGCCGGCCAGCGCCCGGACCGCTTCGTCCAGCGAACCGGGACGGACATAATCGAACTTGGCCGGGATCATGCTCTGTCTCCTTCGTGCGCCGGGCCGGTGCCCTGCGGGCTGTTGCCCTGCGTCTGGTCGCTCTGCCGGGCCGCGTGCTGCTCGGCCGCACTGCCCGTGGCGCCGCCCCTGGCCTCGGTGATCGCTCGCCAGACCCGTTCCGGGGTGCAGGGCATGGTGACATCGCTGACGCCGAACGGGCGCAGGGCGTCGACGATCGCGTTGACCACCGCGGGAGTCGAGGCGATCGTGCCCGCCTCGCCGACCCCCTTGACCCCGAGCCGGTTATCGGCCCGGCTCTCGGTCCGGTCGGTCACGTACGACGGCAGGTCGGACGCCGACGGCACCAGGTAATCCGCCAGCGTGGAGGTGACCAGGTTGCCGTCGTCGTCGTAGACCGCTTCCTCGTACAGCGCCTGCGCGATGCCCTGGGCCAGACCGCCGTGGACCTGGCCCTCGACGATGAGCGGGTTCACCACCGTCCCGATGTCATCGACGCAGACGTAGGACCGGATCTTGACGAAACCGGTCTCGGTGTCGACCTCCGTCGCGCACAGGTGAGTCCCGTGCGGGAAGGAGAAATTGTCCGGGTCGTAGGTGGCATCGGCGTCGATGCTCGGCTCGACGCCGTCCGGCAGGTTGTGCGCGGCAAAGGCGGCCAGCGCGATCTCGGCGATCGTGACGCCCTTGTCCGGGTCGCCGCGGACCGCGAACCGGCCGGGCGACCACTCCAGGTCATCGGCGGACGCCTCGAGCAGCCCTGCGGCGATCACCTTGGCCTTGTCGATGACCTTGTCGCAGGCCGAGACCAGGGCCATGCCGCCCACCGCCAGGGACCGGGATCCGTAGGTGTCCATGCCCTTGGGTGAGACCTGGGTGTCGCCGTGCAGCACCCGGATGTCCTCGAACGGCACGCCGAGCTGGTCGGCGACGATCTGGCTCCACGCCGTCTCGTGGCCCTGCCCGTGCGCGCTTGACCCGGTGACGACCTCGACCTTGCCGGTGGGCAGCATCCGGATCGAGGCCTGCTCCCAGCCGCCGGCCCCGTAGGCCAGCGAGCCGAGCACCCGGGAGGGGGCCAGCCCGCACATCTCGGTGAAGGTCGAGACGCCGATGCCAAGCTGGACCGGGTCATTATTGCCCCGCCGCAGCGCCTGCTCCTTGCGCAGCCCGTCGTAGTCGAACAGTTCCCTGGCCCTGGCCGTGGCCGCCTCGTAGTTGCCTGAGTCGTAGGTCAGACCGCACACGGTCGTGAACGGGAACTCCTCGTGCTTGATCCAGTTCCGTTCCCGCACCTCGATCGGGTCGAGGGCAAGCTCGGTGGCCAGCTCGTCCATGAGCCGCTCGATGGCGAAGGTAGCTTCTGGCCGGCCCGCGCCCCGGTAGGCGTCGGTGGGCATCTTGGTGGTGAAGACCCCGGTGCACTTAAACGAGTAGGCGTCCATCTTGTAGATCGCCGGGAACATGAAGGCCCCGAGCAGCGGAACGCCCGGCGTGACCAGCATGAGGTACGCCCCCATGTCGGCGAGCAGGTCGACCTCAAGCCCGCGGATCTTGCCGTCGCGGTCCGCGGCGATCCGCAGGTGCTGCCACTGGTCCCGGCCGTGGTGCACGGTCATGTTGCCTTCGCTGCGGGTCTCGGTCCACTTGACCGGCCGGCCCAGCTTGCGGGCGATCAGCAGGGCCAGCACCTCTTCGGCGGTGACCTGGAGCTTGGATCCGAAACCGCCGCCGACGTCGGGCGCGATGACCCGGATGTTCTGCTCGCCGATGCCGGTCACCAGGGCCAGCATGACCCTGAGCACGTGCGGGATCTGGGTCGCCGACCAGAGCGTGAACTCACCGCCCACGCACGAGCAGACCACAGAACGCGGCTCCATCGCGGCCGGGATCAGCCGCTGCTGACGGTAGTAGCGCTCCAGCACCACGGGCGCGTCACCGAACGCCGCTTCCATGTCGCCGTTGGCGAAAACCCACTCGAAGCTCTTGTTGCCCGCCTCGTGCACCTTGGGCGAGCCCTCGTGCAGGGCGGTCCTGATGTCGAGCACCGGCGGCAGCGGTTCGTAGTCAATCTCGATGGCGGCCAGGGCGTCCGCCGCGGCGTAGCGGTCACGGGCCACGACGCAGGCCACGGCCTCGCCGACGTAGCGCACCTCGTCGGTCGCCATCGGCGGGTGAGCAGGGATCACGATGTCGGGCGTCACCGGCCAGGCGCACGGCAGGCTGCCTTGCTCAGCGGCGAAGTCCGCGCCGCTGTAGGCGGCGACGACTCCCGGCTCGGAGCGGGCCGCGCTGACGTCCACTGAGGTGATGCGGGCGTGCGCGAACGGGCTGCGCAGGTAGGCCACGTGCAGCATGCCGGGCAGCCGGATGTTGTCGGTCCAGTTGGTCTGGCCGGTGATGAGCCGCTCGTCTTCCTTGCGCAGCCGGGCCCGGCCGAACTCGGCGGCCGGAGCCTGGTGGGGTGCCTCGGTCTGCGCGGTCATGCGTTCGCTCCCGCCTGGGCGGCGCGCCGGACGGCGCGGACGATGTTCTCATAGCCGGTACAGCGGCAGAGATTGCCCTCGAGTCCCTCGCGGATCTCCTCGTTGCTCGGGTGAGGATTCTCCCTGAGCAGGTCCGACGCCGCCAGGATCATCCCCGGGGTGCAGTACCCGCACTGGAGGGCGTGCTCCTCGTGGAAAGCGCGCTGCAGGGGATGCAAGCTGCCATTCGCCATGCCTTCGATGGTCGTGACTTCCGAGCCGTCCGCCTGGACGGCCAGGACCGCGCAGCTTTTTACCGACTCCCCGTCAAGCAGCACGGTGCAAGCGCCGCAATTCGACGTGTCGCATCCGATCGGCGTCCCCGTCTTACCTACTATTTCCCGCAGATAGTGGACCAGCAACATCCGGGGCTCGACGTGGTCCGCATACTTCACGCCGTCGACGGTGACGTTGACCTCTGCCATGCGATCTCCTCCCCTGCGAACAGGACGTATTCCTCAGGCATGCCTAGGAATACCAGGCTGCTTTACGCCAGTCCCAGGTGGGGTCCCGATTTTAGACAGCGCCAACTTAAATACCCGCAGGTCTTTACCGCCGCCGCGCAACCAGTGATTGCGTTAGTAAATTACCAATTGCCATTTCCGGCGGACCTCGATACCCTGACGGTCAGATGTGACACACTGAAATCGCCCTGCGATCAGTGCGGCGGCGAGCAGGCCACGACGGCGCAACCGGACAGGTAGCTGACCATGCCCGAGGACCAGGCAACGGACGATCAACACGATCCCGGTACGCTCGGGCCGGCCCGCGATCCGGGATCGCCTGCCCCGGCCGGGAAGCAGAACAGGTTCTGGCGGCAGCTGCTCGTCATCGTCGTGATCGCGATCGCGCTCACGCTTGTGCTCAAGGCGTTCGTCGTCCAGCCGTACCTGATTCCGTCGGCGTCGATGGAGAACACCCTGCTGCCCGGCGACCGGGTCCTGGTCAACCGGCTCGTCTATCACCTCCGCGGCATCGACCGCGGCGACATCGTCGTGTTCAGCGGCCAGGGCTCGTGGGGGAACCTGGACGGCGCACCGGATACCCCGCCGTCCAACCCCGTCGTGCGGGTCGCGGATGGCGTGCTCTCCGACATCGGGCTGTACAGCAACCAGACCTTCTACATCAAGCGGGTGATCGGCCTGCCCGGCGACCACGTGGCGTGCTGTACCGACGGCCTGCTGACGGTCAACGGCGTCCCGCTGCACGAGACGTCGTACCTGTTCCCGGGCTCGGATCCCTCCTTCAGGTCGTTCAGCGTCACCGTCCCGGCCGGACGGCTGTGGGTCATGGGCGATAACAGGGAAGATTCCGCGGATTCCCTCGACCACATGCTGCAGGGCTTCCCCGATCAGGGCACCATTCCTGAGCAGGCCGTGGTCGGCCGGGCGTTCCTGGTCATCTGGCCGCTGTCGCGACTGAGCGACCTGCCCATTCCCGCGACCTTCCGGCATGGCTGATATCGCGGGCCGCCAGCTGGTCAGGTACTGGGACAAGCACGCGAGCCGGTACGACCATGACATGGATTTCTGGGACCGGCACCTGTTCGGCGCCAGCCGGCCGTGGGCCTGCGGCCGCGCCGTCGGCGATGTCCTCGAAGTGGCCATCGGTACCGGGCGTAACCTGCCCTACTACCCGGACGGCGTCCGCCTCACCGGCATCGACCTGTCGGCGGAAATGCTCGGCATCGCGCGTGACCGCGCGGCCGGACTGGGCCGGACGGCCGACCTGCGGCCAGGGGACGCGCAGGCGCTGGACTTCCCTGACGGTTCGTTCGACACCGTGCTGTGCACCCTCGGGCTGTGCGCCATCCCCGATCACGAGCGCGCGATCAGCGAGATGGCGCGCGTGCTGCGACCCGGCGGCCGGCTGCTGCTGGTGGACCACATCGCGGCCCGCCCCGCGGTGCTGCGCGGCCTGCAGTGGCTCTACGAGCGCATCACCATCCCGCTGGCCGGCGAGCATTTCCGCCGCCGCCCGCTGACCCGGGTACGCGACCTCGGCCTCCATATCGAGCAGGCCGAACGGTTCAGGCTCGGCCTCGTCGAACGCCTCGAAGCCACCAAACCGGCGCCATAACCTGAGCCATAACCGGCCCGGGCCGCTCCCGGCCTCAGGCGTCCAGGACGGCCAGGTCGAGCTGTTCGAGGCGGGCCGGGTCGGCGATCACGTCGATCTGGGTGATCCGGCCGTCGGGGATGGTGAGGGCCAGCACCAGGACCAGCCGGCCGCGGGGCGCCATGACGATGCCCGGGGTCCCGTTGACCAGGGCAACGCCCGCGTAGCTTGAACGCCCGGAGGCAGCGCGTGCTCCCCGCGCCACGGCCGCCGCGCCGCGGATGGTCATCGGGGCGCCCGACGGTACGGACGCGGCGTCGGCGTGCAGCACCACGTCGGGGTCTAGCACAGCGAGCAACCCGGCTATGTCGCCGCCGCGCGAGGCCGCCAGGAAGGCGTCGGCGACCTCCCGCTGACGGGCCAGCCGGGTCCCGGGCACCGCGGCCGTGCCGAGGACCCGGCGGCGGGCGCGGCTGGCCAGCTGGCGGGCTGCGGCCGGGGAACGGCCCGTGATCGCGGCGATCTGGCCGAACGGCAGGCCGAAGGTGTCGTGGAGCACGAACGCGATCCGTTCGGCGGGAGTGAGCGTATCCAGCACCACGAGCAGCGCCAGCCCGACAGAATCCGCGAGCATCGTTTCCTGCTCGGGGCCCGCCACCATCGCGTCATGGCTGTCCAGCGGCTGCTCGCGCCGCGACTTCCGGGCGCGCAGCATGTCCAGGCACACCCGGGCGGCGATGGTGGTGAGCCATCCCTCGAGGTTGTCCACGGAGGTCGCGCTGGCCCCTGCGGCGCGAATCCAGGCTTCCTGGACCGCGTCGTCGGCGTCGCTCAGCGAGCCGAGCATCCGGTAGGCCATCGCCCGCAGGCGAGGCCGGCTCGCCTCGAACCGCCCGGCCAGCCAGTCGTCTTCGTGCATCGGTCACCTTTTCGCTGTCGCGTTCCGTCATATCCCTGACGGATCAACGCCAGCCGATGTGACCGGCCACCGCAGCAGCAGGCGGGCTGACCGGCGGGGGCGGTGTAACGGCTGGGCCGCGGACTCGGCCAGCACGGATATCGCCGACCTGGCCCAGTCGAGGCTGGCGCGGTGCACGACGATGCCGTGCATCAGCGCCAGCTGCGCGTGGCGCCGGGCCGACTGCACACCCGAGGCGACGTACTGTTCCATCCCGGCCACGAAGCCATCGAGCGCCTCGGCCAGCCCCTTCAGGAACGCGAGGATCTCCGCCCGCTCAAGCTGGTTCTCCATCATCGCGAAGCGCATCAGGTGCAGGCCCAGGTCAGAGCCGACGGCGGCCGGATCGACCGGCTGGCGGAGCCAGTCCAGATGGGTGACGCGGCCGGCTTCGGTCACGTGGTAAAGCCGCTGCGGGCGGCGGCCGCCGGAGACGATCTCCTCGGCGCACAGCAGGTCACGGCCCACCAGGCGGCGCAGAGCCGGGTAAAGCGCCCCTGGGCTTGGCTGGTACACGCTGGCGGGCGAGGCGCTGAAGACCTTCTTAAGCCCGTAACCCGAATACGGCTCACGGGCGACGAAGCCGAGCAGTACCTGCTCAAAGGCGGTAAGCGGACGCCGGCCACGTGGGACGATGCCATGCTCCTTCCAATGGGTCTATTAGACCTGTACCCTACTCGGTGAACCGAATAGTGAGACTCCGCGGGGGGCACGGCGAGTCCTAGCTGAAGGGACACGGGGCGTCATGCAGAGCGTCAAGGTACGGCGGAGCCCGATCTCCGCTGAGCAGGCAGCAGAGGTGATCCGGCACCGGCTCGGCGGTGACTATCAGGTCGAGGCCGACGGTGAGACCGTGCTGCGCGTGCGCAAAGGACTCGCGCGGGCCAAGGTGAGCCTGCGCGGCGAGCCGGGCGGTACCGTTTTCGACGTCCAGGGTGAGGGCAGCTGGGCGGTGCTCCCGGTGTTCAACATCTACACGAGGATGCTGAACGAGCGCGGCATCGCCCGGCGGACAGCTACCGCCCTCAGCGAGGCGGAGGCGTTTCGTGACGACAGCTGAACCGCTGACGTCCGCGGCCGCGGTCGGCCCGCAGCCGGAGCGCACCGGGTCAGCTGGCACCGGGTCAGCTGGCACCGGGTCAGCTGGCACCGGGTCAGCTGGCACCGGGTCAGCTGGCACCGGGCCGGCCATCAGCGTCCGGGGGCTGCGGATGAGCTATGGCTCCTACGAGGCCGTTCGCGGGATCGACCTCGAGGTGGCCCGCGGCGAGATCCTCGCCTTCCTCGGCCCCAACGGAGCGGGCAAGACCACCACGACGGAAATCCTCGAGGGTTTCCGGAACCGGACGAGCGGCGACGTGCGGGTGCTCGGCACCGATCCGGCCAAGGCCGGGCCGGACTGGCGGGCCCGCATCGGCGTGGTGCTGCAGGTCAACTCACCGGAACGGCTGCTCACCGTGCGGGAATGCCTGAGCATGTACGCCGGCTACTACCCGCACCCGTTGCCGGTGAACCGGGTGCTCGAGCTGACCGGCCTGACCGACAAAGTGGACAGCCGCTGCGACCAGCTGTCCGGCGGCCAGCAGCGGCGCCTCGACGTCGCGCTCGCGCTGATCGGCGATCCGGAGCTTGTCTTCCTCGACGAGCCGACGACCGGCTTCGACCCGACCGCGCGGCGGCTGGCCTGGGACGTCATATCGGGGCTGCGCGACCTCGGCAAGACCATCTTCCTGACGACTCACTTCATGGACGAGGCCGAGGCCCTGGCCGACCGCATCATGATCCTCGCGGCCGGCCGGATCGTCGCCTCGGGCACCGCGCAGACCATCGGCGGCCGTGACGTCGGGGCGACCCTGATCTCCTTCACCTTGCCGGACGGCGTGACGGCGGCGCAGCTGCCGTCGCTGCCTGGCCAGGGCACGCCCGGTGCGCGGACGCACGGGCGGGTCGAGATCAGCGTGCCGGAACCGATCCCGGCGCTGCGCGTCCTGACCGAATGGGCGATGGCGCACGGCCACCCGATGGCTGACATCGCCGTTCACCGTCCGTCGCTTGAGGACATCTATCTCAAGCTCACCTCCGGTGCGGAGACACGATGAGCACCGCCGCCCTCGTCGCCCACCAGGCGCGCTATGACCTGCGCACGTTCCTGCGGGACCCGCGGGCCCGCGGCTTCACGCTCGCGCTGCCGCTGCTGCTGCTCTTGCTGTTCGGCTACATCTTCCGGCACGAGTCGTTCACGTATTCAGGCGTCTCGATCCAGGGTGACAGTTACTATCTGCCCCGGATGATCGTGCTCGGCCTGGCCAGCGCCACGCTGTCCAACCTGGTGGTCACCCTGGTGGCCAAGCGCGAGACCGGCGCGCTCAAGCGGCGCCGGGCCACCCCGGTGCGGCCGGTGGTGCTGATCGGCGGCGACGTGGTCACCTCCGAGGTCTCCGCGCTGACCATCGTCATCGTGCTGTCCGCCGTCGGCTGGATCGTGTTCGGCGTGCACCAGAGCGCGACGGGCGCCGGCGCGGTAATCGCGACGGCCGTGATCGGCACGGCCGCGCTGTGCGGCGTGGCCTACGCGGTGGCCACGTTCATCAAGTCGGTCGATGCCGCGGGCCCGCTGGTCATGCTCATCATGTTCACGCTGAACGCGATCTCCGGGATCTACATCCCGGAGAACCTGTTCCCGGCCTGGCTGCGCGATGTCGCGCAGGTGCTGCCGGTGCGCCCGCTGGCGGTGGCCATGCAGGCCGCCTTCGACCCGAGGACGAACGGCGGCCGGTCATTCGCCTGGCCGGACCTGCTCATCGTCGCGGCCTGGGGCGTAGCCGGCGCGCTGTTCGCCGTGCGCCGGTTCACCTGGTCCCCCAGCCAGCAGTAACCCGCGCCGTCCTCCACCTGCAGCCTGACGGGGGCGCAGGTGGCGGAGGCGGACGGAGTCCGTCCCTCCCGATCCAGGTTCCCGGGTGCGGCCTCCCCCCTGCCCGGCCCGGCGGCCCGGTGCCAGCGGCGGCCCGGTGCCAGCGACGGCCCGGTGCCAGCGAAGGCCCGGTGCCAGCGACGGCCCGACCCCGGGTCACGCCCGTCCCACCCGCCTCACCGGCTCTCCGGCGCCGGTTCCAGCTCCTCGCAGGCATGATTGTGGATCGTTACCGTCGAAATAACAAGCTAACGATCCACAATCCTGGTTTGCGGTGCCTGCCGGCTCCCCGGGCCCGGTCTGGGTGAGCTAGCAGGGATTGCAGGTACCACTGTGACCGCCTTAAGGCTCGCCTGGTCCAGGAGACCTCAGCTCCGCCGCCCATCCGGTGTGCCCGCGCCCTCGCGTCGGATGACCCCGGCGCGACGCGAGACCTTGTATCCGCCGGTCCGGTGATCCGCCGCAGCCGCGTGCGCGGTGGAGACGGTTAGACGTTTCACCCCTCCGGGGTGATCGCGATGACCGACGGGTACTTCCCGACGCGGATCGCCGGCCCGTGTGTGCCGGTGCGGGTGCTGATCGGCGTCACCGTGCCCGGGACGGCGTCGACCACATAGGCGGTTTTGCCGTCGGGGGTGATCGCTATGGCCTCCGGGTATTGGCCGCCGTAGATCGCCCGCCCGGCTGTGTTGGTGCGGGTGCTGATCGGCGTCACCGAGCCATTGTTGACCACGTAGGCGGTCGTGCCTTTCGGGGTGATCGCGATGGCGGTCGGGTCGTGCCCGACGTGAATTGCCGGGCCGGCCGTGTTGGTGCGGGTGCTGATCGGCGTCACGATGCCCGAGTTACTGGTCAGCACGTAGGCGGTCTGCGGTAGGCACCGGTGCCCGGCCCCGCCCGTGCTGGCCGCCGCGGCCGGGATGCCTGCCCCTGCCGCAGCGACCAGCACGCCGACTGCTGCTGCCAGGCCGGGCCGCCTAGCAGCACTGAGATTCCTGCCTTTCATGACATCCCCCTCCATGGCCTCCCGCGACCTGCTATGCGCCCCGACCCTGATCGTAACACTGAGTAATCTTATAATAACTATAGGTAACTCTGTAGCCAACGAGAGCCCGCACCCGACCAGCCCGGCCACCTATCGGGCCCGCGCGGCGGCTCACGATCGGGGCGACGGTCACGCCCTGAGGGCCCGAAGCGCCGCACCCCAGCCGCCGCACCCGCCTCTCCCCGCACCCGGAACCCATCCGTCACAACTATCGAAAAAAGTCGTGGAATATTTGACTTACCTGGAAGTTTTGGTACCCTATGATTGCCCGAATCCTCCGTGGAGGCCCGATCTTCCACGAGAACCGGACGGTCCGGCCCGCATCACGCCCGGCCGGACCAGGCACGGCATACACCTCGCATCACCACCCCCAGCCGCCACCGCACCACCAGCACGACCGCGACGGGCCCGCCGCCGGCGGCTCGTCCAGCGGACCCCCGCAACACCGATGGACCATCGTCGTGGTCAAACCCGGGCTGGCGGCGGCTGGAAGCGGGACGAACGCTACCTGCCACGGCACCAGCTCGCCGGCGCAGCGCGCTCGACTCCCCGGGAGGAGGCGGGATCGTGAACGGTCGCTCCCCCTAGAGCGTCCGCCGGGCCTGGAGCAGCCCTGCTACGGTACGTCGGCCCGGCCTGGATCGGCGTTCATGGAGGTGGCGGAGGCGGACGGGAATCGAACCCGCCAGCGCCGCGGTGCGGCGCTCATCGGTTTTGAAGACCGGGGGGGCCACCAGGCACCCAGACGCCTCCGCGACGACTGTACTGCCGTCGCGGCACGGAGCCGCGCCCGAGCTGCCCGGGTGTGAGATAGGGCCACGCCGGCCGAAACGCTTGCGCCGCATCCCCCGACCAGGAATCCTAAGCCGTGGCATACAACGCATCACCAGCCACAATGGTAAAAAGTCCAGGCCAGGGGCGGGCGCGGGAACGCGGCATCCAGACGCGGTCAGGCCGGGACGAAAGCAGACGAATCGGAGAGGGAACATGAGGGGCTTCAAGAACTTTCTTATGCGCGGTGACGTGATCGTCGTCGCGGTCGGGCTGGTCGTGGCCTTGGCGTTTAGTGCCTTGGTTACCGCTTTCACCACGGACTTCATCAAGCCGCTCATTCAGAGCATCGTGCCCGGCAGCCACGGGCTGGGGCATCAAATTCGGGCAAATAACCCGAATACGGTACTGGATCTCGGCGGGTTCATCACCGCGATCATTACCTTCGTTATCTTCATGGCCGTGGTCTACTTCATCATTGTCGTGCCCTACAAGCACGTGCAGGCTCGCCGCGGGCAAGTGGTGTTTGGTGACCCGGCCCCGGTCAAGACCTGCCCCGCCTGCCTGTCCAGTGACCTGCCGGCCGCCGCCTCCAAGTGCAAGTACTGCGGGACCGACCAGCCGGCCGTGGCCGCCTGAGCCTGGGGAGACGCATGAGCGGCGGGCACGCCTGGTGGGAAGACGCGGTTGTCTACCAGGTGTACCCGCGCAGCTTCGCCGACTCCGACGGCGACGGGGTGGGCGACCTGCCCGGGCTCAGGTCCCGCCTCGGCTACCTGGCTGATCTCGGGGTCGACGCCATCTGGCTGACCCCGTTCTACCCGTCCCCGCTGGCCGACGGCGGCTACGACATCAGCGACTACCGCAGCGTCGACCCGCTGCTCGGCACCATGGCGGACTTCGACGGGCTGGTCAAGGACGCGGCCGGGCACCAGCTCCGGGTGATCATCGACCTGGTGCCTAACCACTGCTCAAGCGCCCACCCGCTGTTCCAGGCGGCGCTGGCGGCCGGCCCGGGGAGCCGGGAACGGGACCGGTTCATCTTCCGCCAAGGACGCGGTCCCGGCGGCGAGCTGCCGCCGAACAACTGGTCATCGTACTTCGGCGGCGCGGCGTGGACCCGGGTGGCCGAAGACGGGCAGTGGTACCTGCACCTGTACGACTCCAGCCAGCCGGACTGGAACTGGCGGGACAAGGACGTTCCCGCGCTGCTGGCGGACGTGATCAGGTTCTGGCTCGACCGCGGCACGGCCGGCCTGCGGGTCGACGCGGCCCACGCCCTGTTCAAGGACCCGGACCTTCCTGATGTGCAGGCCGGGCGGCCGTGGAACGGGCCTTCGCCGTACCGGCACCGACCCGAGCTGCACGAGCTCTACCGGTCCTGGCGGCAGCTGCTTGACTCTTACCCGGCGGACGGCATGCCAGGAGCCCGGACGGCCATCGGCGAGGTCTGGTGCGACACGCCGGCCACCCTGCAGCCGTATCTGGCGCCCGGCGGCCTGCCCCAGGTCTTCAACTTCGAGCTGGTCCTGGCGCGCTGGCAGGCGGCCGCGTTCCGCGACGCCATCGACAGGGTGCTCGCGCTGGCCAGCGGATCCCAGGCGCCCTGGGTGATCGGCAACCACGACGTGCCCCGCGCCGCCAGCCGGTACCGGCTGGACGACGGGTACACCCCCGCCAGGACGGCGGCCGAGCTGATCTCCCTCGGGGATCAGCACGCCGACCGGGGTACGCGGCGCGCGCGGGCCGCCGCGCTGCTGCTGCTGGCCCTGCCCGGATCGGCTTATATCTACGCCGGTGACGAGCTTGGCCTGCCCGAGGTCACCGGCATTCCCGCTGAGGCACGCCGGGATCCCCGGTTCTCCCGCTCCCGCGGCCAGCTCCCGGGCCGGGACGGCTGCCGGGTGCCGATGCCCTGGGCCCGCACCGGCCGGGGTTACGGCTTTTCCGCTGGTGCCGCCCCGGCTCCGCCCTGGCTCCCGCCGCCGCCGGACTGGGGCCGCTATAGCGTCGAGGCTCAGCTCGACGACGAGGATTCCTTCCTGCGCCTGTACCAGGTCGCGCTCCGGCTGCGGCGTGATCACCCCGCGCTTGGCCGCGGCGGGCTGAGCTGGCGCGGCGAGCCCGAAGCGACCGGGTTGCTCTGCTTCGCCCGGGAGCCCGGGTTCATCTTCGCGGCCAACCTCGGCCCGGCTCCGCAGCCGGTTCCGCCGCACCGCGAGCTCCTGCTCGCCAGCGGTCCGATGCCGGATGGCCACCTGCCGCCCGATACCGCCGTATGGCTGTCGGCCTGATCCGTCCGGGATGTCCATAGCTGCGGTCTTGGCCTGGCGATGCTACTAACCTAGACGTCATGCCGAAGGTAAAGGTGCCGCGCAAGAACGTCACGACCGACGAGATCGTCACGGTCCTCAGCCGCAGGCTAGACCCCGGCTATCAGGTGGACACCAACGGCGGCCGCCGCGTCACGGTACGGAAGAACAGCCTGATGTCCGCGACCGTCTCGATCGCTGACCAGCCCGGTGCGTCCGTCTTCCGGGTCCGCGGTGGCGGTTTTCTCCTCCTGCGGGTCGCGAACACCTTCAGTACGGCCCGCCGGGTGGCCGACGCTCTTCGCCGCTCTCCCGAGTTCCGTAGTCTTTGATCCTCGCCTGACCGGCCGCGCCGCCCTGCACGACGAGCATCTCGTCCACGCCCATCAGCTCGAGCAACCTGGCCACCGCCCGCTGCGGACGGGCGATCACCAGCGTCCCGCCCCGCTCCCTTAGCGTCCGGCCGGCCAGCACGAGGGCCCGCACCGAGGCCGAATCCGCGAAGCTCAGCCCCGACACGTCCACCATGAGCTGTTGCGCCCCGCCGGACAACTGCGCCGTCAGCGCGTCGCTCAGCTGCCCGGCCGACGAGATATCCGCTTCCCCCGATAGCATCACGACCGGCCCCGACTCCCCGGCCGCTACCGATGTCCGCAATGTGCCCACGGTGGTAAGCATAATCGCCAGGCGGATCAGGCCGGGGTCGCCCCGCCGGACGGGCTCAGTAGGCTCCAGCGGAGGGTGCGCCGGCCCCGGGCAGCGCGAAAACAACCGTCGCGCAGGTCCCGTCTGGACCAGAGAACACGCTTATCTCGTCAGCGACCAAGCGCACCAGCCACAAGCCGTGTCCCGGCGAGAAAGGCCAGCTATCCGCCGAATTACCGGCCGGAGCAGGCATGGCATCGCCGTCGCGAGCGGGCGGACCGCCGTCCTCCACCTGACAGCGCAGTTCCCCGGCGTGTTCCGACACCCGCACGCGTCCGCCGCCCGCACCGTGCCTGACGGCGTTGGCCGCCAGCTCGTGGACCGCGATCACCAGGTCATCGGTACGGGCCTCGGGCAGGCCGAGCGCGGTGGCGTGCGCCTGGACCGACGCCCGCAACGCGTACAGCGTGCCCGCGTCGAAGGCCTGATCAAGCAGCGGGGGCACGCTGCCCGGCCAGCCGGCCTCGGCGTCCGCGATGACCGCGCCCTCGGCCGGGCCGGACCCGTGGGCCCCGTCAGCCGCGGGATCGTTAGTCGTCATCCACGCCGACCAGGCTGACGCGGGGGAGAAGATCCGCGCCGAGCTGAACGAACCTCGCCTCGACCGACGGCCGGCAGCGCAGGACCACGGTCCGGGACGGCCCCAGGCTGGCGGCCGCCTCCAGGATCATCCGCATGCCTGAGGCGTCGATGAAGGTCAGATGGGCCATGTTGATGGTGATGTCCCCGTCGATGCGGATCGCCTCCCCTAGCGCCAGCGCGAGCGCCTCCCTAGCCAGGAAATCAAATTCGCCCGCCAGCCGGACCCCCGGCGGTACGTACTGGCGGCATATCCGCAAAACCGGATCATCATGATAAGTCGCCGAGGCCACCGCATGAGAATGCAGGGGCGCGATCAACGCCAACGTGACGGGGTCGAACCGCTCCCGGTCATATCCGCACAGGACTGACATCTCCGCGTCGCTGACCGCGGCGGCGATCTCCTCCTCGAGCACGGGCAGCTCCTCGATCCCCGTCATCGGCTGCAAGGCCCAGCTCATGTCCAAGGCCACCCTTATCCCGGCGTACCCCTGCCGCCTTGAGTCGGCCAGCTGACCGCGTATCCACTCCATGGCCCGCTCGGCCGAGAACCCGGTGGGCCCGACCAGGCCATCGTGGCTGGCGGCCATCACGATCTGCCCGGCCGCGGCCGCCGGTTCCGCGGCCACCTGGTGGCCGCCCAGCGTGGCCGTCCCTAGCTGCGGCGCGTCACTGAGCACCACGACCCGGCAACCGCCGGCCAGCCCGTCCCTGACGAACGCCGCCGTCAGGTCGAGCAGTTCGTCCTGCTCGCCGAAGGTCAGGCAGGCATGATCGTGCAGAGCTAGGTCAGTGACTTGCGAATGCGCGCTGACCGGCACCGCGCTCCCCCCCCTCGACGCTCGTTTCCAAGACACGGTGTTTCCAAGACCCGGTGTTTCCAAGACACGGTACTGCGCACGGTAGGCACCGCGGGCGCGGCACCTGCGAAATGGGAACGATCCGGGCTCAGCGCACCCGGCGGCGATCGTCGGGCAGGCGCTGGGTGGTCCCGGCCCGGTCCAGGTATTCGAGCAGCGGGATGGCGACCCGCCGGGTGGTGCCAAGCGCCTGCCGCGCTTCGGCGGTGGTGAACGGCTGGGGCAAGGTGGCGAGCACCCGGGCCGCCTCGGCCTGCGCGCCGGGCGCCAGCACGATCTGCTCGGTCACCCGCAGCACCAAGCCCGCACGGGCCGCCGCGGCGATCGCCCGCGGATCAAGGCCGAGATCCCGCAGCCGCCCCGCGTCGGGCGCCATGAACGGCGCCCCCGCGAGGTCGGCGAGCAGGGTCCGCACGCCCGCGGCCACGCGCGGCGGCAGGAAATGGGCGGGGTCGGGTGGCGACGACGGCCCTGACGGCTCCTGGTCCCGCCGGGACTGGCGCTGTTCGTGCCGCTCCAGCTGGAGATAGCCGCCGGTCAGCCGCACCGCAAGCGGCGGGCCACCGGTGGCCCGCGGGTCGGCCGGGGCCCGGGCCAGGGCTTCGACGAGAGCCCGGTCGGGCAGGCCAAGCGCGGCCCGGGCGGCTTCTGGCGGCATGCCGACCGCGAGCGGATCCTGCCTGGCGTGCGCGGCGACCACCTCGCCGAGGCGGCGCCGCAGGTCGGCCCAGCGGACCGGATCGGCGAGCCATTCGCCCGCCACCGGCGGCGGGGCGCCGGTCACGCCCATCGCGGCCAGCACGCTGGCCCGCAGCAGCCCGTGCCGCCTGAGCAGGTCGGCCGCGGCCGGGAGATCCGGCCAGGCGGCCAGCTCACGTCCGGCCGCGGCGGCCGCGCCTCGCCGGGCCAGCACGGGCGGCGCCACGTCCAGCACCGTCGCGCCCAGGATGGCCAGGCTGGCCGCGCCGGGGTCGCGGAGCAGAACCCGGTCACCGACGTGCAGCGGCAGTCCGTCGCGCAGCGTCAGCCGCGCGATAGCGGTCCCGCCGGGTGGGCCGAGCGGCCTGATCCGGGCCAGCGTCCGGGCGGAGCCGATGTGCACCGTCGCCTCCTGCGGCAGGGCCTGCGACGACGGGGCCTGCGACGACGGGGCCTGCGACGACGGGGCCTGCGACGACGGGGCCTGCGACGACGGGGCCTGCCACGACAGCCGGACGTCGATCAGCCTGGTCAGGGTCCAGCGGCCCGGCTCGACCAGGGCCATCCCCCGGGCCGGGACACCGGCCGGGATACCGCGCAGGTTGACGGCGACCCGCGCGACGCCGGTGAGGGTGGCCGCGGGCTCGTTCAGCGACTCCAGGCCCCGGATCCTGGCGGCCCGCAGGGACGGGGTGAGCTGCAGCTCCTGGCCGACCGCGACAGTCCCGGCCGGCAGCGTGCCGGTGACGACGGTACCGCTCCCCCTGATGCTGAACGACCGGTCGATCCACAGCCGCACCGGAGCGGAGGCGTCGGGGGCGGGCAGCGAGGCCATCAGCCGGGCCAGCGCCGCCCGCAGCTCGGGCAGCCCGGCGCCGGTCACCGAGCTGACCGCCACGGCCTCCACCTGAGCCAGCTGCGAGCCGGCCAGGCGGTCCAGCGCCTGCCGCCGGGCCGGCCCGGGATCGGCCAGGTCAGCGCGGGTGACGGCGAGCAGGCCGTGGCGGATGCCCATCGCGTCGATGGCGGCCAGGTGTTCGGCGGACTGGGGCATCCAGCCGCCGTCCGCGGCCACCACGATCAGCACGGCGGGCACCGGCCCGACCCCGGCCAGCATGTTCGGCACGAACCTTTCGTGGCCGGGGACGTCGACGAAGGCCAGCCGCTCCCCGCCGGGCAGCGTCATCCAGGCGAACCCGAGGTCCAGGGTCAGCCCCCGGCGTTTTTCCTCGGCCCACCGGTCAGGCTCCATCCCGGTCAGCGCCCGCACCAGCGCCGATTTCCCGTGGTCCACATGCCCCGCGGTCGCGATCACCTGCATGGAAGTGCCTGAGCGGCGGCCGCCAGGATGGCCGCGATCAGGCGGGGGTCGTCCCGCGGGTCGACTGAGCGCAGGTCGAGCAGGAGCCGCCCCGCTTCCAGCCGGCCGACCACGGCGGGACACTCGCCGCGTGCCACCGGCGGGCCGCTGCGCAGCGGGACGGCCAGGCTCTCGGGCAGGCTCAGCGCGGCGCTGGCCAGCTCCACACCCGGCGCTCCGCCGCCGCCGACCGCCGCCCGGGCGGCCACCACGGCCGCGTCCAGGCCAGCCTCGACAAGGAGCACCATGGCCCGTTCGGCCCGGTCAAAGAGGGAAGCCGGGTCGGCGGCCAGGGCGGCGGCCACCGGCGGTACCGGTCCGGTCAGGGTGGCCTCGAGCCCGGCCAGGGTCAGCTTGTCCACCCGCAGGGCCCGGGCCAGCGGGTGCCGGGTGAGCTGCCGCACCAGGTCGGCCCGGCCCAGCAGCAGCCCGGCCTGCGGGCCGCCGAGCAGCTTGTCGCCGCTCGCGGTGACCAGGGCCGCGCCGTCCCGCAGCGCGGTGGCGGCGCTGGGCTCGTCGGGCAGGGCCGGATGCGGGGCGAGCAGCCCGGAGCCGATGTCGAACACCACGGGAACCCCGTGCGTCTCCCCCAGCTCGGCCAGCTCGGGCACGCCCACGGCGGCGGTGAAGCCCTCGATACGGAAGTTGGACGGGTGCACCTTGAGGATGAACCCGGTCCGCGGTCCCATCGCGCCGGCGTAATCGGCGACCGCGGTCCGGTTGGTCGTGCCCACCTCGTGCAACCTCGCGCCGGTGCAGGCCAGCAGGTCAGGCAGCCGGAAGCGGTCGCCGATCTCGATGAGCTCGCCCCGGCTGACCACGATGTCAGGCGCCTGCGGGTGAGTCAGGGCGGTTGCCGCGAGCACCAGGGCGGCCGCGTTGTTGTTGACCACGGCCACCGCTTCGGCGCCAGGGACGGCACGGGCCAGGGCGTCGAGCGCGCCCGCGCCTCGGCGGGCCCGCGCGCCCGAGACCAGGTCGAACTCCACGTCGCAGTGGCCCGCGGCCGCGGTGATCGCGTCCACGGCCGCCGCGGACAGCGGCGCCCGGCCCAGGTTGGTGTGCACGAGCACGCCGGTCGCGTTGATCACCGGGGTCAGCGTGGCGGCGTGGGCGGGCAGGGCGGCGACGGCCGCGTCCGCGACCTCCTCCGGCGTGATCTCCCCGTTCCTGGCCCGCTGCTGAGCGCGGCTGACCGCCGCCTTGACCAGCGGGCGCCCCAGCCTGCGCTCGGCCGCGGCCAGCCGGGGATCGGCCAGCAGCAGGTCGGTCCTTGGCACGCGGCGCCTGGTATCCACGTCGCGAACGATACCCCCGCGGTCGCGGCATAGAGCGTCCCCGTCCGGGTAGTGCGGGGGGGTAGTTAGCCCCGCACAACAAAAAAATGACCTCTATCCGGGATGTGATACGCATGGCTGGGATGCTGCAGATGCGGCGCAGTCGAGGGGCATTCAGCGGTTTCCTGCTGATCCTGCTCGGACTGTGGGGGGCCCTCATCCCCTTCGTCGGACCTTATTTCCACTACGCTTACACGCCGGACCGCGCCTGGAGTTACAACACGGGCCGGCTGTGGCTTGAGCTGCTGCCGGGCGCGGCGGTGTTCCTCGGCGGTCTCTTCCTCATGATCGCCACCGCCAGGCACACCGCGCTGTTCGGCGCGCTGCTGGCCGCGGCGGCCGGGGCCTGGTTCACCCTCGGCACCACGCTCAGCCCGCTGTTCAACAACCATGTCACCATGGGCGGCTCCCCGTCCGCCACGACCGTGTACATGCGGACCATGGAAGAGCTCGGTTTCTTCTTCGCCCTGGGCGTCGTGATCGTGTTCGTCGCGGCCACCGCCCTCGGCCGGATCCTGTCCGTGCCGGCCGGGCTCAAGGTCGCGGACCCGGACACCGAGACCGTCCCCGACGCGACCGTTCCGGCCGAGCCCTTCCCGACCAGGACCGTCCCGGCGCAGACCGTCAGGACCGAGGACACCACCCGGACGGGTGACACCCAGGCCATCGGGTAGCCGCCGCCCCTTCCTGACCGGCGCTGCCCGCGCCTGATCGTCCCCGAGCCACTATGATCGGCACGACACCATGGGTGCCGGCTGACGAAGGGACGTTCGTGGTGCGGGCAGAGCCGGCGGACGAGGCCTCCCTGACGCGGCTACGGGGACGCCTCGCCGCGCGGGTGATCAGCACCACCTGCATTGGCGATGACCGGATCGCCGCGGCGCTGCGGGAGGTACCGCGGCACCTGTTCCTGCCGCAGCTGCCGCCGGAGTCGGCGTACCGCGATGACGCCATCGTGACCAAGCGCGACGCCGACGGGCAGCCGATCAGCTCGTCGTCCCAGCCCGCCATCATGGCGATCATGCTGGATCAGCTGGCCCTGGCCCCGGGCCTGCGGGTGCTCGAGATCGGCGCGGGGACCGGCTACAACGCCGCGCTGATGAAGCACATCGTCGGCCCGGCCGGCGCCGTGGTCAGCGTCGACATCGACGCCGACGTGGCCGGCCAGGCCCGCGACCACCTGGCCAGCGCCGGGTACCCGGACGTGACCGTCGTGGCCGCGGACGGCGCCGAGGGCTACCCGGGAGCCGCGCCGTACGACCGCGTGATCGCCACCGTCGGCGTGAGCGACCTGGTCCCGCCGTGGCTGGAGCAGACCGGGCCAGGCGGCCGGATCGTGGTGCCCTTGGACGTGCGCGGGACGCAGCTCGCGGTGGCGTTCGAACGCGCGGGCGAGGGGACCTGGACCAGCGTGTCGCTGGTGCCCTGCGGGTTCATGCGGATGCGCGGCTCGCGGACCGGCCCAGAACGCAACCTCATGCTGCAACCGGGGCTGTCGGTCATGCTGCCGGACGGGCTCACCCTGGCCGACGGGACCGACGCCGACGCCGACACGCTCGCCGCCTACCTGGCCGGCCCGCCGGTGCCGCTTCCGACCGGGGTCAGGACCGGATCCGTGCAGGTCGTCTGGGGGCTGGGGTTGTGGCTTGCGGCCGGAGACCCCCGGTCATGCACGGTGGCCGAGGAACGGCCCGCCCGCCGCCGGGAGCCCCGGCCGGGCGAACCGGGCCGGCCCGGCGGGTACCGGCTGGTGCGGGCGCCGGTCCGCACCCACGGGTTGCGGCTCACTTCCGGGATCGTCGACTCCGGTGGGCTCGCGGTGCTGACCGCCGCCCCGCTCCCGTCCCAGGGGTCCGCGGCGGGCCGGGCGGCCGGGCTGCTCACGCTGGAGGTGGCCGGCTTCGGCCCGCGGGCCCCTGAGCTCGCGGCCGCCCTGGTGACGCACGTCCAGGCCTGGGATCAGGCCGGCCAGCCCGGCGTCGGCGGACTGCACATCGACGCCTACCCGCGATCGGCGGGACCCGACCCGGCTCACAACGGGTTGCTGATTGAGCGGCCCAGCATGAGGTTCGTGGTGTACCACGCGTAGCCTGGGGTACGTGACGAGCGGCCCTGGCGACCACCTGGAAATTGAGCAGAAGTACGACGCCGACGACGGTTTTGTGCTGCCCGAACTCGGCGCCCTGACCGGGCGCAGCGGGCGGCGGGCGACCGGCGAGGCGGAGCAGAAACGCTTCTACCTCAGCGCTACCTACTTTGATACCGAGGACTTCGACCTGCACAGGAACCGGATCACGCTGCGGCGCCGGGTCGGCGGCTCGGACGAGGGCTGGCATCTCAAACTGCCGGTGCGCAAGGACACCAGGCAGGAGCGGCACGCGCCGCTCGACGAAGGCGCCGCCGGATCCGTCCCGGCGCGGCTGACCGCTCAGGTGCAGGACATCACCGCAGGCGCGCGTCTGCGCCCCATCGCCATCCTTGATACCGAACGGACCGTGGTGACCCTGGCCGGGAAAACGGGCGAGGCCCTGGTGGAGATCGCCGATGACCGGGTGACCGCCACCCGGTTCGGCACGCCGGACAACGGGCCCGTCAGGTGGCGCGAGATCGAGGTCGAGGTGATGTCCGACCAGCCAGAGGCCGCTCGCCTGCTCGAGGCGGTCGGCCAGGCCCTGCGCGAAGCCGGCGCGACACCGTCGGCGTCGGAGTCCAAACTCGGCCGCCTGCTTCAGAGCTTATTCATAGCTAAATCTGACCGTCCAGAGACATTGGCGGGGTGAGCTAGGAACTTGGACGGAGAGCCTGCTCGCGGCGTGGACATACGAGGCACAGATTCGATCAAGAGATGGCATGGCTCCCCGCCAGGAGGGAACACCGCTCCTTGATCAAGGAACGAGGGCCTGGCGGCCCTGGGACGACAACGAGCGAGCCTGAGGACTATGGAGAACAACAGCCCGGCGATGGCACCAGCCGACGGCGCGGCCAGCAGCGCGGCGGCGAGCGCTCGCAACGCAGGTATCCAGCGGGCGGACGGCACGCCGGTGCGCGTGCTCGTCGTCGACGACGAGCCCAGCCTGGCCGAACTGCTCGCGAGCGTGCTGCGTTACGAGGGCTGGAACGTCCAGACCGCGGGCAGCGGCGCCGACGCGGTGCGGACCGCACGCGAGTTCCGCCCCGACGCGGTGGTGCTCGACATCATGCTCCCCGACTTGGGCGGCATCGAGGTCATGCGCCGGCTGCGGGCGGAGATACCGCAGGTCTGCGTGCTGTTCCTGACCGCCAGGGACGCGGTGGAGGACCGGGTGGCAGGCATCACCGCGGGCGGCGACGATTACGTGACCAAGCCGTTCAGCCTGGAAGAGGTGCTGGCCCGGCTGCGCGGGCTGCTGCGCCGGGCCAACCTGACCCGTGCGCGCACCGAAGGATCGCTCGCGGTCGGCGACCTGACCATGGACGAGGACGCGCGCGAGGTCCGCCGGGACGGCGAGCTGATCGACCTGACCGCGACCGAGTTCGAGTTGCTCAGGTTCCTCATGCGCAACCCCCGGCGGGTGCTGTCCAAGGCGCAGATCCTGGACCGGGTGTGGAATTACGACTTCGGCGGCCAGGCGCACGTGGTCGAGCTCTACATCAGTTACCTGCGCAAGAAGATCGACGCGGGCCGGGTGCCGCTGATCCACACCGTCCGCGGCGTCGGCTACGTGCTGAAACCAGCTGGCTAATGTCCAGCCGGCCGGGGTCAGACGGGAGCGGGCCAGGCAAGCTGGCACGGGCGGCGTCACTGCTGTCACTCCGCACCATCAGCGGCAGGCTCATCATCGGGCTGCTGGCGCTGATCGCGGTGGCCAGCGTCGCGGTCAGCGTGGTGACCGACAACTCCTTGAACCAGTCGCTGATGTCCTCGCTGACCCAGGAACTGCAGACCGCGACCAGCGCCTGGTACCAGTGTGTCCAGCATTCCTCCCAGGGTGACGGTGAACCCGACAGCTCCGGGCCGCCCCCGGCCGGTCAGACCACCGCCTACCTGGCTACTCCGAACTACGCCCAGTGCAGCGGGGACGGGCAGCCGCCCGGTACGTTCGAAGTCTTGCTCACCGGGACCTCGGTCAACTACAAGACCACTGTCCGCCAGGTGTGTAACCTGTCCGCCGCGGACCTGGCCACGCTAGCCAAGCTGCCTGGCCCCTCCCAGCCGCCTCCCACCGTCTCCGCCTACACCTCCGGTGCGGCCACGCTGCCTTCGCCACCGACGACCTATGTCCGGACGCTTTCCTCGCTCGGCGGCGCCTTCCTGCTCACGAAGGTGACCGGTCCGGAGGACGGCACGGTGCTGATCACCGGGCTGCCGCTGAGCCTGGTCGAATCCACGCTGCACCATGTCGAGAACGACGAGCACGCGGTCTTCGCCGCCGTCCTGCTGCTTGTGCTGGTGGTGGGGACCGGGATCGTGGAGCTGTCGCTGCGGCCGCTGCGGCGGGTCACGGCCACCGCCACCAAGGTGACCGAGCTGCCGCTGGACTCCGGCGAGGTCTCGTTGCCGGCCGGCGTGCCCGACAACGATCCCCGGACCGAGGTGGGGCGGGTCGGCGCCGCGTTCAACCGGATGCTGTTCCACGTCGAGCGGGCGCTCGGCCGCCGGGCGGAGAGCGAGACCCGGCTGCGCCGGTTCGCGGCCGACGCCAGCCACGAGTTGCGCACTCCCCTGTCCGCGATCCGCGGCTACGCCGAGCTGGCGCTGCGGCACCCGGGGCCGGTGCCGCCTGAGGTGACGCACGCGCTGACCCGGGTGCAGTCCGAGTCGGCGCGGATGAGCGTCCTGGTCGATGACCTGCTGCTGCTGGCCCGGCTTGACGCCGGGCGGCCGCTTGAGCAAGAGCCCGTGGACCTGTCCCGGCTGGCCATCGAGACGACAAGCGACGCCCGGGTGGCCCGCGTCGACCACCGCTGGCGGCTGGACCTGCCGGACGAGCCCGTCCTCGTGCTCGGCGACCAGCACCGGCTGCACCAGGTCATGGCCAACCTGCTGAGCAACGCGGGCAAGCACACCCCGCCCGGCTCGACGGTCAGCGTCGCGCTCAGCGTCGACCCGCGGACGGAACGGGAGCCGGTGTACTCGCCGGGAACGGCCGCACTGCAGCGCGGGGCCCCGCCGCCGGGGCCGCGGGTCGAGCTGAGCGTGACCGATGACGGTCCGGGGATTCCGCCCGAGCTGCTGCCCGAGCTGTTCGAACGGTTCACCCGGGCCGACACGTCACGGGCGCGGGACGCGCACGCCGCCGGGAAGAGCACCGGTCTCGGCCTGGCCATCGTCGACGCCGTGGTCGTGGCGCACCACGGCTGCATCACCGTGACCAGCCAGCCCGGGCAGACACGCTTCGCCATCACCCTCCCCCTGCTGCCCCAGGCCGCCGACCAGCCGCAGGCCTCATCCGTCTGAATGTGCTAGTTCTAAGGCATGGACACCGGCCAGCGACGGCTCGTGGCGACGATGCCACTGCACGCGATTACCTCGACCTACGGCGAGCAGGGACTGCGGGAACGGTTCGCGATCGAGATCGCGTCGTGGCCCGAACCGGACAAGCGGCGCCTGAACCAGGCCCTGGACCTAGCGGCCCGGCTGCACGCCGCCGACCGCAGGGACCGCGAACCGTACCTCAACCACCTGCTCCGGGTGGCGATCCGGATCATGTCCCATTACGGCGTGCACGACACCGACGTCAGCTGCGCCGCGTTGCTGCACGACGCCGTGGAAGATCACGCCGCCGACCTGTCCGGCGGCCCCGATGACCAGGCGGCCGCGCTGGCGGTGCTGGCCGGCCAGTTCGGGCCGCGGGTCGCCGAACTGGTCGGCGCGGTGAGCAACCCCCCGTACGCGCCCGACCGCGACGCGCACCAGCAGTACCGGGATCACGTCGCGGAAAGCCTGCGGCGCCACCCCTGGGCCCGGGTCATCAAGGCCTCCGACTTCACCGACAACGGCGCCGGCCTCATTCACACAAGCGGCCCGCGGCTCGGCAAGCTGGCCGCGAAGTACGCGCCGCTCGTCCCGGTGCTGCGGGAGCTCATCAGCCTGCCCGACACTCCCCTCAGCCCCAAGGCCAAGCGGCATATCTCGGCCCAGCTCGACCGGGCCGCGGAACGCTTCGCCGCCGTGCTCCCGCCGGAATAGACGTGCCGTTCCCGCCGGGCCGGGGGGGCGAGTACAACGGTGAGGTGCCAGAACTTCCTGAGGTCGAGACCGCCCGCAGCCTGATCGCCGGCCAAGCCCTGCACCGGCTCATCACCGGGGTGGACGACGCCGACACGTTCGTGTGCCGGCCCCACTCCCCCGGCGAGCTGCGGGCCGCGCTGGCCGGGCGCACGCTCACCGCGGCCCGCCGGCGCGGCAAGACGATGTGGCTGGAGACCTCCGGCGCGGGCGGCTCGACCGAGCCGGGTCCCGACCTGGGTGTGCACCTCGGGATGGGCGGGCGCATCATCGTGACGTCCACAGGCGGCGACGCGGTCGAGGGCGGCGGTCCCGCCCGCCGCGACGCGCAGCCCCGCAAGCCCGAGTGGAACAGGTTCACCCTCCACTTCGCCGACGGCGGCGCCCTGGTGCTGTTCGACAAGCGCCGCCTGGGCCGGGTCCGGCTGAACCCCGGCATCGACGCCCTCGGGCCAGACGCCGAGGAGGCGACGCCCGCGGAGTTCCGCAGCCTGATCACCAAGGGCTCGGTCGCGGTCAAAGCCCGCCTGCTCGATCAGGCCAAGATCGCCGGAGTGGGGAACCTGCTGGCCGATGAGGCGCTCTGGCAGGCGAAGATCTCCCCCGCCGCCCGCACCGATAGCTTGTCGCGCCCCGACGCTGACCGTCTGTACCGCGCGCTGCGGTCCGCCATCGCCCAGGGCGGCGTGCACACCGGCGATGTCATCGCCGCCCGCCGCCCCGGCGGGACCTGCCCGCGCTGCGGCGCCGAGATGAGGCACGGCACGGTCGGCGGCCGCTCCACCTGGTGGTGTTCCCGCGAGCAGGCCGGCGGCTTAGGGGTACCCGGGCCGGAGGCAGGTCGGGCCGGTGCATCTCGCTGCGCGCGAGGCCGCTCGTTTACGGCGTTACACGCGCTTGGCGTGCTCTTCGGGATCGGTCAGGGAAGCAGGGATTCAACGCGTACCGACGGGTAGCGGGCGGGGAACTTCGTGTCCAGCGTTGCCAGCGTGGCGTCGCTGGCCTGGGCGAAGGCAGCGAGGTAGTCGTCTGTCCACAGTTTGTGACTCTTGTCGTCGTGTGCGGAGATCGCGCGCCACACGGCGTCCAGTTCGTCCGGCTCGTCCGCCCAAAGGACACGCTCGTCCGCCCAGAGCTGGTCGAAGGTCCGCCAGGCCTGGCTGCGGTCGACCGCGTCGTCG
>JBEKGC010000009.1:0-70645 GCA_050013055.1 Streptosporangiaceae bacterium
GGCCGAGCTACGGCACCCTGGACACCCAGCCCGACACCGCCGCGATCGAAAGCCGGGCCGGGATCACCATGGCCATGTTCGAGCTGAACTGGGCCAGCTTCGAACCACGGCCCGGCGTCGTGTCCGCCTCCTACCTGGCCACCATGCGGTCCTACCTGCGGGCTTACGCCGCCGCCGGGCAGCGCGTCACGCTCGGCCTCGGCCTGCAGGACCCGCCGTCCTGGGTGTTCTCGCTGCCCGGCAGCACCTACGTGAACCAGCACGGCGACGTCTCCAGCCAGCCGGACTTCGTGTTCAGCCAGAGCGTGCGCTCCGCCGCCGCGCGGTACCTGTCCCTGGTCGCCGCGCACCTGCCGATGTCCGGCTTCTGGGCCGTCCGGCTCACCTCGGGCGGTGACGGCGAGATGCTCTACCCGCCCGGCGGCAGCTACTGGGCCTTCAACACCGCCGCGCTGACCGGCACCGGGCTGGCCGCGGGCATGACCGCCAACCCCTACCCGAGCTGGCGGCCCGGACGGTCGGGCCTGTCCCCGGCCCAGATCGACCGGTGGGTCAGCTGGTACGTCGGCGGCCTGGCCAACGTCACGGCCTGGCAGATGCAGATCCTGTCCGGGCTCGGCTTCACCGGCTACTACCAGACCGTCACCCCCGGGTCGGGTACCCGGCCGGGTGAACTGGCCGAAGACGAGCAGCAGAACCTGGCCGACGTCGAGACCACGGGCGTCGGCGCCGTCTGGGACCGCTACTACGCCATGCTGGGCGGCCAGGCCAACGTGATGGCCTACATTTCCTCGGTCGCCGACGCATCAGGCGACGACGACTGCGGCCAGGACACCGACACCCGCGTGCCGCTGACCTCCGAGGAGATGGACTCCTGGTCAGCCACCCGCTGGATCACCCGCATCGCCCGCCAGCACGGGCTGCCGGTGGGCGGCGAGAACCCCGGCTACGGGCTGCCCGACAGCCTGA
This sequence comes from Streptosporangiaceae bacterium, assembly GCA_050013055.1. Lineage (GTDB taxonomy): Bacteria > Actinomycetota > Actinomycetes > Streptosporangiales > Streptosporangiaceae > Palsa-504. Next base: position 970 of record JBEKGC010000009.1, read on the forward strand.
ACCGCCACTACACAAGCACCTCAGGCACGGGCATGATGGCCAGTGCGCTGCGCCAGGCCCGCAGCTGCGGATTCACCGTCTTCTACTGGGCCCACGACGTCCGCCTGTGGGACGGAACCATTCCGTTCTCCCGGTACGCCGCCCTGATCGCCACGGAACTGGGCGAGCAGGGGCCGGGCGAGCCGCGGGCCGGGCGCACGCAGCCAGGTTCGTTCGGAATAAAAAGATCTTGAGGCCGAACGGGCCGTGGTACCAGCGCCGGGAAACGCGGTGACCGCGGACCGGCTGAGCGGGCTGCTCGCCGACATGACCGGCGCAGGCACGGCCGTGCTCGTGATGTCCCCGCATCTCGATGACGCCGTGCTGTCCTGCGGGGCCCTGCTCGCCCATCTCGCGGCCCGGCATCCCATCACGGTGGCGACCGTGTTCACCGCGGCCGCGCCGCCGCCGTGGTCGCTGCCCGCCCGCAGGCAACTCCGTGCGCTCGGCGGGATCGACGCCGAGGACTTCTTCGGGCTGCGCCGGGCGGAGGACCGCGACGTGCTGGCCGGGATCGGCGCCGCGGCGGTGCACCTGGGCTTCAGGGACGCCTTGTTCCGCCGCGGCCGGAGGGGGCCGGCGTACCCGACCTTCCGCTTCGATGCCGCCCGCGGCCGGGTCGCGGGCTGCGACGCCGGGCTGGCCGCCGAGGTGAGCGCCCGGGTCGCCGAGGTCACCGGAGCCGGTCAGGCCGGGCTGGTGCTGGCTCCCCTCGGCGTCGGCCGCCACGTCGACCACCTGATCACCCGCCGGGCCGCCCGCGAGCTTGGCCGGGGCATCCGGACCGTGTACTACAGCGATTTCCCCTACTCGCGGACGGCCACGCCCGAGCCAGCCTTCGTCCGGCGCGCGGGCCTGGTCCCGCATCCCTGGCTGGCCGGGCGGGCCGAGAACGCGAGCCGGATCGCCGGGTACCGGACTCAGTTCGCCGGATTGTTCGGTGACGGCACGGTCCCGACCTGCCCGGAGATCTACTGGGTCGCGGCGAACGACTCGACCACGGACACGTAGCCCGCGCCGGTGGTCTCCACGTTGAAGCGCCTGACGTCCTCGATGTTGGCCGCCGCTATCACCGTCCTGACCGAGGCGGGGGCCAGCCGCCGCAGCGCCGCGGCGTAGTCCGGCGGGTCGTAGCCGGGCACCACGATGCCGTTGCGGCCGTCGGTCACGATTCCCTCCCCGATCACATCGGAGACGATGACAGGCAGCCCGGCGGCCATGGCTTCGATCACGACCAGCCCGAAGCTCTCGTAACGGGTCGGGAAGATGAACAGGTCGGCGGCGCTGTAGACCTCGGCCATATTGTCCGGGGGGACGATCCCGAGCCAGTCCACCCCTTCCGTCGGCTTCCCCGGCGGCACCCCGACGACCTGCAGCCGAAGCCCGGGCAGGTCCGCCCGGGCTTGCGCCACCGCGGCCATACTCACCGGGAGGCCCTTCCGGTAGGCGGTCTGGCCGACCCAGAGCGCCTTCAGGCCGGCCTCCCCCGTCCGCACCTGAACGCGCCCCGGCTTCGCCATCCGCTCCTGGATCGTGATGTCCAGGCCGTTGTCAACGATGGTGACCGGGGCGGTGAGGCCGTACCTGGCGCGCACGCAGGCCTCGACGTGGGCGTGCACCGCGATATGACCGTCGGCGGTGACGGCGCGCCGCTCGCCGGTCGTCCGCAGCCAGGCCAGCGCCCGGGCCAGCGGGTTACCCGGCCGGCGCAGCCGCAGGTGCGGCACCGGGCCGGCCCCGTGCCACACGGCGACGACGGGCGCGCCGCCGCGCCGCCTGCGCAGCCAGCGGATCCCCCACAGGCACTCGGGGCAATGCACGAAGATGACATCCGCGTTGCAGGTGCGCAGCTTCCACACCAGCCAGAACCCCGCGAGCACGTCAGCGAGCCCGTCCATCCCCTCGATCCGGCTGCCCGCCTTGAACGCCGAGACGGTCTGCACCCGCCACTGCGGCCTGACCCGCCCGAGTTCCCGCACCACGCCCGCGACGACCCGCTCCACCCCGCCGATCTCGGTGGGCGCGCGCCTGGTCGCCATCACGACGGTGAGCGGGCCGGTGGCCCGGGCGGTAGCGGTGGCCTCGGTTTGAGGTGTCATGCTGCCACTCCTCCTTTGGTAGGTCACCACGGCTCGGGCCGAGCCGCGGCGTAGGGACGGCCGGCCGGTGACCGGCCGGGGCGGTCAAGGGCTGATCGCAGCCGGTCCAGGGCCAGCCGCTGCGGCCCGTCAAGCGACCCCAGGGCCGCGGGCGTGATCACAGCCGACACCGTCGGCCAGGTCTGGCCGCGCAGCAGGAGCAGCATGGCCGCGGTGGTCACCGCCAGCGGGCCGCCCGCGTCGTCGTGCACGTAGACCCAGCCGCCTCGTTCGGTGTAACGGTGCATGAAGCGGGCCAGCTCGAGCAGCTGGGCCCACGTCGGGGCCGCGCTCGCGGGCACCGCCAGGTACAGGTAGGCCTGGTGCAGGCTGGCCGCGGTGACCTGTTCGGCGACGTCGGGCCCGGCCAGGTTGACCACCGCGTCGACGCCGAGATCGGCGGCGAAATCCTCGAGGTCGGAATCGGCCGGATCCGGCCCGATCAGCAGGCCGGACACCACCACGCGCTCGGGCGGGGTGAGCGACACGTTGCTGATCACCTTCTGCGCGATCAGCAATTTGCCCAGGCCGAGCACCAGGAGCAGCACCAGCGCGAGCCCGTACCTGCGGACCAGGGTCCAGCGCGGGAGCCTGGCGCCCGCGCCGATCGCCGGGTTCACCCGGACCCCGCCGGGTGGCACCGGGCCGCGCTGGCCAGCAGCGACAGGGTGCGCTCGGCGGACCGCGCCCAGGTGTGCCCGGCCGCGATGGCCCGCCCGCGCTCGCGCAGGTCCCGGGCGACGTCGGGGTCGGTCAGCACCCGGTCGAGCGCCTGGATCCAGGCCGCGGTCGCGGCGGCCGGCACGATAAGCGCACCGCCGGCCGCGACCTCCCGGACCGCCTCGGCGTCGCTGGCCACCACGGCGAGCCCCGCCGCCATGGCCTCCAGGACCGGCATCCCGAAGCCCTCGACCAGCGAGGGGTAGGCGAACACGGCTGCGTTCGCGTACAGGTCAAGCAGCACGGCGTCGTCGACGCTGGGCCAGCGGTACACCAGGTCAGACACGCCGAGCGCCGTGACCAGCGGGCCGACCTCGTCAGGGAACCTGGGGTCGGGCTGACCGACGAGAACGAGTCCCAGACCTGGATGGCTGGCCCGCAAGGCCGGCATGGCTTCCACCAGGACCCGCTGGTTCTTATGCGGACGCTGCGCCCCCACGTGCAGGATGTAGCGGTCGGGCAGGCCGGGTCCGGCCGGCCTGGGCCTGCCCGCCAGCGAGAAGAACTGGGGGCCCACCCCGTGCGGCAGCACGGCCCCGTCGGGGACCTCGGCCCGGTAGAAACGGCGGATGTCGCGCCGGGCCGCCTGGGACGGGGTCGCGAGCGCGGCCGCGGCCCGGATGGCCAGCCGGGTCGCCGTACGGTACGCCAGCGAGAAGGCCGACGGCCCGTGGCAGGCGGCGTCCCGCTCGAACACGCAGTCGTGGATCACCGAGACGACGGGGACCCGGCCGGCCAGCACCGGAGTGCTGAGGTGATAAGGGACGAAGACCACATCGGGCCGGGTCATGAGCACGGCCCGGAGGAGCAGCCACTGGGACCGGGGGGACGTCACGGGCACCCGGGACGGCACCGCCCGGACCGTGCGGCGGGACATCAGCTCACCGACGTCAAGCCGGCCGGTGTCCGGGCTGTGCACGACGACGAGCTCCGCTTCCCGCAGGCTCAGCTCGCGCAGCAGCTCATAGGTGTACCTGCCGATGCCGTGGTAGCGGTCCTGCATGACCCGGCCGTCCACCAGGATGCGCAGCGGGCGGGCCGGCGCCGCGCCGGGCACCGGGTCCGCGCCGGTCACCGGTGGTCCCCTGGTCGGGGCGGCGCGGCGGCGGCCCAAGGCCGCCGGTAGGCCGCCACGACGACTCCGGTCCCGTAGAAGAACAGCGCCTCGATCAAGTCGAGCACGAACGGTTCCGCCGACGTGGGCTGGGGCGGCCCCGGCGGAAACGGGTCAGGCAGCGGCGGCGGCGGCTGCGGCACACGGGCCTGCCCTGGCACGGTCAGCACCCTCGCGGCCAGGGCGACGGGAGTGACCGGGGCCGCGTGGGCGCTCCCGCCACCCGCGGGCACCTCGAGGACGACGTCGGCGAAGGCCTGGCCGATCACGGCGCCGGGGAGCTTGACGGGCGGCCCGAGCGGTGCACCGAACCGGCCGGCGGCGGCCGCGTAGCTGGCCGGGCTGAGCTGCTGCCCGTCCAGGTAGGCGCGCCTGATCGACGGGTTCGTCAGCCAGCCGGGCCGCTGCGCCGCCTGGGCCTTCAGGTCGGCAGGCGGCAGGCCCGCCCGGCGGTAGGCGGCAGGCGCGCGCTGGGCCAGCGTGGCCACGATCGGCAGGGCGTGGACGGCCCGGTCCCCAGCTCCCGCGGCTGGCGTGGCCGCGAGCACCGTGCCGTCGACAAGCTGCTCGTAGCCACCCCGGCCCGCGGCCGTGACCCGGCTGAGCGGATCGCCGAGCACGCTCTTGCCGCCGAGGGCGGCATACCCCGAGTAAAACGCACCATCCGGCCCGTCCGTCACGGTGTAGCCGCCGCAGCGCGAACCGACCGTGTTGACGTAGCTGCCACCGGAGATGTCGACCACATCCGCCACCGGGTCGTACGGGCTGGCCGTCACGTACCAGAGCTGCACCGTCTTGTAGACCTCGCTGGGGAAGTCGGTCAGCCGGCGGCCGTGACCGGTAATCCAGCTCGCCAGCGCCGGGCTCATGTTGCCCGACCGTTCGACCGCGTCGGTGGGCGCCAGGATGAAATAGTGCACGCCGTCGGCCAGCGCGGCGGGCCCCACAGAGAAGTACTCAAAAAAGCGGCCGCCCAGCAGGTACGAGTACTTGTCCGGGTCGCCGCTTGCGTTGATCGCGGCGCAGGCCGGCAGCTTGGCCCCGATGAACTGGTCGGTGAGCACCACGCCGTCGCTGGCGCCGCCGTAGTTGGTCAACCAGATGGACGCGGACAAGCCCGCCAGGCCCGCGAAGCCGACCGCGCCGGTCACCAGCGGCAGCCGGTAAACCCGGGCCGGGCCGCTGGGGCCGCCGGGGCCGCCGGGGCCGGCTCGCTGGCGGCGCCGGATCCAGCCGGCCAGCAGCGCGTCCGCGAGCAGCACGCTGCCGACGATGCTGGCCGGGAGCAGATAGACGAAGAACTGCTCGTTCAGGGTCCCGACCGCGACGATGTAGCCGCCGAAGACGTAACTCGCCGTGAGCCACGCCGTGAGGAAGTTCCCGGCGGCGGTGTTGGTCCTGCTCCAGCACCAGGCGAGCGCGACCAGGCCGGTCCCGAGCACGACGTAGGTGCTCGAGTACTCCTCGGCCTGATGCAGCAGGGAGCCGACGAGAGACACCCCGGGCACGTTGAGGCCGGTGATCTGCACCAGGCCGACGAGGCGCCTGAGCGTGGCGGTCTGGATGCTGACAAAGGAGCCGGCCAGGCTGAGCTCGGCCGCCCACAGCAGGAACAAGCCGCCGAAGGCGGCCGCGATCCCCAGCGCGGCCGCCGAGCGGCGCACGAGCGCGCCGTTCCGCTCAAGCAGCGCGAACACCAGCGGCACCGCGACCAGGCAGATCGTTATCTCGTTCGTCAGCAGGGCGAGGCCGCCGAGCACGCCGGTGCCCGACACGTACGCCAGCCCGCCGCGGTCACGCAACTGCCAGGCCGCGTGCAGGGTCAACAGGCTGACGCACAGCGCGAACGGCTCGATCACGTCCTGGCGGTCATACCGGGTCAGCAGCGGGTCAAGCGCCGCGACGACCGCGACGGCGGCGGTCACCACCCGGCGTCGCCTGGGGCCGGCCGCAAACGCCAGCCGGTACGCCAGCGCCGCGATCAGCAGGACGTCCGCGACGCCGACCGAGGCGGACAGCAGCCGGGCGGCGCGGATGGCCGGGGCGAGCGCGCCTGACGCGTGCCCGGTGAGGCGCAGCCAGGACGCCTGCATCAGGAACATCAGCGGCGGATGGACGAACATGGGCTGATCACCGAGCGTCAGGTGCCAGCCCAGGGCGACCTGCTTGGCCGCGAAGGTGTAGGCGGCCTCGTCGTAGAGGACGTCCGGGCTGGTGAAGATGTTGTACAGCAGGGCCACGCCAGCGACGCACACGCAGAACACGATCAGGCCCACGTCGGCCCGCGATGCACGGAAGCGGGCGCGGGGCGCGGGGCGCGGAGGGGCGGCCGGCCGCGGGAGGGCGGCCTGCTGCGGGGGAACGCCGGGGCCCGGTCGCTCGGGGGCGCTGAGTCCTGACTGCGGGGGGCCGGGGGAACCTGACCGCGGGGGGCCGGGGGGGCCTGACCGCGGGGGGCTGGGGGGGCCTGACCGCGGGGGGCCGGGGGGACCTGACCGCGGGGGGGCGCGGTGCCGGTCGCGCAGGCGTTCGAGGAAGCGGATGTCCGCGTCCGTGATCAGCCGCATCCGGCGGGCGGGGAGGATGAAAAGGATCGTGCCCGCCGCGATCAGGGCCCAGGCGGCCAGGATCGGGGCGTGCCCGGCCACGACGAAGGTGGCCGCGGTGGGGGCGAAGCCGGCGGCGTAGGCGGCCAGCTGGGCTCGCGAGGGCAGCCGGACCTGAAGGGCGTCGGTGTAGAGCGGTACCAGCAAGACGACGCCCGTCAGGCTCGCGAGCAGGAACGACCAGGCCGCGCCCAGGGCGCCGTAGCGGGGAACCAGCACGATCAGGGCCGCCACTTCGATCGCGACCGTGATCGGCATCCGCCGCCCGACCCGACGGCCGTGGCCGGTGGCGAACAGGCTCTTGATGAGCATGTCCGTCATGAGCGTGCCGAGCGTGCCCACGGCCAGCACCTGGAGAAGCAGTTGAGCGGCGGGAGAGGAATAGTGGTGCGGGAGGAACGACCGCAGCACAGGTCCGGGAGCGGCGGCCAGCGCCACCTGAACCGGGATGATCAGCAGCGGCACCCACCGGGCGGCGGCCACGAACCAGCGGTGCTTGTCGGCCAGCGACTCGCTGCGGGCGATGAAGGGGAAAACCGCGTCGGCCAGTGCGTCACCGACGTAGAAGCTGGCCCTGGCCAGCAGGCCGCAGGCCTGGTAGCCCGCGAGCACCGCAGCCGTCACCCCCGCGGCCCGGCCTGCTATCTCCAGGCCGAGCAGGTCCGCGGTGATGAGGAAGGTCATCGAGGCGGACGCGAACCAGATCGCGCCCGAGTCGGCCAGGAAGCCCAGGCTCGCCAGCGGGCCGCGGCCGGGGAGAAGTCCCTGGCAGGTCCGCAGCCCGATCAGCACAGAACCCGCGGTCCCGATCAGGAAGCTGAGCGCCACCCCGGCCGGACCGGTATGCAGGCCGGCCACCAGCACCACGGCGGCGACACATTTCAGCAGGATCTCCCCGGCCTGCATCGCGCCGAGCCCGGCGAACCTGCGGCTGCCCTGGGCCACCCCGGCCAGGATGCTGTTCACGGCCAGCATGGCCATCTCCGCGGCCACCAGCAGGTCAAGCACCCTGGAGTCGGCCGGGACCAGCCGCGGCCCGGACAGCTGGGTGGCCATGAACGCAGCGGCCAGCAGCAGTCCGAGGCCGAGATTGGCGATCAGGGCGGTCCGGAACTCCGGCTTGGCCGCCTGCGGATCCCCGTGGGTCTTCGCCACCCGGATGGCGAGCGCCCACGGCAAGCCGGCGTTGAGCAGCCCCGCGGCGAGCAGCAGCACGTTCTGGACCGCGCTGACGACGCCGAACCCCGCGGGCAGCAGGAGCCAGGCGAGCCCGAGGCCGAAGGCATAGTTGAGCACGGCCCCCGCGGCGAAGCGCGCGACCAGGATCACGCCACCCGCGGCGGCCGAGACTTCCGCGCGGACGCGGCTCGGTCGCGTCCGCGGGGGGGTGAGGGTCTTCAACGGCCAAGCTCGGCGGCGCTCGCCCGCACCTCCGGCCCGGGTACCGAATGAAGACCAGGCGGTAGCCCGCTCCGCGGGTCCGCGGCCGCGCTCGAGATCGCCCACGGCGGCCCCGGCTCGTCCAGTTCGGGCAACATCATGAGCCCGTGTAGCCGGGCGTAGCGGCTGCGGACGGCATCGAGCAGGACTCCCTCGTAGGAGGCGACGCAGCGGTCCCAGGTCAAAGCCTGGGCGGCGTGCCTGGAGGCGACCTGGAGGCGTTCCAGCTTGGCGGTGTCCTGGGCCAGCCCGCGCAGCGCCGCCCGCAGCGCCCGGGGGTGTCCGGCCGGCACGACCAGGCCGGTCGGGCCGGCCACGTCCCTGACGCCCGGCAGGTCGGACGCCACCGGGACACAGCCGGCCGCCATGCCCTCGACCAGCACAAGCCCGAAGGCCTCGGCGTGGGTGACCGAGGGCAGCACGACCACGTCGTTGATGGCGTACTGACGCTGGCGCTCCGCGTCGGACAGCCGGCCGGTGAACCAGGCGTTGGAGACGTGCAGCCGTTCCGCCAGCCGCCGGTAGCGGGCGAACTCCGCGCCGTCTCCGACCAAGGTGAGCTGAAGCCAGGGCTGGTTGGCCGCCGCGGCCAGCAGCGTCTCCACTCCCTTGTACGGCCGCATCTGCCCGACGAACAGCACGTTCAGCTCGCCGGATCGGCGTATCCGGGAGGGCGGCGGGTCCTGCGGGTCGGCCCCCCACGGAATGGCCCGGACCGCCGGGCCGTACCGGCTGCGATGCTGGCGGGCGTAATGCGGACTGCTGGCCACGATCCGGTCGGCCCGCAGGGCCAGGGACTGGTGGAGCTTGTTGTAGGACGCCGACATCCGGGAGGCGCCCTGGATGTCGATCGGGGAGTGATGGGTATAGACGATGGCAGGCCGGGCATACGCGGGCAGCCGGCTGGTCAGCCAGAGGAAGGCGTCGCTCATCGTAGGTACAGGCCCGTGCACGTTCACCACATCGACATGCCGCAGCTGGCGAACGATCTGAGGCCAGTGGGCGACGAAGAAGGACAGCCGCCACTCGCCGAACGCGACCCGGCGGATCTGGGCGCAGGAAAGCACCCTGACGCTGTGCTGGCGGGCCTCAAGCCCGGTCGCCAGCCGGTCGATGCAGGTGGAGATCCCGGAGACGATAGGGGGAGCCTCCGAGGTTACGATCATGATGTCGAGCGGGCGCCGAAAGGGCGCATCGTCGGCAGGCTGTCCGGTCAGCAGGTGATTGTTCATTTGATACCGCGCAAGCCGGCCTGGCGAACCAGGTCCTTGGCTCGGTGATCCGCCCTGGGGGGATCTGTCACGTCATGTTTCCGACCCTGACTAATTCTCCCGGCGGAGACTTCATTTACCCGCCAGGCACGACAATGCCACGCGAATTCTCCCATTCGCAGGCCTCCCCTTTTCGGTAATTATCGGCTTATCCAGGAGAGCGCGATCTCAGCCGAGAACTAACTGGGCTTTCCCCCCAAAAAGCCGACATACCGTTCCCGACCCTCACCCGCGTTCATGCAGCTCTCGTACCCTAGTGACCTAGGGTCATACCCGAACTACCGATCGTAGTCGAAATTGGCGACCGGCCGCAGGAGCAACGCCGTGATGGCTTAAGCGGCGCCGTGAATCGGATGGTTACCGAGGTCAGACCGGGCCAGAATCGTCGCCTTCCGGCACGGGCGCCGACACCAGGGCGCCCCATTTTTCCTCGATATGACCGAAACGCCAGATAAGCAGGGCGCCAATCCAGGTGACAATAAACATACCCACGATCACAAAGCCGGCCGTGTTGAGGTTGAAATGGGACAGAAAGCCCCAGAAACCGTGCGACTGGCTAAGGCCCCTGATCTCGTAGGGAATCAGGCTCAGTGTCTCGATCCCGCCGATGAAGAAGCAGATGGCCACCGAGAGCCCGGTGATGGCGAGGTTGTAGTAGACCTTGCGGACCGGGTTGAAGAAGGCCCAGCCGTACGCCAGGTTCATGAACAGCCCATCGGTGGTGTCCATCAGCGTCATCCCGGCGGTGAACAGGATCGGCAGGCAGGCGATCGCGTACCAGGGGATGTGCGCCGACGCCAGCAGCGCGGTGGTGGCCAGCAGGGCCACCTCGGTGGCGGTGTCGAAGCCCAGCCCGAACAGCACCCCGACCGGGTACAGCTGCCACTCGGAGTTGATGGCCCTCATCCAGCGGCCGAAGAACCGGTAGAAGAACCCGCGGTTCGCCAGCTGGCGCTCCAGCTCGGCCTCGTCGTACTGGCCACGCCGCATGGACCGGAAGACCCGGACGATCCCGGCCAGGATGACCAGGTTCAGCAGGCCGATGAGGAGCAAGAAGAACGCGGAGACCACGGTGCCGAAAAAACCGCCGAACCGCTCGAGCGGGGAGCCGCTGTCCGACACCGCGGAAAAGACCGTCTTCTCCGCCACCACGATGGCGATGCCCATCGCGACCACCACGCTGGAGTGGCCGAGGGAGAAGAAGAAGCCGAAGCCGAACGGGCGCGGCCGCCCGGTGCCCTGCCGTTCGCCCAGTACCTTGCGGGTGGTGTTGTCGATCGCGGAGATGTGGTCGGCATCGAAGGCGTGCCGCAGGCCCAGCGTGTACGCCAGGATGGACACCCCCACCCCCAGCCCCTTGTAGTGGGACGGCACCACGAACACGAACAAGATGAAGGACCCGAGCACATGCAACCCGGCGATCACGCTGTACATCGCCACGACCCGGCGGCGTTCGGCCGGGGTCATCGCGGTGAACGACTGCCGGATCAGCAGGCCCATGCGCGCGGAGCGCGGCGTCGTGACAGTTGACACGGTCCCCCTTAGTCGCAGGACGAACACCTGCTTCTACCTGGCCACACGATAATTTAGATGCAAATCACTTGCAAGTACATGCTGGACGCAGGTAGCGCGCCCCGCGGGGGCCCGGAAGGGGGCCGAGGGGGCCCGGAAGGGGGCTGATGGCACTTAGGTCCCCTTAGAAGGGGCCCGACGGCACATCGATACCCCTCGGGCCGGCCGCGAAAAGGGGCGCTGGGCGGCCTTTGTCGCGAATGTGCGTGTAGCGGTGGAGCTAGCCGTTACATTGACAGGCGTAGCGACGCGGCTGGGCGTATGCCCGCCGCAGTGACGATGCTGAAGGAACCCGACGTCACCTTGGGGGACAGCGTGACGGAGCAGCCACCGGTGCGGTCAGGCGACCCGAGGTCCGGGCCCGAGCTCGAGTTCCTGCGGCGCTGGCGCCCGATGATCGACCGGGTCGGCGGGGACGGCGGCCAGGCGCGCGCGGCCAAGCACCTGAACTGGACCACCTCGACGGTGTCCCGCGACTACAAGGGCGACACGCTGCCGACCGACGAACGGCTGTACCAACTGTGCAGCGCCCTCCAGCTGTCCCCGAACGAGACGCTTGACCTGGCCCTGTCGCTGCGCCGGGCGCGCTCGGCCCGGCGGAACCGGGTCCGGGTCCCCGGCGCCCAGGTCACCGCGGACGCGGCCGCGACCGCTGCGCCCGGCCAGGACGGCACCGCCGGGGAGCCGCCGTACCAGCCGGAGCACGCGGCGCCGCCGCACCGGGGCGGGCGGCGGGACTGGGGCGGGCTTTGGGGCTGGGGCTGGCTGCGGGGGCGCCGCGGGCGGGTGGTCACGGCTGGGCTGGCGGTGGCTGTGGCGGGGGTGATCGCGGTGGCGTTCGGGTTGTCAGGGACGGGGGGGACCGGGAGGCCGCCGGCGGCCAAGTCCGCCGACCAGACCAAGACCGCGGCCGACCCGTCGCCGGCCGTAAAGGGTTCCTTCCCCGGGCTGGGCCTGGACGCCGTGCCGATACCTGTGACCTCGCTATCCCGGGCCCTGGCCGCGGCGTTCGGTACCGGGCCGACCGCCCGGGCCGCCACCATCACCGGCTTCGTCTTCCGGAACCGCCAGGACACCAGCCTGTGCCTGACCGCGGTGAACACCGGGCCGAAGGCGGGCCATAACCGCGACCCGATCCTCGTCTCTAGCTGCCGCCGGACCGCGAACCAGATCTGGATACCCGAGCAGTGGGAGACCAAGGGTTTCCGCTTCACCCACCTGGTCAACGACCAGTACCAGACGATGTGCCTGAACGCCAACAACCTCGGCGGTATGCAGAACGGTCACATCGTGGAGCTCTGGGACTGCTACCCGGCGGGCAACGAGGCGTGGGACTTCGGCGACTGGCACCAGGCCGTCGGCGCGAGCGGCAAGTCCTATCCGCTGTTCGCCACGTCCGGGCGGCTGTGCCTGGACGCGGACAAGTACGACCTCCGGGTGGGTACCCCGGTCCGCATCTGGACCCAGTACGCGGCGGCCAACCAGTTCTGGTCCTGACCCGCCCCGCTGTCCCAGCTGCATCCCATTCCGATCCCACTCTCACGGGTAGCTTCGCAGGTCAGGGCGTTGGGATCGAATGGGATCACAGGTTGGGCGGTGTTCCCCGCTGCTCGGCTGGCAGCCTGTCGGCTGTCCGGTCCGAGACTTCGAGCAGGGGAAAGCATGCTTCGCACCTTTCACCACCTAACCCGGGCGGCCCGGCCGCCCGGCGGCGGCGGCCGGCTGGCTGCCTGCCTGCCTGCTGACGGCCATGATCAGCGGGGGCATTCTGGCCGCCAGCCCGCACGACGCGCTCATCGTCGGCGGCACCCGCGAGCCCATCTACTGGACTTTCGCCAACCGGCGGAAGTAAGGAAGGAGAAGACCATGCGCGGACAATCAGCTCGCACCATCGGGCGGGTCCTTGGGTTCCTGGCCGCTGTCGCGGTCAGCGGCGTCGCGGTCCTGGCGTTCGCCGTTCCTGGCCGGGCGGCCCCGGCGGTCCCCGGGACACCGGCGGCCACGCTGACGGCGGCCCGCTCCACGGCCGCCGTGCAGGCGGCGGCCAAGGCCAAGTTCTGGGAGGCTTCCGGGTACACCGGCCCGCAGGTCCACGCCACCTGGGCAGGCCCCGGCGTCGGGTTCCTCGCCTGGACGGTAGGACTGAGCATGACCGCCTTCAAGGACAACGCCTTCCGGTCCTGCCGCAGCAACTGGACCGGCGTGAGCATCGACGTCTCCTGGAACTCCGAGTCACTGCACAACGGCGCTCAGCTGGTGATCATGGACTCGGTCAAGCTCTCCAACGGGAAATGGCGGGACGTCGGGCCCGCGCTGACGATCTCCAAGCCGGTGGCCTGGCCCGGTCATCCGGCGTTCGGCGGCCAGTACCACGCGGTGGTGTACACGCCGGGGAACGTGCATGTCGTCCAGGCCCACATCGAGAGCTGGATCAGCAACGGCGGCGTGCCCTACCAGGACCCGACCGGCTCAGGTGACACGGTGACGCTGAAGCAGGCACGGCGCTGCTGACCGCGCTGCCGACCGCGGGCGGGCTGGCTTCGGTGGGCGGAAGCCAGCCCGTCAGCTTGTCACGTCGGCTGTGGTGAAGCGGGCCCAGGCGAACGAGCAGAAGAGCACCGTGTACACCGCGAACGACAGCAGGCCGCGGAGCAGGGTGGAGGTATCGACAGGCAGCCGGAGCAGGGCGTCGAACGACAGCCACCAGTGGGTCGGCAGGTACGGGCCGGCCGCCGCCAGCTGCGGCACGTTGTCGACCACCTCGCTGGCCACCACCAGGATCATGATGGTGGCGATGGCGCCGATGGCATGCTCGGTCATGGTGGAGATGGCCAGGCCGATCGCGCCGAGCGCCGCCATCGCGGCCGCCACGTACAAGGTGACGAACAGCAGCCTGAGCAGGCCGTCCGGCAGCGAGACCGTCGTCCCCGACAGCAAGGTGACCGGCCCGACCGGGAACAGGGCAGCGCCCGCCACCAGGGCCACCGCCGACACGATGAACGTGGCGCACAACCCGTACGTCACGATCGCGCCGAACTTCACCGCGAGCAGCCGGGTCCGGCCGGCCGGCACCGTCAGCAGGTAGCGCAGCGTGCCGTATCCGGCCTCCCCGGCCACCGAGTCGCCCGCCACCACCGCGACCACGACCGGCAGCACCAAGATGAGCAGGGTGCTCAGCGCGATGAAGGTGAGGAACACGCCGTTGCCTGCCAGCTGGTTGAAGAACGCGGCCCCGCTGCCGCTGCCGCCACCCCCACCGCCACCGCCCTGCGGATGAGGCGCCGCCAGCCGCAAGGCGATGCCGATGACGAGGGGAAAGATGGCCGCCACCGCGAGCAGCAGCAGATTCCGCCTGCGCCGGAAGACCAGCCGCAGCTCGGAGCGGAAGAACCTAAGCGCTGACATCGTAGCCCTCGCCGGTCAGGCCGACGAACAGGTCCTCCAGGCTGGGTGAGGTGACCGCGAACCCGCGGACCCCGACTCCGGCCTGGACGAGCTCGGCGCAGACCCGCTCGGGCACCGCGTCGCCGAGCACCGCCGACACCTCGGCCACGGCCCGCTCCGCCGCCCCTCCCGGCGCCTCGGCCGCGGTGGTCTGCGGGCTGGGCAGACCGAGGCCGGTGAGCACCTTGACGGCCTCCTCGGGGTCGGCGGTCTGGACCGTGACCCGGACGGCTCCGGTCCGGCGCAGCTCGGGCAGCGAACCCTGGAAGACCAGCCGCCCGGACCGCATCACCCCGACGTGCGTGCAGATCTGCTCCACCTCGGCGAGCAGGTGCGAGGACACGAACACGGTGGTGCCGTCGGCGGCGATCTGCCTGATCAGCGTCCGCACCTCCCGGGTCCCCTGCGGATCGAGCCCGTTGGTCGGCTCGTCCAGGATGATCAGTTCACGGGGCTGGAGCAGGCCGGCCGCGATAGCCAGCCGCTGCTTCATGCCGAGCGAATAGTGCCTGTACCGTTTCTTCGCCGCCGACAGCAGGCCCACCCGGTCAAGCGCGCCGTCGATCCGGGTCCGCGCCGTCCGCGGGTCGGCGCCCCGGTCCGCGGCATCGTACCTGGCCAGGTTGTCCAGGCCGGACAGGAACGGGTAGAAGGCCGGCCCCTCGACCAGTGAGCCGACCCGGTGCAGCACCTGCGTTGCTCCGTCCGGCATGCCCACACCCAGCAGCGCCGCGCTGCCGTCGGAGGGAAAAGCCAGGCCGAGCAGCATCCTGATCGTGGTCGTCTTGCCAGAGCCGTTCGGACCGAGAAAGCCGTAAACAGATCCGCTGGGCACGGCCAGGTCGATATGGTCAACGGCCAGCTGGCCGCCGCCGAACCGCTTGGTCAGCCCGCTGGTCGAGATCGCGGTCAACGGGGTCGCTGGCTAAGGGGTGGTGGCGGGACTCGGCGCCGTGGCGGCCGTGGTCGCGGCGGCGTACAGGACGCTGGGCTGGACCGCGCCGACGAACGTGCGGCCGCTGTCGGTCATCAGCACCGAGATCAGGCTGGTGCGCAGCAGCCGGCCGGTGCCCCAGGCACCATGCTCGACGGTGGCCGACCCGACCAGCGCGCGCAGCGCCGCGGCGCTCTCACCGGATGTGCCGTTTCCGGTGACCGGGCCTGGCGTGGGAGTCGCCGGGGTCTCGGGGGTTAGCCCGGCGGACGGCAGCTCAAGGACGGCGAGCCAGCCGGACCCGACGGTGGTGACCCCCGTCTCGGTGGGCTTGCTCCCCGGGGTGCTGTTCTGGCCGAGGGTCTCCTTGGTGATCTTGGCGCCGGCGGGCGGCGTGAAGCTGACGTCAGAGGGCGCGGGGGTGGCGAAGGTGACGGAGGTGAAACCGACCGAGATGGCCGGGCTCGCCGCGCCGCGGGCGAAGACCTGCACCCGCAGCGGCACCCCGTTGTGGCCGTCAACCGCGATCCGGATCTGGCCGACCAGCGACCTGGAGTCCTTCGGCGCGAGCACGAGCTCGTAGGCGGCCTGCCCGGCCACCACCACGTTGCTGGCGACGCTCACCGCGGTGGTCGGCCCGACCGCGGCGAGAACCTGGCTGGCCGCTTGCTGCGGCGTCAGGGCCGGGGCGGGTACCGGCTTGGCCTTGTCCTGGCCGGCCGGGACCGAGATCTCGGTGACCGAGTCGGTGGTGCTCTGCCACAGCCAGGCCGTGCTGCCGTCGCGGACCACGTCGCTCTCGCTCAGCGAGGCCGGCAGCGCCAGCCGGTAGTGCTCGGGCCCCGCGTACCAGACATTGACCGTGTGCGATCCGGTCAGCAGCGACATGATCGAGGTCGGGCTGCCCGTGCCTGGCAGGCTCGGCAGGCCGAGCGACGCCGTCTCGAGCACCGAGCCGTAAAGCGCGGGCCCCTTGTCCTGCGATGCCGCGACGAGCAGCTGAGCCGGCGTGCGAGCCGGCAGCACGGGCGCCGCCTGCGCCACCGTGATCAGCGAGCCTGCCATCACCGCACCGGTGACGACGAGCGCGCCGACCGGGACGGCCCAGCGGGCCCGGCGGGACAACTTCGGCATAACAGACATGAAATCTCACCCCGTACCGAGGCTACCCGACAGCTGACCGGGCGCCGAGCCCGGGCGCGGGGCGGCGCCGCGGCTGGTGACCTGGCCTGGCCGTGAGCGAGCGGAGTCGTTCGGGATAATGTGGCTGCGGGGGTTCGGGCCCTAGCCTTTTGCGAGTGCGCGGGCGTCGATGAAGGCAGTGAACTCGGCCAGCTGCGCCGGGGCGAAGGCACGCTTGGGGATCGGAATGGCACGCTTTTTGCCGACATACAGCAGAAAGAACTCTCTGGTCTGCCGGATCCTGCGGACCGAGGTCCAGCTGACGTCGCCGCGCCAGTTAGTTCTCTCGATCTTGATGTCCGCATCCGTGAGAACGGCCCGGGTCGGCACGCACAAGCGGACGGCTTGGGCCTGGACACTTCTTCTGCTGCGCACCGTCAAGGTCAGGATCAGGGCCAACCCGACGGACAGGAAGAGCCAGAAGAGGAAGCCGCCGCCGTTCGCCGCTGAGTCCACTCCGTCCATCACTTGCTGGAAGACCCGGCCGGCCAGCAGGATGCAGGCGACGGCGACGACCCACTGAGCCAGCCGCGATCGATGGTCGACCGCCAGGGCGGCCCGCCTGAACTCGGCCGGGCTCCAGTCGTAAGACAGCGCGATGTTCAAGGCAGTCCTCCCGAGGTCGTGACAGGCAGGCCACCTCGACGGGCGCGAGGTCGGGCTTCAGCGCTTACGTCCGAGCGCGCACCACCGGGCCGACCTGCCCGTCTCGCCTGCGCCAGGGTCGGGGCGCCACTCCTCGACCCGCACGAGCCCGGACTCTACCAGGTCCATGCCCGCGAAGAACCGCGCCATCTGCTCACGGTTGCGGCTTATGTACTGCTGCTGCGCCCTTCGGCTCACGATGTCGTCAAAGCCCTGCTTGGCTTTGCCGTCGAGGAGTTCCGATCCTAGGTGGGACACGGCGAGATAGCTGCCCGGCGGCAGGGCGTCCATCACCTTGGCCACGATCGCGTGCGGGTCGTCGGAGTCCGGGATCACGTGCAGGATCATCAGCAGCGTCACCGCCACCGGCTTGGCGAAGTCCAGCAGGCGCGCGGCCTGGGCGAGAATCGTGTCGGTGTCGCGCAGGTCGGCGTCGATGTACTCGGTGGCGCCTGCCTCGTGGCTGGTCAGCCGCGCGTGCGTGCGCGCGCGAGCACGACCGGGTCGTAGTCCACGTACACGACCCGGGATTCTGGCGCGATCGCCTGGGCGACCTGGTGGGTGTTGCCCGCGGTCGGGATGCCGGTGCCGATGTCGAGGAACTGCCGTATCCCGGCCTCCGCGCTGAGGTAGCGGACGACCCGGCCGAGGAAGGCCCGGTTCGCGCGGGCGGTGAAGCCAAATTCCGGAGCGACTTTGAGCACCGCGTCGACGGCGGCCCGGTCGGCCGGGTAGTTGTCCTTGCCGCCAAGCAAGTAGTCGTAGATCCGGGCCTGGTTCGCCACGCTGGTGTCGAACGGCGGTCGCCGGATCTGGCCGGCCGCGCCCCCTCCCGGCTCGTCCGGCGGCTTCCGCACTGGTACCACGCCACGCTCCTTGCGGTGAGCCCGTTTCAACCGGCCGTTAGCTCACTGCGTCGCATGGCGCTGGTCGAACCGCCCGGCCCCACAGCGCGGGCAGCTCCGCAGCTCAGCGGACACGCGGCTGACGGCGAGCACCGGAGCGACCTCTGCCCTGAGCCTGCCCGTTCGTCTCCGACGGGAATCCAGGGTATGCGCATCCCGCCATACTGACCCACCGGCCTGTGCCCGGTCTAGATTCGCAGGCTGCCGCGCTGGGACGCCGGACGGCCGCCAGGTGCCTCGGCGAAGATGGCGGCCAGGGCCTGGAGAGCCTGCGGGCGCAGCGCGTAGTAAGCCCATACGCCGCGCTTGTCGCGGCTGAAGATGCCCGCGTCGACCAGGACTTTCAGGTGATGGGAGATGGTGGGCTGGGTCAGGCCGAGGGGCTCGGTCAGGTCGCAGACGCACGCCTCGCCGCCGTCGTGCGCGGCGACCATCGACACCAGCCGCAGCCGGGTCGGGTCGGCCAGGGCCTTGAGCGTGCGGGCCAGGTCGGCGGCCTGAGCGGCGGACAGCGGCTCGCGCAGCAACGGCGCGCAGCACTGATCCGCGAGCGGAAGCCCGGCGCCGGCCGAGGCGGCGGTTGCGATCATGCACCCAGTATGCCCACAGACATTGACAGGTGTCTATTTCTTGGGCACAGTAGGCATCGACAGTCATCTATGTAAGGAGTCCGCGGTGAACGATCAGGCAGCCGGCGCACTGCGCGAGGAAGTCCGGTCCCGGTACGGGCAGGCGGCCCGCGCGGTCCTGGAACCAGGGACCGGGCAGGCAGGGTGCTGCAACCCCTCGGCCGGGTCCTGCTGCGACACCTCGGCCGGGTCCTGCTGCGGGACGGCGGCCGGGTCCTGCTGCGGGACGGCGGCGGCGGGCGATGCCGGGGAACTCTTCGGCGGTCCCCTGTACCGGCCCGGCGAGACGGACGGGCTGCCGGAGGAGGCGGTCCTGGCCAGTCTGGGCTGCGGCAACCCGCTGGCGGTGGCCGAACTGCGCGAGGGTGAGCGGGTGCTGGACCTGGGGTCAGGCGGCGGCATCGACGTGCTCTTGTCGGCGCGGCGAGTCGGCCCGTCCGGGTTTGCCTGGGGCGTGGACATGACCGACGACATGCTGGCCCTGGCCCGGCAGAACGCCGCCAAGGCCGGCGCCCGGAACGTCGAGTTCGTCCGGGGCGAGATCGAGGCGGTACCGCTGCCTGACGCCGCGGTGGACGTGGTCATCTCCAACTGCGTGATCAACCTGTCCGCCGACAAGCCGGCCGTGCTGGCCGAAATGTTCCGGGTCCTGGTGCCCGGCGGCCGGATCGGGATCTCCGACGTGGTGGCCGAGGACCAGATGAGCGCGGCGGACAGGGCGGCGGCCGGGTCCTACGTCGGGTGCATCGCCGGCGCCCTGTCGCGAGCGGAATACCTGGCCGGGCTGACGGCGGCCGGGTTCACCGAGGTGTCGGTCACCTTCACCCACGAGGCGGCTCCAGGTCTGCATTCGGCCATCGTGCGGGCCGTCAAGCCGGCCGCCGCGTGAACGATGCCGGGCGGCGGCTGCTGGCCGAGTTCACCGGGACCGGGCTGCTGGTGGCGGTGGTCGTGGGATCCGGGATCGCGGCCACCCGGCTGACCGGCGACGGGGCGCTGCGGCTGCTGGTCAGCGCGGTCGTCACTGCGCTTGGCCTGGCCGTGCTGATCACTGTGTTCGCCCCGGCCGGCGGCGCGCACTTCAACCCGGTCGTCACGGCCGCCGACTGGCTCCTGCTCCGGCGGACCCCGGGCCGGTACGGCCCGGGTCTGGCCGCCGCCGTCATGGGCGGCCAGGTAGCCGGCGCGGCCGGTGGCGCGGTGCTGGCCGATGCGATGTTCGGGGTCCCGGTGCTGGCCATCTCGCAGACCCGGCGCGGCGGCGGCCCGGTCCTGCTAGGCGAGGTGGTAGCTACGGCCGGGCTGTTGCTGCTGATCGTGGCCCTGGCCCGGACCGGCCGGTCCGGGCAGGCGGCGTGGTCCGTCGGGGCGTGGATCGGCGCCGCGTACTGGTTCACCTCCTCCACCTCCTTCGCTAACCCGGCCGTTGCCATCGGCCGGATGTTGACCAGCACCTACGCCGGCATCGCGCCGGACTCGGTGCTGGCGTTCATCGCCGCCGAGATCCTTGGCGGCGGCCTGGGGGTAGCGCTGGGCGTGATCATCTATCCGATGCGACCGCACCAGGTAACGGCAGGCCAGCCGGCCCGGCTGGCTGGCTGACCAGAGAAGGGATGCCGGTGATGGGCGACGTGCCCGAAGTGATGTTCGTGTGTACCCACAACGCGGGCCGGTCACAGATGGCCGCCGCCCTGCTCAGCCAGCAGGCGGCCGGCCGGGTCCAGGTCACCTCGGCCGGCTCGCAACCCGCCAGCGAGCTGAACCCCGCCGTCGTGCAGGCCATGGCCGAGATCGGTCTTGACATCTCCGCGGAGTCTCCCAAGCCGCTCACGGCCGGCCAGGTCAGAGCCGCCGACATCGTGATCACCATGGGCTGCGGCGATGCCTGCCCGGTCTACCCGGGTCAACGCCACCTGGACTGGGACCTGCCCGACCCGGCCGGGCTCACCCTCGAGCAGGTCCGGCCCATCCGTGACGAGATCGCCCGCCGGGTAAGCGCGCTGCTCAGCGAGCTGAACGGGTGACGCCGCCGCAGCCTGGCGGCCAGCGCTGACGCAGCGCACCCTGGCCGTCGCTCCTGGTATCTCGATGACCAGGGTGGCGCCGAGCTGGCGCCCTGAGCTGACTGAGTGCCGGTAACTAAACCACTGAGCCTGATTTGCCGGGCTCCCACGGCCTGCCCGTACCCTCGCACTGTCTCACCAGCCCGTCTCGTACCATCATGATCAGAACTCGTGCATCAGTGCGAGAGAAGTAAAATTCTCGCGGAATATTCGGCTTTGATGGAGAAAAAGGTGCCCGATCGGGCACTAAACCCTCCGTATGAGCCGAATCTTCCATGATTTTCCGAAAACGGTACATTATGGGGCCCTGGCGTACCAGGGGCCACGGGCACACCAGCATCGTCGCGGGGCTGGGTCAGCGCGGGGCTGGGTCGTCTCGGGGACTAGATCAGCGCGCAGGGCACGGTAGGGGCGGCCGGAGCCGGGATTTGCACGCGCTCACTGAGAGTTGGGCGGCCGGATTCGGCTGTTAGGTGGGCGCCCCCTGGGGCGGGACAAGGCGGCTCAGCCGTTGCACTCCGCGCCTCATGATCTGGCGGGTGAGATGAGCGCGACGCAGCCTCTGCACCGGGCTGAGCGGGACGGTCTCACCGTCTCGGCGACGGCGGATCTGCTGCGCGAGCGCGGCCGGGACCCCGAAGTCGGCGAGACGGCTGATGGCCTCCCCCTTGGTGATCAGGTCGCCGGTGGCCAGCACCGCCTCGGTGCGTGGCAGCACGGTGAGCCCGAAGGTGACCCAGGAATCGTGCCACCAGCACCTCCGCTGCCGGGCGAGCCTGCGCCAGTAACCGCTGATCTCGCGGTGCACGGCCGCCTGGAGGTCTGGGGTGGGAACCGGCTTGATGCCGGGCGGTGGCCAGGGGCCGGACAGGGCCACACCGGCCGCCATCAGCTCCGCCTGGGTCAGGACCTTCATCTGCCACTGCGTCATCCGGTCCCCGTACCAGTACGTACGCAACGGCTCGGGATCGGCGGCGGTCGGCACGGAGACGTACAGGCAGTGCAGCCGGCGAGCGCCCTCACCCGAGTCGGCCAGCAGCGTCGCGTGCAACTGGCGGAGCTCGCCGATCGCGGTCTCGTCCGGCTCGCGCTGCACCATGACGACCACATCGATGTCGCTACCGGTGGGGCTGAAGTCGCCGGTGGTCAGCGAGCCGTAGAGGTACAGGCCGACCATGTCCCCGCGGGCGAGCAGCGCGTCCCTGAGACGATCAAGTAGCCGGGCCACATCCGCGGGAAGCTCCACCGGATCCTCCGATCTGCCCGTAGCGCGGTCCGTAGCGCGGTCCGTAGCGCATCTTATGCAGTTCGCCGTCGTCCCGGTAGGGTCGGCGCGGGCTGCGGCATGATGGGCGGGTGGAGGACGAGCGGCATGGCTTGCGGGCCGGATTTGACCGGGCCGCGGAAGATTACGACCGCACCAGGCCGGTGTGCCCGCCCCGGATGTTCGATGACCTGATGCGGCTGACCGGGCTGGCGCCAGGAGACCGGGTGATCGAGATCGGCTGCGGCACCGGGCAAGCCACCGTGCCGATGGCGGAGCGCGGCCTGGCCGTCACCGCGGTCGAGCTCGGCGCTCAGCTGGCCGCCGTGGCCCGGCAGCGGCTGGCAGGCTTTCCCGCCGTCGAGGTGGTGACGTCGGCGTTCGAGAGCTGGACCGCCGCCGGTCCCCCGGCGGACGCCGTGGTGGCCGTCAGCTCCCTGCACTGGATCGATCCGCACCTGGCCCACGCCAAGCCGCACGCGCTGGTCCGGCCCGGTGGCGCCATGGTCGTGGGCGGATGCCAGTGGGCCCAGCCCGCGGACGCGGGACGCTTCTGGACCGACGTGCAGGGCGGACTACCGGGCGGTGGGTTATCCGGGCGGCCCGCCGCCACCTCCCGGGCAGATCGGGCCGCGGCACTTCCCCGCCGAAGCCGGGGCCTACTTCGAGGAGGTGGCCAGCCGGAGCTATCCGTTCCAGCGGGTCTACCCCGGCCAGGACTACCTGGCCATCCTGACCACCCAGTCCAGCAGGCACGCGCTCGGCCCGACCCGCCGCGCCGACTTCCTCCGCCTGGTGCGCAGCCGGCTCGAGTCGATGGGCTGGCCCGAGCTGACGGTCACCTTCGTCGCCTTCCTGGTCGTCGGGCGCAGGATCGGCTAGTGCCACCGCAGGTCACGTTCGCCCCGCTTCCAGTCACCCTCACAGCCCCGAACCTAGCGACAACGATGGTCCGTTGTTGTCGCTGGGACAACAACGATGGGCCGTTGTTGTCGTTCGCGAGCGGGAGCAGGGCGGTATGGGTGTGCAGGGCGGGGCGGGCGGGGCGGGCGGGACGGCGGGGGCGCGGGCGGGCAGCCGTCGCCGGGCACCAGCCTTCGTCGCCTTCCTGGTCGTCGGGCGCAGGATCGGCTAGCTACCGCTGACGGTCAGGTGCGGGACCGGTGCGCGGTGCGGCTGGGAATGGCGCCACGACACCGACATCAGGGCACCGCCCAGCGGGGAGTCACCAACGTGCCAGCGTCCGCCGGTCGAGCGCACGATCGAATCGCCGATGGCCAGCCCGAGCCCCGCCCCGGTCCCGGCCTCGGTGGCGCGGTGAAACCGGTCGAACAGGCGCGGCCGTTCGGCCTCGGGAATGCCGGGACCGCTGTCCTCCACGACCAGGCTGACCCGGCTGCCCTGAGCCCCGACCCCGATCCGGACCTGCCCGTCCGGGCCCGCGTACCGGCAGGCGTTGTCCACCAGGACGCCGGCCAGCCGGTCGATCCACTCCGGCGGGGCGCTGATCAGCGCCGCCTCGGCGGTGATGTCCGTGGTGATGGCGGGACCGACCGAGCGGAACCGGTCCGCGCAGGCGTGCGCCAGCGTGGCCAGGTCCACCGGCTCGTCGCCGGGCGGCGGCGGGTCGGAGTCAAACCTGGCCAGCCACAGCATGTCCTCGACCAGCTGCCGCAGCCGCTGGCTCTCGCCTCCGATGCGGGTCAGCGCGTCGCGATACTCGGCCGCCTCCCGCGGGCTGGACAGGGCCACGTCGACCTCCGCCCGGATCACGCTGAGCGGGGTCCGCAGCTCGTGCGAGGCGTCGGCGGTGAACTCAAGCTGACGGCGCCTGGACTGCTCGACAGGCGCCAGCGACCGCAAGCCCACCACCAGGGAGCCGCCGAACATGGCCAGCAGCAGGAACGGCCCGGCGACGATCTCGCCGGTCAGCAGCAGCCGCTGCGTATGCGCCTCGCCGACCAGGCTCTGGCCGGCCATCAGCCAGCCGTCACCGGCCCGCGTCATCTTCAGCCGGAACGGTCCGGCCGAGCCGAGCACCGCCGTCTTCGCGAACCCCTCCCGCAGCGTGTCGCCGGCCAGCACGGCGGCCGGCAGCGCGGGCGCGTTCGGGCTATGCCCGGTGATCGCGCCGCTGGCGCTCACCGACCACAGGAAGACCGGCGCGGAGTCACCGTCGACATCGTCGTCCTCGGAGGCCGGGGACAACCCCGCCCGGGCCACCCGCGCGGTCAGCGCGTCCGGATCGTGCCGGGCGACGACCAGGCGCGCGGCCAGCCGTTCGTCGTTCTGATCGGTCAGGTGACCGGACACCACGACGTTCAGCACCGTCACGCAGATGATGTAGACGACAGCGACGACCACCGTGGCCATGGCGGCGACCCGGACCGCCGGGCTGACCCTCCAGGCCACCTTCATACCGGGGTGATCCGGTAACCGATGCCGCGCACCGTCTCGATCCGGACCCCGGCCCCGGCGAGCTTGGCGCGCAGCCGGGCCAGGTGGACGTCGATCGTGTTCGAACCGAAGGCGTCGGCCTCGTTGTCCCAGACATGCTGGGCGATGGAGCGGCGATCCGCGACACCAGGCGAGCGCCGCATCAAGATCTCCAGGATGCCGAGCTCGGTCACGGTCAGGGCCGGCCGCTGGCCGCAGACCCGCACCTCACGCAGGGCCGGGTCGAACTCGACCTCGCCCAGCACCATCCGGGGCGACTGGCTGACCGGGGGCCTGCGCTGCAGCGCCCTGATCCGGGCCAGCAGCTCACCGAAATCGAACGGCTTGACCAGGTAGTCGTCGGCGCCCGCGTCCAGTCCGGCGATCCGGTCCGCCGGGGTGTCCCGGGCGGTCAGCATCAGCACCGGCGTCGCCGTCCCGCCCCGGCGGAGTTTCTGCACCAGGTCCAGACCGGACAGCTTGGGCATGCGCCAGTCGAGCACCGCGACCTCGTACTGGTAGAACCGCAGGTAGCTGGCGGCCGTCTCGCCGTCGGGCACGAGGTCCACGACGTAGCCCTGCTCCCGCAACCCGCGGGCCAGGACCTCGCCGAGCCGTTCGTCATCCTCCGCTACCAGGATTCTCACAGCACCCGAATCTACCTGGGAGTCAGCGTGAAACACGACGCCAGGCGGGGCGGGGGACGAGGCGGAGGGCGACCGCCATCCCGGCCAGCGGGGCGGGGACCCACACGGACGGCTTGCGGCCGCGCAGCGCGGCGGCGGTGGCCGCGCCGACCTTCTCCGGGGTGGTGGCCAGCGGGGCGGGCGGCATGCCCGCCGTCATCCGGCCGATGACAAACCCGGGCCGGACCAGGAGCAGCCGGACCCCGCTGCCGTGCAGCGAATCGGCCAGGCCCCGGGCAAAGGCATCCAGGCCGGCCTTGGCCGCCCCGTAGACGAAATTGGCCTTGCGCGGCCGGACCGCCGCCACCGAGGACAGCACCACGATCGTGCCGCGGCCCTGGGCGCGCATCCGGGCGGCGACCGCCAGCAGCGTGGTCACGTGCCCGGTGAAGTTGGCGTCGATCATCTCCGCGGCCCGCCGGACGTCGGCCTCGACATCTGGCTGGCCGATCAGCACGCCGGCCGCCGAAATCACCACATCCAGCGGGCCCTCGTCGAAAATGGCGTCGACGAAGGCCTGATGGCCGCCGGTATCGGCGGCGTCGTAAGCGACGGTCCGCACCTGGGCGGTCCGCACCTGGCCGGACAGCTCCTTGCCCGCGGCGGCGAGCCGCTGCTCGTCCCGGCCGGCCAGGATCACCTCGGCGTCTGGCTTCAGGGCAGCCAAGATGGCCAGGCCTATCTCGCTCGTCCCGCCGAGCAGGAGAATGCGGGGGGTGAGCCCAGGTTCGTTCGGGAAAAAAATCATGTGTTTTACCCGTCTGTTATAGGCCCGCTGAGAATAGCGCCAGCCAGGTCAGCTCGCAGGTCAGCATCAAGGCATCCCTGGTCAGCAGGTCCTCCACCGGAGCGGACGAACGGCGGCCCGTCAGCACGGCGAACCTGATCAGTGCCGCGGCTAGCGGCAGGGCGCTGAGCAGGTGCCAGCTTCTGGCGTCCGGGCGCTCGCCGGCCGCCCAGGCCAGGTAGGCGGCGATCATCAGGGCGGCCACCGCGAACTGGCTCGCCCGCAGCGCCTCGGGCCGGTACCAGCGCATGACCGGCCGGTGCTTGATGGCCTCGAGCACCGAGCCGGACAGCTCGGTATAGCGCTTGGCGATCGCCACGCCGAACGCGCCCAGGCTGCACACCAGCAAGAACCAGCCGGACGGCGGCACATGCGTGGCGGCGGCCCCGCCGAGCACCCGGAGCAGGAAACCGGACGCCACGAAGATCAGCTCGACCACCGGGATGTGCTTGAGCACCCAGGAATACAAGAACGACAGGGCCAGGTAGCCGCCGACCGCCGCCACCAGCAGCGGCTCGCGGATCAGCAGCCCGCCGCTCAGCCCGATCACGGCGCACACCACGCCCAGCGCGATCGCGTGCGACTTCGGCAGGTCACCGGCCGCCACCGGGCGGAACCGCTTACGCGGATGGCTGCGGTCACGCTCGGCGTCGGCGACGTCGTTGACGAAGTACACCGCCATCGAGGCGTAGCCAAAGGCGACCGCGGCCACCAGGGCGTAGGCCAGGCCATCCCGCCGTCCCAGCGTCGCGCCGGCCAGCGGCGCGGCAAAGACAAGCAGGTTCTTCGGCCACTGCCTGGGCCGGGCGGTGCGCACCACCGCGATCGGCCAGCCGAACCGGCGGGCAGACCGGGCCGGTGCCACCTCGGTGGCGTCCGCCTGGGCCGTCACCGCGCGTAAACCGCCGTGAAGTCCCGGCTGTACACCGAGTAGTACCGGTACGCGGTCTGCTGCTGGGTGGGCAGCAGGTTCGTCGGCGTCGGGTCGGTGGGGTGGCCGCCGGCGTGGTAGTACTCGAACGACATCCAGAACGGGTTGATGTCCAGCTGCATGCCCTCGACCGCGCCGGCCCGCTGCAACAGGCCCGCGAGCGACTGCACGTCGAGCGCCGGGCCGTAGACGAAGACGAGCCTGCCGTCCTTGGTGATGCCAAGCCCGGAACGCCAGACGTAGTACCCGCCGCCGAGGGTGGCGCCCCAGCTGCCGAGCACGTTCTGGTTCACCGTGGCCGGGACCTGGCCGTGGTCCACGATGAGCTTGAGGTTCTGCCGGACGCCGACGACGTACTTCGTCATCCGCACGCCCTGCCCCCAGGCGCCGATCTTGACGTCGCCGTTGCGGTAGTAGACCACAGACGCCGCCCCGTTCACCAGGGTCCCGTGGGTGATGCCGTTGAGGTAGAAGCCGCCGTTGGCCTCGTTCAGCTTGAAGCCGCCGTTGAAGGTGGCCATCAGGCCGGTGCGGGCCCCCGCCGGGATGTCAGGCAGCGACTTCCAGTTGCCCGCGCCCGGATCCTCGGCGCCCGGGTGCAGCTGGAAGGTGAGCAGCCGCTGGTCCATCGAGACGATGCCGGCCACGTAGGAGGTATGCACCTTGTCCGGACGCAGGAAGGTGCCGAACATGGCGGGCTGGCCCTTGACCGTTTCCAGCACCCGCCACACGCCCTCGCCCGGCAGCGCCGCGCCGGCCGGCGAGCTGAGCTGCTTGGGGATGATCGGCTGGAACCCGTGGTGCTTGACCTTGATCTTGGCGGTGGACCCGCCCGGCGCGGCCAGCGAGAAGCCGGGCTTGCCTCCCACCTGGGGCGGTGAGTAGGAGATCCACTCGCCGAAGGTCACGACCGGGCCCAGATAGTGATCCCTGGCCCATTCGGCCAGTTTGGAAGACATGGAGCCGCCGTTGGGCGCGGCCAGCGCCTGGCCGACGGAGAAGGCGCACCAGCACAGCAGCACCGCGAACAGGGCCAGGAAGATCCGGACCGTGGGGCGTCTCAGCAGCCTGCGGAACCGGCCGCGGCGGCGGCCTTCCCTGCGGCGGAACACGCCACGGCGGCGCGGGGGGCCCTGGGGGCCCTGGGGGCCAGACGGACCCTGCGGGTCCCGCGGGCCTTGTTGGTACTGGGGCCCCTGCTGGTACTGGGGGGTGGTCTGCTGGTACTGGGGACGCTGTTGGTACTGGGGGGCCTGCTGGTACTGGGGGGCTTGGTGCTGGGGGGCCTGGGGGCCGGACGGGACGGGAGAGGCCCACGGGTCTACGGGGGCGCTCGACGTCCTGAAGTCACCGTCGGAGGGGTATGGGCCACCGCGGCGGGGGTCGGACGCCAACGAGTTTCGCTCCTGCGGTCCGTAGCCGGGGACACCTGACGGTCCGTAAGGCTGGGGCTGACGGTGCGACTGCTGGGGCTGACGCTGCTGGGGCTGGGGCTGGGGCTGGGGCTGCTGGGGCCGGGGCTGCGACTGCTGGGGCTGGCCCCAGGTCTGCTGATCGGCCGCGTCCCAGGAGTCTGGGACCGGCGGCGAGGCAGGGTGCCGGCCAGCGCGACGAGATGCCGGTCGTTGCACTCACTACCTCCTCGATGGTCTGCGAAGTCCTCGCAGTTGGTCTACCGGTTCAACATGAAGGAATCGTTACGCAGCGGCGTCGCCCAAGAGTGGGGAAAGTATCCGCACCGACGTACTTGCTGAGATTACCTCCTCGAGCCGGCCAGGCTCGGCTTCCTCGCGCATATGGCCGCAAACCGGACCCGGTCAGACAGGCCGAAGCCGCGACCGGGCCGCGCCCAGCCGTTCCGGAAGTTACCAACGGCCCCAGGGCAGCAGGGCGGTCACGGCCACCGCGGCGAAGAGCAGCGTCAGGTAGGCAATGGACAGATGGAACAGGCGCATCGGGGCCGGCGAAGGGCCGCTGGCGACCGGGACGGCGAGGGCCGGGGGGACGGCGAGGGCCGGGGGGACGGCGAGGGCCGGGGCCGCGTCCGGGGACCCGGCGATTTCGTGGGCCGCCGGGGCCGCGGTCACCCGGGCGTACAGCCGGTGCGCCTCGGCCAGGAACCACACGCCGAGGGCGGCCGCGAACACGCCGTAGAGCCAGCCGGCGTACGGGATCAGGGCCAAGGTGGCCGCCACCATCGCGTAGGAATACCAGAGGATCTTCTTGACCACCGCGGCGGGCGAGGCCACCACGGGCAGCATCGGCACATTGGCCGCGGCGTAGTCCTTGCGGAACTTCATGGCCAGCGCCCAGAAGTGCGGCGGCGTCCACAAGAAGATGACCGCGAAAAGCACGATGGCGGGCACGCTGACCGTACCGGTCACCGCCGCCCAGCCGACCAGCACGGGGAAGCAGCCGGCCGCGCCGCCGATCACGATGTTGGCCGGGCTGCGGCGCTTGAGCAGCAGCGTGTACACGAAGACGTAGAACAAGATCGCGGTGTCGGCGAGCGAGGCGGCCAGCCAGTTGGCCATCAGGCCAAGCAGCAAGGTGGCCCCGGCGCCGAGCGTGATACCCCAGGCCAGGGCCTCCCACGGCTTAATCGTGCCCTGGCCGTTGACCACCAGCGGGCGGCGCGAGGTCCGTTTCATCAACGCGTCTATGTCGCGGTCGATGTAGCAGTTGATCGTGTTGGCGCTGCCCGCGGCCAGCGTGCCGCCGACCAGCGTGACCAGGACCAGCCAGAGCGACGGCAGGCCACGGGCGGCGAGCAGCATGGTCGGGACCGTGGTCACCAGGAGCAGTTCGATGATGCGCGGCTTGGTCAGCGCGACCAGCGCGGCGCCGATCACCCGGGGCGAGCGCCGCGGCGAGAAGCTTCCTGGCGCGGATACCGTCGCAGCGACAGAAAGAGCGCTAGGCACCCGCGTCACTCGAGCCTTCGGCCTCGTCTGCTCCGGCCTCACGTACTGCTCCGGCCTCGTCCAGGCCGGCCTTATGCACTGCTTCGGCCTCGTCTGCGCCGGCCTCATGCACGGCTGCCTCGTTGGCTGCCGCGGCCTCGTCTGCTACTCCAGCCTCATCCGCCGGGTGGACGAAGTCGGTCGCGGGCAAGATGTCGGGGTCCTGCAGCGTCTCCGACGCGCCCGGCGGCTGGAGGCCGGGCACGCCGGTCTCCGCCTCGGCCACGATGGCGGCGGCGTTGGCGGGCATTGCGCCGCGCAGCCGGATCATCCCGCCCTGGCCCGGTTCGCGGGTCCCGGTGGAGACCTGATGGGCGGGCGACAGGTACCTCATCCGGGGCACGCTGTGCGGCCGCTTGAAGAAAAAGTAGAGCACGGCCGCGATGAGAATGAAGGCCCCATAGGGCAGCGCGAACGTCTCGATCGACCCGCCCAGGTACCTGGTCGGGCCATCAGCGAGAACCAGCTCAGTCACGCAAACCTCCAGCCGTGCGGGACATCGTCTTAACGTACGTAGAAAAGCACCCAGAAGATGAGCGCGACCACCGCCAGGTAGTTCCAGACGACGGTGAACGAGCTGAGCGATGCCTGGAACCGCTGGACGTTGAACGCCTCACTGTAGGTCGGCGGCTGCTCGACAAACGAGATCGCCGGGATGGAACGGACACGCATGAACAATATCTCCAGCCATATCATCGCGCAGAGCCAGACCGTCAGCGCCACCGGGTAGAACGCGACGAACACGCTGGCGAAGCCCGACTGGCCCGGCTGGAACGGCAGCGTGAGCAGCTCGACGATCTGCAGCGACACCGCGGCCAGGCCGAGGACGAGCGCCGCCAGCGCCGCCCGCGACCATGGCCTGGACTTTCCCGCCTTGATCTGCTGCAGGCCGGCGGTCTGCACGATCGCGCTCAGCACGATCAGCCCGGTGATCAGAGCTCCGTAGTACATGTGCGGGGGCGTGGTGGAGCTGGGCAGCCACATCTGGTGCGAGTTGGCCGACTGCAGGTAGAAGTACGCGAACGCGAACGCGCCGAACAGGAACGACAGCCCGCCGATGGCGAGCCGGGCGCCCGTCCAGGCCGCGTTGAGCGCGGCCTCATGGTAGAACGCCTGCTCCTCGACGGCCCTGGTGACCGACTCCTCCGGGCTGCCGGCGGCGGCTAGCTCAGCCACTTCTCAGGCCTCCGTTCCTGCGAGGGCGCCGCTGATGACGCCGGCGGGCGGGTTCAGGTCAGCGACCGGCAGCGCGTTCGGGTCGCCGTACTCGTACGGGCCGGACAGGACCACGGGGATGTGCGCGAAGTTGTTCGGCGGCGGCGGCGAAGAGACCTGCCATTCCAGGCCGCGGGCCCGCCACGGGTTGCCTATCTCGCGTTCCCGCCAGAACAGCGTCGACATGATGAAGTTGAACAGGAAGATCAGCATCGACGCGCCGAGCAGGAACGCGGAGATCGACACCCAGTCGTTCAGCGTCTCCAGGTTCCTGGCATATTCGTACACCCGCCGCGGCTGGCCGAGCTCACCGGCCGCGAACAGCGGCAGGAAGGTGGAGTTGAAGAAGATGAACATGGTCCAGAAGTGGATCTTGCCGAGCCGCTCGTTCAGCCTGATCCCCATCATCTTGGGCAGCCAGTAGTAGATGCCGCCGAAGAAGGCGAAGATCAGCCCGCCCATGATCGTGTAGTGGAAGTGCGCCATGACGAAGAACGAACCGTGGCTCGTCGTGTCCGCGGGCACGTCGGACAGGAACACCCCGGAGATCCCGCCGAACAGGAAGTTGATGTACAGGGCCATGGCGAACAGCATCGGCACCGTCAGCCGGATCTTCGCCTTCCAGAACGTGCCCATCGCGACCAGGTAGATAAAGCCGGTCGGGATGGAGATCAGCTCGGTGGTCAGCATGAACAGCGGCCGCATGTCCGGGTCCATGCCGGAGTCGAACAGGTGGTGCTGCCAGACGAAGAAGGACAAGATCGCCACCCCGAGCATCCCGGCCGCGGCGATCTTGTAGCCGAACAGCGGCTTGCGGCAGAACACCGGGATAATCTCAGAGACGATGCCGAACCCGGGCAGCGCCAGGATGTACACCTCCGGATGGCCGAAGAACCAGAACAGGTCCTCGTACAGGTAGCTGCTGCCGCCCAGCTGGTTGACGAACAGGGCGGTCTGCGCGGTCCGGTCGGTGATGATCATGTACATCCCGCCGACCAGCACCGGCGCGGCCAGCACCAGCAGGAACCCGGTCGTGAGCATGGCCCAGACGAACATCGGCAGCCGGCTCCACCGCATCCCGGGGGCGCGGTAGCAGATGATCGTGACCACCAGGTTGAATGCGGCCAGAATGGCCGAGACGCCCATCAGGCCGAACGCGATCGCGTAGCCGTCCATGCCCGCGCCGGCCTGGATGGACAGCGGCGCGTAGCCGGTCCAGCCGGTCGGGAAACCGCCCATCAGCACGCTGGACAGCAAGATGACGAACGCGCAGGGCGTCAGCCAGAACGACAGCGCCTCGACCCGCGGGTACGCCACCCGCTTGGAGCCGATCATCAGCGGGACCAGGTAGTTCCCGAGCGGTCCCATGACGACCGAGGTCATCATCATCATCATCATCGTGCCGTGCTCGCCGACCACCTCGAGGTAGGCGCTCGGGGAGAGCAGGTGATAGTTCGGTGACAGCAGCTCCACCCTGATCGCCATCGCGAACAGGCCGCCGGTCAGGAAGTAGCCGATCATCGCGAACAGGTACTGGATGCCGACGACCTTGTGGTCAAGGGAGTACCTGAAGTACTTGGCCAGGCCATCGCTGAGGTGACCCTCGCCGGCCCCGGTGACCGGCCGGCCGAGCATCTGCTTGAACGGGTCGTTGAACACGCCCAGGCCGATCAGCCAGCCGACAACGCCGAAGAGGTAGCCCATGACGATCGGGATGTCGTTGCTGTCAGAGAGGGGAAGTTGCTGGGCACCGCTGGAGATCATGTTGCCGATCAGGTGCCCGAGCAGGTACCCGATGATCGCGCCGAGCAGCGCGGTGTGCACCGCCGGGCGCAACCACCAGGGCCGCGCCCTCGGTGCGGCGGCAGGCTCACGTCCGCCGGGCTGCTGCGCGCTTTCCGGCTGGATTTCGATGGCCATCTGCGTTTACCTCGTTACCTTCCGCCGGATCATGGCTGCTCAGGGTCGTTCGGGCTGTAGTAGCCTCCGCCGGCGCCGCCGATGCCCAGCTGGCCGAGGACCTTGCCCAGGTTGGCTATGTCGGTGGGGTCATAGGTCATGGCGTAGGGCGGCAGCTGCTTGGTCAGCGACGCCAGCCGCGTCTCGGTCTGCTGCGCCCAGCTCTGGAAGGCCGACGCCGAGACGACCGAGCCGTTGTTGAACATGTCGCCGTGCCACAGGCCGCAGAGCTCGGCGCAGCGGACCACGAACGGGCCGGTGTGCTTGGCCGTGGTGTAGGCGACGTTGTTCACGCCCGGGTTGGCGTCGGCCTTCACCCCGAGCTGGTAGGCCCAGAAGCTGTGGATCACGTCAAGCGAGGTGACGTTGAACTGGACCGGCTCGTTCAGCGGCAGCTCGAGCTGCGTGGTCTCGAACCCGCCGAACTGCGGGTACCGGTAGGTCCACGCCCACTGCTGGCCGATGACCTGCACCTGCAAGATGGTCGAGGAGTCCGGCTTCCAGATCGGCTGCGGGCCCTCCCCCGCGCCCGCGCCCTGCACGGTCCACAGCTCGACGGTGCCGAAGACGGCCAGCCCGAGCACGATCGCGGTGGTCACCGCGATCCAGGTCAGCTGGATCCCGGCGTGGCCGTGAATGGGCGGCCCGTCGGTCTCGTCGCCGTCCTTGGCCCGCCAGAAGGTCAGCGCGTAGCCGAAGTAGATGAACACGCCGAGCACCACCGGCGTCGCGATCGTGCCGAGCAGCGTATTGTCGAACTGCTGGTTGGCGGCCGAGGTCGACATGGCGCCCGGCGGCATGTGCGGCCCCCAGACGACATACACGAGCGGGCAGCAGATAGCGCTGGCCACCAGCCACATGATCAGCAACCGCAGCCCGTGCCGCGGTTCGGCGGCGGCCGGGGTCGACGCTGACGTGGCTGATGTGTCGGTGGCCATCAGGCTTGCACCTCCATCTGCCCGCTCATGTAACCGGGCGTCGCCATCGGGCCGCCGTTGCCGTCCACGTAACCGCCCCCGCACGGGACGATGCACTGCCAGCGGAACGTCCCGCCCTGGGCTGGGGTCATGAAGCTGAAGGTGACCACCTGGTGCGGCCCGCTCGTGCACGGTGAGTCGCCGCACAGGTTGTTGTTCTGGCTCAGCGTGGTCGGCGAGGCGATCGGCACGTTGATGCCCAGGCCCGCCATCGTGAACGTGTGCTGGACGTTGCATCCCGCCCACGAGTCCAGATTGGACGTCGGCTTGCCGTTCACGTACTCCACGCCGCCGATCGTGCCCGTGACCTGGTTCCAGACCGGATTGCGCAGCGGGGTGCAGCCGTCGTAGCCCTCGATGGTCATGTTCACCTTGGTGGCCGCGGGCACCGCGAAGTAGGTGGTGTGCACCCACTGCTTGGTCCGCGGGTCCTGGATGAAGTACGAGACCCAGTCGGGCTTGTTGGTCACCGTGTTCTGCGGGTCGGTCTGCATCACGACGTTGACCTGGCCGCCGCTGGCGTACGGCGTGTAGTTCTCGACGGGCGGGCTCGAGCCAATAAAGTGGATCGCGACGAAAGCTAGGCCCGCGGCCACCACAACGAACGCGATCAGCAGCCCCGTCACCCGGGCCGGCAGTGACACCGGTTACCACCTCGTTTCTTCGCGACACGCGATGCGCACGGTTGCAGCCACCACCCGGCCTGGCCCGCCGACCGGGGCCGACGGGCACGTTCGAGGCAAAATCTGCAGGCACGATGCCGAGTTACGCCCCTGATGGTGACGGCGGAATGAATCGGGACGCAACAGCCCGAGCCATGAATGACAAAATTGTCATCTACCCGGCCACCCGCATCCGGCGGCGGCCGGCGCCACGGTCGCGAGGGCTTGGGGCCCAGCCACCTGGCGTCAGCCTCCGCCCTCAGGAGCCGCCCCCATGAGCGCCCCTACGAGCCGTTCTAGAGCCGCCCCGATGGCGCGCCGCCCGCGCCGCTTAGTTACCGGAAAAGATAGATCTTCACTCTAAGTAGCCACACGGGCGATTCGCCGCCGTCGGCCTCCCGGACCCGCCAAGATGGACGTCTCCGCACTTCAGGAGGGCAGGGCCGTTCGGCAGGATTAATCTGACCACTCATCTGCAATCGTTTGTGACGTATAAGCTGTATTTGGGATACAGAGCTGTAACAGATGTGGTGGATCCCAGGGCCGGCCCTTGACCGGAAAGTCCCCGGGGGAGAACCATCGGCACAGGGCACACACGGTGATTTAGACGAAGTCCCATAGCTACGGTGCGTGTCATGCCTGACGGCATGGTCCGCTCCGCGCGGGAACGGCTACGACGCAAAGTGGCGAAGAGGCGATGACTTCGCAGCAAGTGGCTGAGGCCACCTTTCACCAGCCAGCGGATGTCGTTGGGTCGGTTGCCGCCAGGATCCTGGTGGCCGACGACGAGCCGGGGATCCGGGCCTTCATCGGCCGCGCGCTGAACGCGGCGGGCTACACGGCCGACTTCGCCGCGACCGGAGCGGAAGCACTCAGGCAGGTGCTCAGCAACTCCTACGACCTGGTGATCCTGGACCTGGTCATGCCGGACATGACCGGCCAGGTTGCCCTCGAACGCATCCTGGCGGCCCACCCCGAGCAGGCGGTGCTCGTACTCTCCTGCCTGGCCGACGTCGCCTCCAAGGTGGACTGCCTGGAGCGGGGAGCCCAGGATTACCTGACCAAACCGTTCTCGCTGGCCGAGCTGCTGGCCCGGGTCAGGGTCAGGGTGCGGGGCGGGGAAAACGGCCACGCCCGGGGGGTGGAAAACGGCCACGCCCGGGGGGCGGAACACGGGTACGACCGGGCCGGGGAAATCGTCAGGGCCGGGCGCCTCACCCTGGACGTCGGGCGGCTGGTCGCCGATATCGGAGCGGGCGCCGTGCCGCTGACCAGGCTCGAGTTCCTGCTGCTCCGCGAGCTGGCCGAACACGCCGGCCAGTCGGTCCCGAAGGGCCAGCTGCTGGCCACGGTATGGGGCTACGACTTCGACCCGGGTTCGAACGTCGTCGACGTGTGCGTGCGGCGATTGCGCTCCAAACTGGGCTTCGGCCTGATCAAGACGGTGCGCGGCGAGGGCTACCAGCTTGCGGGCCATTAACTCCAGGCCCGCCAGCCGGCTATGGCGGCTGGGCAGGTTCGCCGTCAGGCTCAGCTGGCCGTTCCGGCCTGGGTGGCTCGACGCCGGGTGGGCGATCTTCTCCGCCATCAACCTGGCCGCCATCTTTGCCTTCGACGGCTGGGAAACCGTTCCCTTCCACTTCATCTGGATCAGCGTCACGCTGCTGTACGGCTTCCGCACCTGGGCCCCCAAGCCCACCCTGGTGGTGCTCGCCGTGGTCATGGCCACGACCGGCGCGGGCATAGGCCTGGACGTCGTGCGCGGCGCCGAGCCGGTCGCCGAGCTCACCGAGGTGCCGCTGATGGCGGCCATGTTCTTGGCCATGGTCTGGCACGCCCGGCGCAAGCTCGCCGCCGAGCAGGAGTCCGGACTGGTCAGCGAGGAGAACGCCCGGCTGCTCAGCACCCAGCGCAGGTTTCTTCAGGATGCCTCCCATCAGCTCCGCACGCCGATCACCATCGCGCTCGGGCACGCCGAGCTGCTCGCCCGCGGCCTCACCGGCCGCCAGGAGGGACACGACATCCAGGTGATCCTGGGCGAGCTGAACCGGCTGCGGCGGCTGCGGCGAATCTCCGAACGGCTGCTCGTCATCGCGGCCGCAGAAGATCCCGAGTTCCTGCATCCCGAGCGGGTCGCGCTGGACAACTTCACCATGGAGACCCTGCGCAAATGGCGGCCCACCGCCGATCGCCGCTGGCAGCTCGGCCGGCTGGACAAGGCCACCGTGCAGGCGGATAAGGAGCGGCTCGGGCTGGCGATCGACGCGCTGCTCGAAAACGCGGTGCGGCACACCCGCGACCGCGACATCATCAAGCTGTCGGTGATCTCCCCCGGCCTCGGGCTTCCGGTTCGGATGATCGTCTCCGACGCGGGGCAGGGCATTCCCGGCGAGCAGCTGCGGCACATATTCGACCGGTTCCGCAGCGGCGACAGCGGCCACCCCCGAGGCACCGGGCTCGGGCTGGCGCTGGTCCGAGCGGTCGCCCGCGCCCACGGCGGAGAGGTCCTCGTCCGCAGCCGCCCAGGTCAGGGTAGCGAGTTCGAGTTGCTGCTGCCCGCCACACCGGGACCGCCCGCGCTACCGCCGGCGGCGCCGGCGGCGCAGGCGGCCGCATCGGCGGTCGCGGAGGCTGGCGATGGCACACTGGCACAAGCCCGTGACCGCAGTTCCAGGAATTCCCCGGCCGGCGCGGGATGACAAAAGGCGAGCAGGGCACGGTGAAATTGGACACGGTGAAATTGGACACGAGTGAGGCGGGTGGGGAGCAGCTCACCTGGCGGGGCGCGATGGGTGACGTCTGGCGGTCCGCGGCCCGGCACAAACTGGCCGCCGCCCTGGTCGCGCTCTGCGTCGTCGGCTCGCTGGCCGGGATCGCCCTGGCCAACTCGGGGTCGGGCTCGGGCCGGGTCCCCGCACCCGGGCCGGCCGCCGCCTTCAGCCTGCCGGTACTCGGTCACGCCGGGCAGCAGGTCTCGCTCAGCCACTACCAGGGCCAGCCGGTCATCGTGAACTTCTTCGCGTCCTGGTGCGGTCCCTGCCAGCAAGAGACGCCGCTGCTGGCCACGTTCTACCGCACCAGCAAGGTGGCCCTCGTCGGGCTGGACGAGAACGATGTCCTGACCAACGCGATATCGTTCACCCGCGCCAAGGGCGTCAGCTACCCGGTGGGGTGGGATCCGCACTTCACCGCCGCAAACGCCTACGGCGTCGTCGCCCTGCCGCAGACCTTCTTCCTCGATGCCAAGCACCGCATCGTCGATCGCATCTTCGGCGCGGTGACCCTCACCGACCTGCGCAAGGGCATCGCGCTCGCCACGAGGAGCTGACCAGTTGAGCACCCCCACCACCACCGACCCGCCGCCGTACGTCCCGATCAGGCACAGCGGCTGGCCGATCCGCCGCACCCCGATGTGGGCCCTGCTCGCGCTGGTGCTGCTGGCCGGCGCGGCCGTGCTCGTCTCGCTCTCGCACAAGCCCTCGCAGGCGCAGCAGGCCGCTGACTTCAACTCCTACCTGAAGGACATGAACGCGGCCGTCGAATCCTGCGCCGGCGGGGTCACGGAATCACAACAGGCCCTTGATGCGATGGGGTCCGGCAGACCGACAAAGACCATCCTCGGCATGGTCAGCTACAACGCGGCGAACTGCTCGCCTGCCAACAGCGAGTCGCTGGACGATCTCACTCAGTATCAGGTCGGCGAATCCCTGGCCCGCTTCAACCTGCAAAAATGCTCCGACGACTTCGTCACCTGGTCCTTCGACGCCCAGGCGGTGCAGACGGACATGGCCAGCGTGATGACCGCGCGGAACGCCTCCGCCCTCAGCACCGCCCACGCGGCGCTGCAACGCGACCTGCGCACTCTCAACGCGGAACGCGGAACCATCTACTCGATCCTGCGCTCCGCCGAGCAGGCTCTGTCCGATCACGCGGCGCTACCCAACCTGACAAGCTGACCGCACGTTTGGGTACGCCTAACGAGGCGTGGTCCCTGACGCCCCGCTGCATCGGCCGCCGGCCGCGGGTCCATCGCGGTTTTGCTGGTGGTGCGGTGGCGGCTGGGGGGTGGTGATGCGAGGTGTATCCCGTGCCTGGTCCGGCCGGGCGTCAGGCGGGCCGGGCCGCCGGTTTCGCGTGGAAGATCGGGCTCTTGCGGATAGTTTGGTACCCGATAGAGTACCAAACTATCCAGGTAAGCCAAATATTCCACGATCTTTTTCGATAGTTGTGACGGGTGGGTTCCGGGTGCGGGGAGCGGTCACAACAAGCGCTATCTCGCCGGCGGAGATGCGGGACCGGGCGGCGAGACCGTGGCCTGGCGGGCCAAGGCCGATCTTGGGGACGCTGCGGATCGGCCTGGTCGCTAGGCGGGGCGCTTGCGCGACCTGCTGACGGCGCCAGCCACACCGGTCAGGCCGTAGACCAGGCCGCCGTGCCATAGGCCGCTCAGCACCGGGTGGATGATCCCGCCACCGGTCACCACGGAAAGCACGAGTGCTATGGCGGCGCAGGCGAGCGCGGGCATGACCGCGAAGCGCCATGGGTTACTCCTGGCCCAGCGGATAGCCCGGGTCGGCCGGGCTCGCCATAGGGCGCCGGCCGCGGCTACCACGCAGAACGCCACCGCGCCCATGGCCACCGAACCACTCAGGGCACTCAAGCCCAGACCGCTGCCGATGAGGTGCAGGGCCAGGTCACCGGCCGCCACCACCCCTCCGGATACGGTCGCCGCCGCCCAAGGTGCGGCCGAGATGGCCGCGCCGGAGACGGACATCTCCTCTCGGCGGGACAGATCGCGATCACTTTGAGTCGGCGTGGACATCCGAATCCCTGCCCTTCGAACTTCTCGCACGATACTCACGTCATATCGTGTCTTGCCGCAGAGTATCACGGCATTTCGGGCAGGCTCGCCTGCGGCGCGCCCGGCCACTCGGCTGCCGCTTGCCTGCCGCTTGCCTGCCCGCCAGTCCGGAGCGACACGATTTCTGGCTGAACTCAGGGTTTGCCGCTTCAGCAGGCTTGACCTGGCCCCGAGGCGGGAAATCTACAGACGAGGGTCGAATCCGGTCAAAGGCAGTAGAAGATGCACGAGGACGACAGCGCGAGCGTGGAATCTGCATCGGCTCCAACCGGGCCTGCGGGTGACCCGTTGCCTGCGGGTGACTCGCCGGCGCCCGGTGACCTGCTGACGGGCGGTGACCTGCGGGCAACGGCCGGGACGCCGCGGAGGCGGTACCGGGCGGGAGTGCCACAGTGGGCCCACGGGCTGCTGGTGTACCTGGTGGTGGCGGCACTGGCTGCGGCCGGCGGCGTCGGTGCCACGCTCGCGGTCCGCCACTCCGGTTCGGCCTCTCGCGGCACGGCTCTGAGGCCGGACGACGCCGCGGCGAACCGGTACGCGGCGCTCAACGACGAGACCGTCTACAACCAGGTGGAGCCGGGAGTCGTCGATGTCAACGCCAACCTGCAATACCTCGACGAAACGGCGGAAGGCACGGGCTTCGTGATCAACGCCGCCGCTGGGCTGGTGCTGACCAACAACCATGTCATCGACGGTGCTACCAGCGTGACGGTCACGCCGGTAGCGTCGGGCCACAGTTACCAGGCGAAGATACTGGGCTACGACCGGTCCGACGACGTGGCCCTGCTCCAGCTACCAGAGGCGACCGGGCTCAAGGCGGTCAAGATCGGGGACTCGTCGCACGTCACTATCGGCACTCCCGTGCTGGCTATCGGAAACGAGGCCGGGCAGGGCGGCTCCCCGACGGTCGCGCCCGGCGTCATCAGCAACCTGGACCGGACGATCAAGGCCAGCGACACGAGTTCGGGCCTGATCGAGACCCTGTTCGGCATGCTGCAAACCAACGCCGACATCAGGCCGGGCGACTCAGGCGGTCCGCTGGCCAACGCGGCGGGCCAGGTGATCGGCATCGACACGGCCGCCGGGGGCACCACTGTCTACTCGGGCTACGCCATCCCGATCAGCCAAGCCCTGTCGATCGCCAACCGGATCGCCGCCGGGGACGGAAGCCCGTCCATCCAGATCGGGGTGCCCGGCTTTCTCGGCGCGCTCGTACCGGGCAGCGGCAGCGCCGACCCGAGGCTGCAGGCGAGCCAGCAGCGTCAGCAGGCCGGCAGCGTCAGCAGCACTCAGAGCAGCTGCATCACCGGGGCCGCCACCACGGTCCCGGCCAGCATCGCCCCGGCGCGGTCCGGCGCGCTGGTGGACGGGGTTCTGTGCGGCACTGTGGCGGCGGCGGCCGGCCTGTTCGCCGGAGACGTCATTACCTCGATCCGCGGCCGGGCCGTCACCACGCCAGGATCGCTGACCGCCATCCTCAACCGGACCCGGCCGGGCCTGGCGGTCCCGCTGGCCTGGGTCAGCCCGGGAGGCGGCCTGCATACGGCCCTGGTGACGCTTGGTACCGGCCCGGCGCAATAGCCCGGGATCGCCCGGGGGGCGGCCGATAGCGGGAGCGGGATTACCCCGCGAGTCCTAGGACGGCATGAGCAGCGAGGCGATGAGTTCCCGGCCGAGCCTACGCAGGCACTCATCACAGCGAATGTTCAGGTTACGCACAGGTTCAGGGAGCTAACTAAAGGGTGGCTCTCGCAGGAGATCTAGAGCCGGCACAACCCATCGGCACGTACTCTGGTGTGGTCGAGGGCGAGGAAAATGCGAGAGAACGACAACGACAGCGGAGGCGGCTGGCAGCAGCCGCCGGAGTACGTCAGTCCGTGGGCACCACGTGACGAGAGCGACGCCGCGCGGATCTCGGGACCGATGGCGAACGCGGCTCCTCCGCCGGAGAACGACGTTCATGACACTATCGCCTTCGGCAGGCAAGCTGGCCAGGACAACGGCTACGGCCAGGGGGCCTACGGCCAGCCTAGCTACGCCAGCCCGCCCGAGCCGGGTAATCAGCCCTGGTACGCGGGCCAGCCCGGCTACGGCGACCAGCCCGGGTCCGGGCAGCCCGGCTATGGCCCAGCAGGCGGTAACGGCCCAGCAGGCGGATACGGAGCTGGAGGCGGATACGGGACGGCAGGCGGGTACGGAGCTGGGGGCGGCGAGGGAGCTGGGGGCGGATACGGGGCGGCAGGCGGGTACGGGGCTGGGGGCGGATTCGGGGCGGAGGGCGGATACCGGGATGACGGCGGGTTCGGCTGGGGGATTCCCGGGCCGCCCCCGCCGCAGCGCAGACGAGGCCGGCATTTCGGCGTGTATGTGGCCGTGGCCGCGCTCGCGGCGAGCGTCGGCGCCGGGTTGACCGTCGCGCTCGACAACAATCAGAGCCCGGCCGCGGCGTCCGGCGTCTCCTCCAACGAAGTGCCCGGACCGCATAACAATGCGTCAGGCACCGGGCCGTCCTCGGTGGCCAACTGGACGGCCGTGCAGCAGAAGGTAAAACCGGGCCTGGTCGACATCATCTCGACGCTCAAGTACAACAGTGAGACGGCCGAGGGCACCGGCATGATCGTGTCGGCCAGCGGCTTGGTGCTGACCAACAACCACGTCATCGACCAGGCCACCAACGTGAACGCTTCGCTGGTGGTCGATGCGGGCCGGAAGTACCGGGCCCGGGTGATCGGCTACGACAGCACCGACGACGTGGCCTTGCTCCAGCTGGCCGACGCCTCCGGCCTGAGCCCGGTGAGCTTCGGTAACTCCGCGCAAGTCAGCCTGGGCACTCCGGTGCTGGCCCTCGGCAACGCCCAGGGCCGGGGCGGGGTGACACCCGCACGCGGCATCATCAACGCGCTCGACCGGTCGATTCAGGCCAGCGACCAGGGATCGGACAGCACCGAGAACCTGAACCACATGCTGCAGACCAACGCCGAGATCCAGCAGGGCGATTCGGGCGGTGCGCTGGTCAACAACGCGGGCCAGGTCATCGGGATGATCACCGCCGCGAACACCTCGGCGTCCAGCCCGTCCGGGACATCAGGCACGCTCGGCTTCGCTATCCCGATCAACACGGCCCTGTCGATCGCCAGGCAGATCGCCGCAGGCAAGAGCAGCTCCACCGTCTACATCGGCCTGCCTGGTTTCCTCGGTGTGGAAGTCGCGCAGAGCACCAGCTCGAACCCGCGGCAGCAGGCCGCCGACGAAGAGCAGGCGGGCAGCGGCGGTCCCGGCGGTGGCCAGACGGGCTGCCAGAGTACCAACCAGGGGGTCACCGTGCCGGCCACCATCGCGCCCGCGAACACGGGCGCGCTGATCCTCGGCGTGCTGTGCAACACCGTGGCCAGTTCGAAGGGCCTGGCCCCAGGCGACGTGATCACCTCGGTGAACGGCCAGGCCGTAAGCACGCCTGGCTCGCTGACCGGCATCACCGCCAAGTACCACTCCGGCCAGGTCGTCTCGGTCACCTGGATCGGCGTGCGCGGGGTCAAGCACACCAGGTCACTGAAGCTGGGCGCCGGCCCGGCGAGATAAAGCCCGGGGGGGCGACCCCCCGGAACCCCCCGATTTACGGGGGGCTACCCGCCCCCCGTGCCCCCTGGGGGCCCCCAAGGGGGCCCTGGCTAGGAGCCCTTTGGGCCCCTAGCCA
Source organism: Streptosporangiaceae bacterium (assembly GCA_050013055.1). GTDB lineage: Bacteria > Actinomycetota > Actinomycetes > Streptosporangiales > Streptosporangiaceae > Palsa-504. The sequence continues at coordinate 44,107 of JBEKGC010000009.1, forward strand.
CGCTCGTAGCCGGGACTCACAGGCGGCGATGTTTTCTAGCGGCACGTATTCGTCGGCGGTGTGGGCGATCTCGGAGATGCCCGGGCCGTAGTTCACCGCCGGGATGCCGAGCGCGGCGAACCTGGCCACGTCGGTCCAGCCGAGCTTGGGCCGCGGCGTCCCGCCGACGGCGGCGACGAACGCGGCCGCGGCCGGATGCCCCAGCCCCGGCCGGGCCCCCTCGGCGACGTCGACCACCCGAACGTCCCAGCCTGAGAACAGCGACCGGACGAACTCCGCCGCCTGCTCCCCGTCGCGGTCCGGTGCGAACCGGTGGTTGACGGTGACCACGCATTCGTCCGGGATGACGTTCCCGGCGACCCCGCCGCGGATGGCGACGGCGTTCAGCCCCTCGTGGTAGCGCAGCCCGTCCACCTCCGGCTGCCGTGGGGTGTACCCCCGCAGCACGTCGAGGATGTCGCCGGCCTGGTGGATGGCGTTGCGTCCCATCCAGGACCGCGCGGAGTGCGCTCGCTGCCCGGTCGCGGTGACCTCGGCCCGCAGCGTCCCCTGGCAGCCGCCCTCGATTTCCGCCGAACTCGGCTCCATCAGCACCGCGAAGTCACCCGCGAGCAGCTCGGGGTTATGCCGGCTCAGCCGCAGCAGCCCGTTGCGTTCGGACGCGACCTCCTCGCAGTCGTAGAAGACGTAGGTCACGTCCCTGGCCGGCTCCGGCAGGCCGGCCGCCAGCCTGAGCTGGACCGCCACCCCGGACTTCATGTCGGTGGTGCCGCACCCGTACAGCCGGGATCCCTCGGTCCGCGACGGCAGGTTGGCTGCTATCGGCACGGTGTCCAGGTGCCCGGCCAGCACGACCCGCTCGGGCCGGCCGAGCATGGTCCGCGCCACGATCGCGTGGCCGTCCCTGTGCACCGTCAGGTGCGGCAAGGGCCGCAGCGCGGCTTCGACGGCATCCGCGAGCGGTCCTTCGTCGCCGCTCACCGACGGGATGTCCACCAGGGCGGCGGTCAGCGCCGCGCCGTCGAGGTCGAGGTTCAGCACCCGGCCAGCTTAGACGGGTCGGTACCGCCTTGGCCGCCGCCCGCAGCGCGGACACGATCACCGCCACCGACGGGCGGCGCACGCTCGCGGTCCTGGCCAAAGCGTGCACGTCCCTGGCCAGGTCCAGGCCGTGCGGCAGGTCGCGCACGGCGACCCGGCGGCCCGCCGCGGTGACGGCCAGCCGGGGCAAGATGGCGATGCCGATGCCCCGTGCCACCAGGCTGACGATCGTGGACATGCCCTCGAACTCCGACAGCACGGGCGGCGTCACGCCCACCGCGGCGAGCAGCCGGTCGACGGCCTGCCGGGACGGCTCCCCTGACGGCGCGGCGAGCCACGGCTCATTCCGCAGCGCCCGCAGGTCGACCGCCTGGGCGGGATCGGCCGCCGGGTGGCTGCGCGGCACCACAAGCACCAGCTGATCCCTGATCAGGTGATAGCAGCTCAAGATGGACCCGCCGGTCTCGATCTCCTCCGCCAGCCGGGCGCTCCAGTCATCCACGATGGCCACGTCCACCTCGCCGGACCGCACCTGACGCAGCCCCTCACGCGCCTGCGTCTGCCGCAGCACCAGGGCCAGCCGCGGGTGCGTGCGCAGGCTCCGGGCCAGGGCGGGCGCGAACGCGACGGCCGCGGAGGGAAACGCGGTCGCCACCACCCGGCCGGCCGGCTCGGTCGCCCCGGCCGACAGGTCGGTCTCGGCCTCCTCGACCATGGCCAGGATGCGCTCGGCGTGGCTGGCCAGACGGCGGCCCGCGTCGGTCAGCTCGGCCCGGCGGGCGGACCGGTCGAGCAGGGCGGTGCCGGCCTCGCGTTCGAGCGCGGCGAGCTGCTGCGACACGGCGGACGGCGTGTAGCCGAGGACGGTGGCCGTGCGGGCGATGCTGCCGCGGACCGCGAATTCCCTGAGCAACCTGAGCCTGTGCAGATCGAGCATAAGTGAATCTTAATCTCAGCCATAGAGATCAGCGTTTGCTCTTATGGTCAATCGCGGCGAGACTGGAACAGGTGCACAGCGTTGTCACACCAAGTGAGATCTTGCCCTTTCCTCCTTGACCTCGTGATAACCGTCTCACTCGCCGATCCCGCAGCTAGGAAGTGCTAGCCCCCGTGGCTCTCACCGTTACGCCGTTGACACCCGTGCCCGCCACCGACACCGATTACCCCCGGCTCGGCCCCGCGCCGGTCCCCGTCTCCGCCACCCTCGCCGCGAACGAGGTCATGGACGCCCGCCGGCACCGCGGTGAGCCCGTGCTGCCGATGGCGTTCGGCGAGGCGGGACTGCCCGCCCACCGGATGCTGCGCGGAGCGCTGGCCCGGGCCGCGGGATTCACCTCCTACGGCCCGGTCGCCGGTCACTCCGCGCTGCGCGAGGCCGCCGCCCTGTACTGGTCCAGGCGGGGCCTGCCCACCGACGCGGCCGCGGTGGTCTGCGGGCCGGGCAGCAAGGCGCTGCTGTTCGGCCTGCTGTCGGCCATCGGCGGTGACGTGGTGGTGGCCCGGCCCAGCTGGGTCAGCTACGCCGCGCAGGCGCGGCTGACCGGACGGGTCGCGCACTTCGCCCGCGGCTCCAGCGGCGTCCCCGACCCCGCCGAACTGGCCCGGACGGTCACCGCGGCCCGCGCGGCCGGGCGGGCCGTTCGTTCGGTCATCCTCACCGTGCCGGACAATCCGACCGGGACCGTGGCCACCCCGGCGACCGTGCGCGCCGTGTGCGCGGTCGCGCAGGCCCACGATCTGATCATCATCTCGGACGAGATCTACCGAGATCTCATCCACGACCAGCAGACCCCGTTCGCGAGTCCGGCTTCCTTTTTTCCCGAACGGACCGTGGTGACCACGGGCCTGAGCAAGAACCTCGCCCTGGGGGGCTGGCGCCTGGGTGTGGCCCGGATGCCGGACGGAGCACTCGGACGCGAACTGCGGACCCGGCTGCTCGGGATCGGCAGCGAGATCTGGTCGGCTCCGTCCGGGCCGGTGCAGCAGGCCGCCGCGCTCGCCTTCACCGAACCGCCCCCGCTGGTCGAACGGGTCGCGCTCAGCCGCCGCCTGCACGCGTCGGTGGCCCGCGCGGTCGCCCTCAGGTTCACCGCGGCGGGCGTGTCCGTGCCCGAGCCGCAGGCCGCGTTCTACCTCTACCCGGACTTCTCGCCGCTGGCCGACGTGCTGCTGCAGCGGCACGACATCGCCCGCGACGAAGACCTGGCCGCGATCCTGCTGCGCCGGTACGGCGTCGGGGTGCTGCCCGGCTCCGCGTTCGGTGACCAGGGCTGGCGGCTGCGGCTGCGGGTGGCGACCGCGCTGCTCTACGGCGACACCGACGCGCAGCGTACCGCCGCGCTGAACTCGGCCGACCCGTGCGCGCTGCCCTGGATCGCCGCGTCCTTGTCCCGGCTAGAAGAGGTCCTGGCCGACCTCACCCGCTAGGGCCAGCAAGTCGGGGCGCTTGGCCCGCAGGCCGTCGCCGCTTGAGGTGCCGGTCAGCCGCCTGCGTACCCAGGGCATCGCGTACTGGGTGGTCCAGCGGGCGTCGGCCCGGCGTGCGGCCAGCCAGCGGACCCGACCCGAGGACCCCGAGGACCCCGAGGAGTGCGAGTACCCGCCGGGCGCGGGCGGTTCTGGGAACAGTGGCGCCCGCCAGTCCTGCGTGACCGGAACGCCGAGTACCTCGCAGGTGCGCCAGGCCACCCGCCGATGGCCGTCGGCGGTCAGGTGCAGCCGGTCCGGGCTCCAGGCCCGCGCGTCGTTCAGGGCCCGCATCGACCACAGGTCGACCAGGTCGCAACCGTAGGCGTCGGCGATGCCGCGCAGGTGCATGTTGTACGCGGCGATCCGGCCGCGCAGCAGCCGGATGACCGGGAACAGCCGCGGGTCGAAGCCGGTGAAGATCACGACCCGGCAACCCGCGGCCTGCAGCCTGGCCACCCCCGGGGCAAAGGCGGCGGCCAGCGAGTCGACGTCGCCGCCGCTCAGGATGTCGTTGCCGCCCGCCGCCAGGCTCACCAGGTCGGGCGCCAGCTCGATGGCCCGTGGCAGCTGCTCGGTGATGACCTGGCCGAGCAGCTTGCCCCTGATGGCCAGGTTGGCGTACCTGAACCCGGGCTGCTGCCGGGCCAGCGCGCCGGCCACCCGGTCAGCCCAGCCCAGGTACTGGCCATCCGGGCCCGGATCATGGAGCCCCTCGGTGAAGCTGTCCCCGATCGCCACGTAGGTGCCGATTCCGGACGCTAGGTCACGTTCTGCCATTGATCCCATGATGCCATCACCGGCCGGCCGTCGCCGGGCCGGCCGGTGATGGGCAGACTAGGGGTATGCGGATCAGACGTGCTCGCCCGGCAGCCATCGCCTCGGCTCGGGCCGGCCGGACCCTGGCCCGGACGGTGCTGGCCCGGACGGGGCTGGCCCGGACGGTGCTGGCCGCGGCGGTCCTGGCCGGGGCGGCGGCCTGCGGCGGATCGGCGCCGGGCGCCACGTCGACCGGCTCGGCTCCGGTGGCCAAGACCTTGACCTCCTCCCCCGCCACCGGGGCTTATCCCGCCGCGGCCTGGCCCGGCTACGGGCGCACCGCCGCCCGCACCGGGGTGGCGGCCGGGGTGGCCGCGGCGTCCGGAGGGCTGCGGATCAGCTGGCAGGCGCACCTCGACGGCGCGGTCTACGGCCAGCCGCTGCTGGTCGGCAACCGGGTGATCGTGGCGACCGAGGATGACTCCGTCTACGCGCTCGACCCCGCCACCGGCCAGGTCAGCTGGCGGACGCACCTGGGCACCCCGGTGCCGCTATCCGAGCTGCCCTGCGGTGACATCGACCCGCTCGGCATCACAGGCACCCCCGTCTACGACGCGGCCGATGGACTCGTGTACGTCGTCGCGGAAACCGCCGGCTACCACCACGTGCTGGTCGGGGTCTCGGTCACCAGCGGCGCCGTCGCGGTGCAGCGCGATATCCCGGCCCCGGACGGCCAGCCCCGCTACGACCAGCAGCGGCCCGCGCTGGCACTGGCGGATGGGCGGGTCTACGTGGCGTTCGGCGGGCTGGACGGAGACTGCGGGCCGTACCGCGGCTCGGTGGTGGGCGTCCCGGTCAGCGGCCGCGGCACCCTGGTGTCCTACCTGGTGCCGACCTCGCGCGAGGGCGCCATCTGGGGCACGGCGGGCCCGGTGGCCGGCCCGGACGGCACCCTGTACGTCAGCGTCGGCAACGGCTCGGTGACCAGTACCTCCTTCGACGGCACCGACTCGGTGACCGCCCTGTCACCGGCCTTGCGCCAGGTCGGCATCTTCGCGCCAGCCAGCTGGTACAGCGACAGCCAGCACGACCTCGACCTCGGCTCCACCGAGCCCGCGCTGCTGGCCGACGGGATGCTGCTCGCGCTGGGCAAGAGCGGCACCGCCTACCTGCTGAACTCGGCTCATCTCGGCGGCGTCGGCGGACAGGTCGCGCAGGCCAGCGTCTGCCCCGCCTACGGCGCGGCCGCGGTCCAGGGCAGCACCGTGTACGAGCCGTGCGAGCAGGGCGGGCTGGCCGCGATCAGCACCGCGGGGAACAAGCTCCGGGTGCTGTGGCGCGGGCCGGCCGCCGCGTGGGGCTCCCCCGTCATCGGCGGCGGGGCGGTCTGGGTCACCGACTGGACCGCGGGCACCTTGTACGAGCTCAACCCGGCCACCGGCGCCACCCGGGCCTCGGCCGCACTTCGCCTCGCTGTCGATGACGGGCAACCACGCCTACCTGGGCACCAGCCAGGGCGTCGTGTCAGTCGCCGGCGTCTGACCATGGTCGACCGTGCATGCGAGGAGAGCCGGGGAGGGCCCGGGAGGCGGGAAGAGCCCGGGAGGCGGGGAGGGCCCGGGAGGCGGGAAGAGCCCGGGAGGCGGGAAGAGCCCGGGAGGCGGGAAGAGTTCGAGCTGCAGGCGCTGCGGGCTGGCCATGCACCGGCTGTCCTCGCCTTCGAACTGGCGAACCGCGCCTACTTCGCCGCCTCCATCTCCGACCGCGGTGACGAGTTCTACCAGCAGTTCACCGAGCGGCACACCGCCATGCTGGCTGACCAGGAGGCAGGCCGCTGCGCCTTTTACCTGCTGGTCAGCGAGGATGGCTCGGTCCTTGGCCGGTTCAACCTGTACAGCCTCCAGGACGGCACCGCGGTGCTCGGCTACCGGGTCGCCGAGCCCATGGCCGGCCGCGGCGTGGCGACCGCGGCCGTACGGGAGCTGGCCCGGCTGGCGGTGGCGCGGCACGGGCTGCGCAGGCTGCGGGCGGCCACCTCCCTGGAGAACGCCGCGTCCAGGAAGGTGCTGACCAAGGCCGGGTTCGTCCTTGTCGGCCCGGCCGACCCGGCTGACCTCGGCGGTAAGCCGGGCACCTGGTACCAGCGGGACCTAACCGCCGAGCAGGGCTAGCCCCAGGTCGGTGGTGGTGTAGAGCACGCTGCGCCCGCTGCGCTGGCGGTCGACGAGGCCGCCGCGGTGCAGCGCGGCGAGATGCTGGGAGACAGCGCTTGGCGTCACGCCAAGCTGACGCGCGAGCGCGGTGGTGGTCGCGGGCGAGCGCAACATGTCGAGCAACCGGGCCCGGACCGTACCGAGCAGCTCCGCGACCGCACTGCCGGCCGCCGCCGCGGGCATGGCCTGCCACACGGTCGCCGCGCCGCGGGCCGGGTACACCAGCGTGGTCTGCGTGCTGGTCGAACGGCGCGCCGACACGTCCGGCCAGTTGAACACGCTGGGCATGAGCACCAGGCCGTCGGGCGCCAGCGACACGGATATGACCAGCTCGGGGTCGGCGGGCTCGGAGAGCACCAGCGTGTCGCCGGTCCAGCGCAGGTCCGGGCTGATGTCGCCGAACAGCGCCCGCGCGCCCCGGTCAGCCAGCAGCCCGCTCCGGTACGCGATGTCCGCGTCCAGCACGGACGCGATCCGGTCCCAGTGCGGAAGCACCAGACGCTGGTAGCACTCGGTGACCTCGGCGGCGATCTCCGCGAGGGACTCGGCGGGCCGTTCGGCCAGGTCAAGAGCGCTGGCCGGCCAGGGGCCCGCGGCGAAGACCCGGCCCAGGCTGGCGCGGACGGCGGTGGCAGGCGTGGCGCGGAGCTGGGCCACATTGTCGGCGAAGGACGGCCGCCGGCCGGGCGGCGCGGGGACGAGGAATTCCGGGTAGTACGGCAGGCCGGTCAGGACCAGCGGCCACAGCCGGGGAAGCCGCAGCGGCCTGCGCTCGAGCTCCCGCCGCGCCCACCGCAGCCACGGCTGGTTCACGCTCGGCGGACGAGAGCCACCGAGCAGCTGAACGGCCTTGACCGTTTCACCCAGCGGGGACGTGGTGAACCTGGTCGCGGCCAGGTCCGCCACATCCAGCTTCATCACGTACCGCATGCCGTGCCACCTGACTGGGCCGCCTGACCATTTAGCGTTGTCCTTAACCATGGTAAGCCGAGGGTCCCGCCGCGATGCTGACGGACATGGCAGTCACCACGGCACGGCAGCGGACTCCCCTCGGCCCGGCGTACTGGCGGCTGTGGTGGGCCAGCGCGGTCAGCACCACCGGCGACGGCGTCCTGGTGGCCGCGCTGCCGCTGCTGGCCGTCACGCTCACCAAAAATCCGCTGATGATCTCGCTGGTGACCGCCGCGGAGTTCCTGCCCTGGCTGCTGCTTTCGCTCCCGGTCGGCCTGATGGTGGACCGGCACGACCGGGCCACGCTCATGTGGCGCGCCCAGGTCCTGCAAGGCAGCGTCATCGGCGTCCTCGCGGTCCTCGTGCTGGCCCGCTGGACGGACATCGCCGTGCTTTCGGTGGCCGCGTTCGGCCTGGGGGTGGGCGAAGTCGTGTTCAGCAACGCGTCGCAGTCGGTGCTCCCGCAGCTGGTCCGGGCCGACCAGCTGCCGGCGGCCAACGGCAACCAGTACGCCGTGCAGACCATCGGCCAGGAGTTCGCCGGGCCGCCGCTCGGCAGCCTGCTGTTCACCGCGGCGGCGAGGACGGTGCCGTTCGGCCTGGCGGCGGTGTCGTTCGCCGGGTCAGCCGCGCTGCTCACCCGGCTGCCGAAGCACCCGCCGGAGAGTGTCCCCGACGGCACGGGCCGGTCCCGGGTCGCCGAAGGACTCCGCTGGCTGCTTGGTCACCGCCTGCTTCGCGTCGTGGCCGTCCTCCTCGGCGTGAGCAGCTTCGCCAACACGATGGGCCTGGCCACGCTGGTGCTGCTGGTGACCGAGACGCTAAAGCTGAACAGCCGCTTCTACGGGCTCCTGCTGGCGGCCGCCGCCGTCGGCAGCGTGCTCGGCGGGCTGCTGAACCCGCGGCTGACCCGGCGCCTGGGTCAGGTGCCTTCGCTGGTCATCGCGATGGGCGCGGTGTCCGTCATCTACATCGGCATCGGGCTGGCGCCCAACGCGCCGGTGCTGGCGGCGCTCGAGGTGGGCAACGGCTTCGTGGTCACGATGTGGAACATCGTCACAGTCACCCTGCGCCAGCGTCTGGTACCGAACGACATGCTCGGGCGGGTCAACAGCGCGTACCGAATGATCGGCTGGGGCCTGATGCCGGTCGGCGCGGTGGCCGGCGGCTTCGTCGCGCACACGGCCAGCCTGCACGTGCCGTACGCGCCCGGCCTGCGCGCCCCGTACGTGATCGCCGGCGTCCTGTGCGGCGTGGCCACGCTCGCGGCGTGGCCGCTGCTCAGGGGCGGAGCCGGTCAGCCCGAGCAGCCAGGGATCGTGCCGACGGGATCGCAGTTGTCCGGCTGATTGCCGGTGATCAGGTCGCTCGTCACGGTGACCGTCCCGCCGTTATCCGCGATCCCGCCGCCACCGTAGTAGCTGGCGGTGTTGCCGGTGATCGCGCTGTCGGTGACGGCCAGCACGGCGTCGAAGTCGTTGTAGATGGCACCACCGCCGTCGGCGCTGTTGTCACGGAAACTGTCGCGGGCCAGCAAGGCGCGGCCCACGTTGTAAACAGCGCCGCCGGCGAAGTCGCTCATGTTACCGGTGAAGCTGGTGCCGTACACCCACAGGTTCCCTGCGTTGTAAATGGCGCCGCCGTGCGCATCGCTGTACAGCCCGACCATCGCGTAGTTTCCTGAGAAGGTGCTGGCGGACACGGTGGCGTTGTCTTGGTTCATGATCGCGCCGCCCCAGCCGTAGCTGTTGGTGTTGTCGGTAAAGGTGTCGGCGATGACCGTCAGCGTGCCGTCCTGGTTCCAGATGGCGCCGCCGAAACGGCTACCGCTGTTGTCCAGGAAAGTGCTGTCCTGGATCCGGATGTCCGCGCCGCCCTCGTTGTAGATGGCCCCGCCGTCATCGGCCCCGTAGCCGCCGCCGTTGACGAAGTTCACGCCGGTGATGCTGAGATTGACCGGCGCGTCCACCGTGAGGATAGTGAAATCAGAATTGTTCGCCGTGGGCCGGAAGGTAGCTCCGCGGCCGATGATCGTCAGGTCCTTCGTCGGGTCCGGCAGCGCACCACCCAGCCCATAGGTACAGCGGTCCGCCAGGACCACGATCTGCCCGTCGCTGGTACTCGCCAGCGCATGGTCCAGCGCCGGCGTGGAGCACGGCACGATGACCTCGCCGCGGTCCGGGCTGGCCGCCACGGCCGGGCCGGCCGACGCCGCCTGGGCCGAACCAAGGCCGGCGGCCATGATCCCGCCGAACGCGACGGTCTTCGCTAGGTTGTGCGGCATCGGGCGCATCTGAATCATCCCCCGTGACGTGTCCATGGTTCATCGACGCAGCTAATCGTAGCCATATGAGTACAGAGAGTTAAAAGAGTCGGCGCCATCCTCGGCGGGGGACGTGTGCGTGGCGGTGAGACCACGGTCCGTTAGGTCATAGGGGTTTTGAACCGGGCTACGGCGGCGGGGCGGAGCGGGCAGACTTGGGGCCATGGCCAGCCCCGTGATCTACCCAGAAGCACCGACCCCGTCCTTCCTCTTCGACCTGGACGGGACGCTCATCGACAGCGTCTACCAGCACGTCATCGCCTGGCGCGCGGCCCTGTCGAACCTCGGCATCGACCTGTCGGTGTGGCGTATCCACCGGCGGATCGGGATGAGCGGCGGGCTGTTCGTGTCCGCGCTGCTGCGGGAAACTGGCCTGTCGCTGTCCGAGGCCGACATCAGCCAGCTCCAGCAGGCCCACGCGGCGCAATACCGCGCCCAGGCGGACTCGGTGTCGGCGCTGCCAGGCGCGCGCGAGTTGCTCGGCGCGCTGACCGAGGCGGGCGTGAAATGGGCCATCGCGACCAGCGGCTACGCGGCCACCGCGCGGCCCGCGCTGGCGCTGCTCGGGCTGGCCGAGGACACCCCGATGGTGACCCGCGACCTGGTCAGGCACGCCAAGCCCGACCCCGACCTGTTCCTGGCCGCGGCCGCCCTCCTCGGCGTGGAGCCGCGGCACGCGATGGTCGTCGGGGACAGCGTCTGGGACCTGCTCGCCGCCCGCCGCGCCGGGACGCTCGGCGTCGGGCTCATGTCCGGCGGGTACGGGCGGGACGAACTCGAACGGGCCGGCGCGTACCGCGTCTACGCCGACCCGGCCGAGATGCTCGCCCGCCTGGACGAGCTTGGCGTCCGCACCGGCCGAGGCTGACCCACGATGGACACCGCCCGCGCGGGACTGGCGCCGGGCCGACGCCCCGCCCGCCGGTGGCGCCCCGCGCGGCCCGGACCTGACAGCGGCTGGTGGCTGGTCGGGGCGGGACTGGCGTTTGCCGTCGCGCAGCTGGCCTTCGTCTCGCTGCGGATGGGGCTGAGCTGGGACGAAACCGTCTACGTGAGCCAGGTCAGCGGGCACGCGCCGGCCGCCTGGTTCGATCCCGCCCGGGCCAGGGGCGTTCCGCTGCTCGTCGCGCCGGTGGCCTGGCTGACCAGTTCGGTGGCGGCGCTGCGGGTGTACCTGGCGATCGCGTCCGGGCTGGGGCTGACGCTCGCCCTGTGGGCCTGGCGGACGCTGCGGCCAGCCTGGGTGCTCGGGCTGGCCGGAATCACGTTCGGCGGGCTGTGGGTGGCGCAGTACTACGGGCCGCAGGCCATGCCGGACATGGGGTCGGCGCTGGCCTGCCTGGCCGCGGTCGGTTGCTTCGCGCGGGTCGTCGGGGGCGGCGGGGTCGTCGGGGGTGCTGTGGGCGGGCGGGGGGCGCTGGCGGGGGTGGGGATCAGCGTGGCGCTTGTGACGCTGATCCGGCCGGGGGACGCGGTGTACCTGGCCGGGCCGCTGCTCCTTGTCGCGGTCCTGGCGGGGACGGGGCTGCCGGGGACGGGGCGCGGTGGTGGGTGGGGGCGCGGTGGTGGGTGGGGACGCGGTGGTGGGTGGGGACGCGGTGGTGGGTGGGGGCGGCGCCTGGCGCCGGCCGCGGTGATCATCGGCGGGCTGGTGGCGGGCGGGGCCGAATGGGTGATCGAGGCCTACCTGCGCTTTGGCGGTATCGCCAGCAGGCTGCACGCGGCGGCGGCCGAGCAGGGCGGGTTCGGCCTGCACTTCGCGCTGGTCGATGAGCTGCGCGCGCTGAACGGCCCGACGCTGTGCCGGCCGTGCACGATCGGGGTCAGGAGCCCCGAACTTGACGTGTGGTGGCTGGTGCTGCCGGTGCTTGTCGCGGTCGGCATCGTGGCGGCCAGGCGGGCCGGGCAGCTCACCAGCGCGCTGCTGGCGGCCGGCTGCGGGCTCTGCCTCGCCGCGCAGTACCTGTTCATGATCGACTACGCCGCGCCCCGGTTCCTGCTGCCCGCCTACGCGCTGCTCTCCATCCCCGTGGCCGACGGGCTGGCCTTCGCCATCACCGCGGCCGGCCGGGATCTGCGGCCGGCCGTGACCGCGTTCGTGACGTGCTTCCTGGTGCTGCAGCTGTTCACCCAGCATCTGGTGCTCGACCACGAGGTGGGCGGGACGGTGACGTTCCACGATGACTACACCCGGATCGCCACCGTGCTGGCGGCCCGGGGTATCAGGCCACCGTGCCTGATCCAGGGGGTGCAGTACATCCCGATCGCGTGGGCGGCAGGCTGCGCCTCGGCCGGGAACGCGACGCCGGGCGAACCGGTCGCGGTGCTCGTCCAGGTCCGCGGCCAGCCGCCGTCGTACGCCAGGAAATGGCGCTCCTTCCGCATCACCGGTACCACGATCCTCAAGGTAAACGCCTATATCCAGGGCTGACGCGGAGACCGGGCTTAGGGCCGCCAGGAAGGCGACGCGGGGCCCCGGATAGATGTTAGATGGAGGGGTACACGGTAGCGGGGCGCCGCGGTCACGCGGGCGCCCGGTGGTATTCGGGAGGCGAGTTGCCGTGCCCACGGTGCGTCGGGTCATTGTTGGCGTGCACGGGTCTCTAGGGAGCCTGCAAGCGCTGCGGTACGCCGCGGACGAAGCCTGGCGCCGGGGCGTGCCGCTGGTGCCCGTGACCGCCTGGACCCCGCCAGGCGGAGACCTGGCGGAACGGCGGCACGCGTCGCCTTACCTGCGCAAGCTCTGGCAGGACGACGCGATCGACCGGCAGCGGACGGCGTTCGACGACGGCCTCGGCGGACTGTTTCCCGCCGACCTGCGGGTCGAGCCGCTGGTAGCGCGGGGGGAAACGGGTCCGGTGCTGGTCGACACCGCCGACCAGCCTGATGACCTGCTGGTCGTCGGCACCGGCCGCCGGGCCGGGCTGGGCCGGATGCTGCGCCGCTCGGTCAGCCGCTACTGCCTGGCGCACGCGACATGCCCGGTGCTCGCCATCCCGCCGTCGCCGCTGATGGACGAGATGGGCCGCAGCCTTCGCGGCTGGCCGCTGCGCAGGCACGCCCTGATCCCCGACACCCCGGACGCCTAGCCACTCCCGTCAGGTGCGGCTTTGCCCGCATGGGTTCTGTTAGGAACAGGACAGCGTGCGCATGCGTCACGCAAGGGTCCTTCCAGCCGGAGATTTCTGACTCTTAACTGAGATTTGCCTCGGGGCGGCGTATGCCCCGGGCGAGCTCTGCCACTAGCGGCACACCACTAGGAGTCACCGTGTGGGACCTGTTCTACGTCGGCCTGACGATCGTCGTCTTCGCCGTCCTCTTTCTCATCGTGAAGGGGATTGAGACCTTTGAGCGCTGAGAACTGGATCGGCCTGATCGGTGGCGTCCTGCTGACCATCTACCTGTTCGTGGCCCTCGTCTTTCCTGAGAGGTTCTGATGAGTTCGGCGCTTGCGGGCTGGCTGCAGTTCCTGCTGCTGTTCGCGGCCCTGGCGGCGTGCTACATCCCGCTCGGCAACTACATCGCGCGCATCTTCACCGACACCAAGCACTGGCGGGTCGAGCGCGGCATCTACAAGCTGACCGGCATCGACCCGGATGCGGACATGCGGTGGACCGCCTACGTCCGCTCCATCCTGGCCTTCTCGCTGGTCTGCGTGCTGTTCGTTTACCTCATCGAGCGGACCCAGCACTGGCTGTTCTGGGCGGTCGGGATGGCGAACGTCACGCCGGACACGGCCTGGAACACGGCGGTCTCGTTCACCACCAACACCAACTGGCAGAACTACGCCGGCGAAGCCACGATGGGCTACCTGACCCAGCAGAGCGCGCTGATGGTGCAGCAGTTCATGTCGGCCGCGGTCGGCCTGGCCGTCGCGATCGCGATGATCCGCGGCTTCACCCGGTCCCGAACCGACCGGCTTGGCAACTTCTGGGTCGACGTGACCCGTGGGGTGGTCCGGCTGCTGCTGCCGCTGTCGGTCATCGCCTGCCTGATCCTGGTGGCCGGCGGAGGGATCGAGAACCTGGCCAACTACCACACGATCACCACGCTGTCCGGTGCCCACCAGACCATCCCGGGCGGCACGGTGGCCTCCCAGGAGGTCATCAAGGACATGGGCAACAACGGCGGCGGCTGGTTCAACGTCAACTCGGCCCACCCGTTCGAGAACCCGAACCCGTTCACGAACATCTTCGAGATCTTCCTGCTGCTGCTGATCCCGTTCGCCACGCCGCGCGCGTTCGGCAAGATGGTCGGCGACAACAGGCAGGGTTACGCGCTTGTCGCCGTGATGGTGATCATCTGGGCGGCGGCCGTCGGCGGGATCAGCCTGTTCGAGATGCTGCACGGCGGCGCGGGCCCGATGCTCGCACACGGCGCCGCCGAAGGGACGGAGGTCAGGTTCGGCACGCCCGGGTGCTCGTTGTTCGCGTCGTCCACCACGGTGACCTCGACCGGCGCGGTGAACTGCTTCCATGATTCGCTGACGCCGTTCGGCGGCGGGATCGCGCTGTTCGACATCGCGCTCGGCGAGGTCGCGCCCGGCGGGATCGGGGCCGGAATGTACGGCATCCTGGTCCTGGCCATCGTCACCGTGTTCGTGGCCGGGCTGATGGTCGGCCGGACGCCGGAGTACATCGGCAAGAAGATCCGGCCCCAGGAGATGAAGTACGCGGCGCTGTACTTCCTGACCCTGCCGGTGGTGATCCTGACCATGTCGGCGATCGCGATCGGCACGCACTGGGGCCAGAGCCCTATCTTCAATCCCGGGTCGCACGGGCTGACCGAGATCGTGTACGCGTATGCCTCCCAGGCCAACAACAACGGGTCGGCCTTCGCCGGCCTGGGCACCGGGGCCACCTTCTACCAGATCACCGGCGGCATCACGATGCTGCTCGGCCGGTTCGCGCCGGAGATCTTCGCCCTCGGCCTGGCCGGGGCGCTGGCCAGACAGGCGCCGACACCGGCCAGCGCCGGGACGCTGGACACCAGAACGCCCCTGTTCGTCGGCATGCTCGTCGGCGTCATCCTCATCCTCGTCGGCCTCACCTACTTCCCCGCGCTCGCGCTGGGAGTGTTCGCAGAAGGACTTCACTGATGTCTGTGACAACTGAGACTCCGGGGGTCCCGGCTCCGGCCTCCCCCAGGCAGGTCACCGAGCCGCGCCGCGTCGGCGGCGGCCTGCTCGACCCGAAGATGCTGTGGAAGTCGACCCCGGACGCGTTCAAGAAGCTGGATCCCCGGGTCCAGCTCAAGAACCCGGTCATGTTCGTGGTCGAGGTCGGCGCCTTGCTGTGCATGTACACGGCCATCCGTTCGCCGTCGGTGTTCAACTGGACCATCGTGGTCTGGCTATGGCTGACCGTGGTCTTCGCCAACCTGGCCGAGGCAGTGGCCGAGGGGCGTGGCAAGGCGCAGGCCGACACGCTGCGCCGGGCCAAGCGGGAGACGATGGCGCGGCGCCTGGTCGGCTGGACGCCCGGGGCTTCGGCTTCTGCCCTGCGGGAGGAGTCGGTGCCCGGCACCGCGCTGACGCTTGGCGACTACGTGGTGGTCGAGGCCGGGCAGATCATCCCCGGCGACGGAGACGTCGTCGAGGGCGTCGCGTCGGTGGACGAATCGGCCATCACCGGCGAGTCCGCGCCGGTCATCAGGGAATCCGGCGGTGACCGGTCGGCGGTGACCGGCGGCACCACGGTGCTGTCGGACCGGATCGTGGTGAAGATCACCTCCAAGCCGGGTGAGACGTTCATCGACCGGATGATCGCCCTGGTCGAGGGGGCCAAGCGGCAGAAGACGCCGAACGAGATCGCGCTGAACATCCTGCTCGCCTCGCTGACCATCATCTTCATGCTGGCGGTGATCTCGCTGCAGCCGATGGCGTTCTACTCCAAGGCGCCGCAGACGCTGGTGATCCTGGTGGCCCTGCTGGTAGCACTGATCCCGACCACGATCGGCGCGCTGCTTTCCGCCATCGGCATCGCCGGCATGGACCGCCTGGTCCAGCGCAACGTGCTGGCCATGTCAGGGCGTGCCGTCGAGGCGGCCGGCGACGTGAACACCCTGCTGCTTGACAAGACCGGCACCATCACCATCGGGAACCGGCAGGCCACCGAGTTCCTGCCGGTGGGCGGGGTCACCGCGGCCGAGCTCGCCGACGCGGCGCAGCTGTCGTCGATGGCGGACTACACGCCAGAAGGCCGATCCATCGTAGTGCTGGCCAAGAACGAGTACGGGCTGCGCGAGCGGACCGAAGGCGAGCTGGCCGGAGCCTCGTTTGTGGAGTTCACCGCGCAGACCAGGATGAGCGGCATCGACCTCGCGGATGGACGCGAGGTACGCAAGGGCGCCGCCGCCTCGGTGGCCCAGTGGATCTCCGGCGGCGGCGGGACCGTGCCGGATGACCTGGGCCCGATGGTGGACCGCATATCGGCCCTGGGCGGTACCCCGCTCGTGGTGGCCGAACGGGTCGGCGGCCGCGCCCGGGCCCTCGGCGTGATCTACCTCAAGGACATCGTCAAGGAGGGCATCGCCGAGCGGTTCGCCGAGATGCGCAAGATGGGCATCAAGACCATCATGATCACCGGCGACAACCCGCTGACGGCCAAGGCGATCGCGGACGAGTCCGGCGTGGACGACTTCCTGGCCGAGGCGACGCCGGAAGACAAGATGGCGCTGATCAAGAAGGAGCAGGAGGGCGGCAAGCTGGTCGCGATGACCGGCGACGGCACCAACGACGCCCCCGCGCTGGCCCAGGCCGACGTCGGCGTGGCCATGAACACCGGCACCTCGGCCGCTAAGGAGGCCGGGAACATGGTGGACCTGGACTCCAACCCGACCAAGCTCATCGAGATCGTGGAAATCGGCAAGCAACTGCTGATCACCCGGGGCGCGCTGACCACCTTCTCGATCACCAACGACGTGGCCAAGTACTTCGCCATCATCCCGGCCATGTTCTCCTCGGTGATCCCGGACCTGGGCAAACTCAACATCCTGCACCTGTACAGCCCGAAGTCGGCGATCACCTCGGCGATCATCTTCAACGCGCTGATCATCGTGGCACTGATCCCGCTGGCGCTGCGCGGGGTGCGGTACAAGCCAGCCTCCTCGCAGTCGATGCTGCGCAGGAACCTGGTGGTCTACGGCATCGGCGGCCTGATCATCCCGTTCATAGGCATCTGGGCGATCGACCTGATCGTCCAGCTCATCCCCGGATTTGGTAAGTGATCGGCATGAACCGCCTTCCCGTCATCGTCAGGCAGCACATCGCA
Organism: Streptosporangiaceae bacterium; assembly: GCA_050013055.1. Lineage (GTDB taxonomy): Bacteria > Actinomycetota > Actinomycetes > Streptosporangiales > Streptosporangiaceae > Palsa-504. The sequence goes on from JBEKGC010000009.1 coordinate 61,131, forward strand.
GGGTTCCGCATCCTGCTTGTGTTCACCGTGGTCTGCGGGTTCATCTACCCGCTGGTCATGCTGGGCGTCTCCCAGCTGGCCTTCCACAACCAGGCCAACGGCTCGATGGTCAGCTACAACGGCAAGGTCGTCGGGTCCAGCCTGCTGTGCCAGGAGTTCGTGGACGCCAAGGGCAACCCGCTGCCGCAGTACTTCCAGCCCCGGCCGTCCGATGCTGTCGTCAGCGGAGTCAAGAACGACTACGGCTGCGACCCGCTGTACTCCTCGGCCTCCAACCTTGGCCCGACCAACCCGGCCGAGATCACCGACATCACCGAGCAGCAGAAGGCCATCTCCGCGTTCGACCACGTGTCGGTCGCCTCGATACCGGCCGATGCGGTAACGGCGTCGGGTTCGGGACTTGACCCGGACATCTCGCCCGCGAACGCCGCCATACAGGTCGACCGGGTGGCAGCGGCCAGGCACCTGCCGGTGGCCGAAGTCCGCGCCCTCGTCGCCAAGTTCACCCAGGGCCGGACGCTCGGCTTCCTGGGCGAGCCGCGGGTGGACGTGCTCACGCTGAACATCGCGCTCGACCAGCTGTCCGCCAAGTCCAGCGGCTGAGCTCGACGTGAGGCAGGCGGCTCATCCGAGCGAGATCCTTATCGTCGAGGATCAGCCCGAGCTGGTCCGCGCGTTGCGCATTAACCTGCGCGCCCGGCACTACGAGGTGCTGACCGCGCGGACCGGCCGGGAGGCCCTGGCCGTGGCCGCGAGCCATCCGCCCGACGCGATCATCCTCGACCTCGGGCTGCCCGATATCGACGGTACCGAGGTCATCGTCGAACTGCGCCGGTGGTGCCGGGCGCCGATCATCGTGTTGTCCGGGCGAACCAGCCCGGGCGACAAGATCGGCGCCCTGGACGTCGGGGCCGACGACTACGTAACCAAGCCGTTCGCGATGGCCGAGCTGCTCGCCCGGCTGCGCGCCGCGCTGCGCCGCGACGAGGGTGAGCTCGGCCGGGACCGGCCGCACCAGGTCACCATCGGCCACTGGCTGGTCGACCTCACCGCGCACCAGATCAGGCCCGTGGCGGCCGATCCCGGTTCAGGTTCAGGTGACGTGGCGCTGGCCGAGGGCGCAGCGGACGAGGGCGCAGTGGGCGAAGGGGCCGTGGGCGAAGGGGCAGTGGGCGAAGGGGCAGTGGGCGAGGGCGCGGTGGGCGAAGGGGCCGTGGGCGAAGGCGCGGTGGCCCTGGCGGTGGGCGGGGCCGCGGGTGATGGTTCCCTAGCCCTGACCGAGGGCGACGAGGGGGCGACGCTCCGGCTGACGCCCACCGAATGGCGCATCCTGACCATCCTGCTTGACCGGCCCGGCCAGCTTGTGGCGTCGACGCAGATCCTGACCAGGGTCTGGGGGCCAGGGTTTCAGCAGCGCACCAACTATCTCCGCTTTCACATGGCCCGGCTGCGCCGCAAGCTGGAGGACAACCCCTCTCGCCCCCGCCATCTGCTCACCGAACCCGGCATGGGCTACCGCTACCAGCCGTAGGCATCAAGACGATGGTCCAGAGGTGCGGGTCTCAGCGGCCCTTGCGGTGGGCCGCCGGGCCTGCGGTCCCGGGCTGCGTGGAGCATTTGGTGCATCCTCCCTGCCAGATGCCGACCGTGAACACCGGCCCGCGCGACGGCTCACGATCGAAGCGAAGATCACGCCCTGAGGGCCCGAAGCGCCGCACCCCAGCCGCCGTCCCCGCCAACCCCCGCCGCTCCCCGCACACGGAACCCACCCGTCACAATTCTCGAAAAAGATCGTGGAATATTCGTCTCACCTGGAAGTTTTGGTACCCTATCGGGCACCAAACTATCCGTGGGAGCCAGATCTTCCACGCGAATTGGACGGCCCGGCCCGCATCACGTCCGGCCGGACCAGCATGGCATACACCTCGTATCACTACCACCAGCCGCCACTGTGCTACCAGCACGACCGCGACGGACCCGCCGCCGGCTGCCCGTCCAGCGGACCCCCCGTGCACCGGATCCACCACTTCAAACCCGGGGGGGCGTCGGGAACGGGGCGGGGGTGAGGCCGCGGGACGGGCGCAGCTAGTGGGACGGCAGTGACCGCGTCTTCTGACTTAGCAGGCTGCCCACCCGACAAGGCCGCGCTCAGGGATCATGGATGCGGATCGGGCTCGCATTTCCTCGGAGCGAGCAACTTTCCCGCGCATCGGTGGTACACGGTTCGCCGGCTATGCCGCAAAATGTGAAGCGCAAGAAGAACCCAGGTGGCCCAGGCAGATGATGATGAGCGCACCAGCTGGGGTGAACGGTGCCGCAGGTTGACCTGATGTGGGCTAGGGGGCGGAGATGAAGGCGCTGGCCAGAGACGACCCGCGCATGATCGGCGGGTATCGGTTGCGCGCCCAGCTCGGTACGGGCGGGATGGGCCGGGTGTACCTGGGGCTTTCCCCCGGGGGCCGGGCGGTGGCGATCAAGGTCGTGCATCCCGACCTGGCCCGTGACGCCGAATTCCTGCGCCGGTTCGGCCAGGAGGTGGCCGCGGCCCGCGCGGTCAGCGGCATCTATACCGCCCCGGTGGTGGCCAGCGGGCTGGCGGAGCATCCGCCGTGGCTGGCCACCGCCTTCGTGCCCGGTCCGTCCCTGGACCAGGTCGTCAGCGAACATGGACCGCTGCCCGAGGCCGCCCTGTGGTCGCTGCTGGCCGGCCTGATCGAGGCGTTGCAGGCGATACACGCCTGCGGCGTGGTGCACCGCGACCTCAAGCCCGCCAACGTGCTGCTGGCCGCCGACGGTCCGCGGGTCATCGACTTCGGCATCTCCCGTGCCGCCGACGGGACCGCGCTGACGGCGGCGGGCCAGGTGTTCGGCACGCCCGGCTACATGTCGCCCGAGCAGGCCGAAGGCAAGGCGGCCGGGGCCGCGAGCGACGTGTTCGCGCTCGGCTGCGTCACCGCCTACGCGGCGACAGGCGCGGGGCCGTTCGGGTCGGGGACCGCGGCCGCCGTTCTGTACCGGGTGGTTCATGGCGAGCCGGCCCTGGACGGGATGGTGCCGCAACTGCGCCAAGTGATCTCCGCCTGCCTCGCGAAGAACCCCCAGGCCCGTCCTACGCTGCCGGACCTGGCCAGCACGATCGCCAACGGGGTGCACGCGACCGGGCCGTCCGCCGTGGCCTTCTGGCCCCGCTCGGTGACCGACATGATCGGCGCCTACCAGGCCAGGCTCGAACAGGAGACACGAACGGGCGATGCGGCGGCCGCCGCCGGAGCTCAAGGGTTTTCCTGGGCTTCGACCGTGCATCCGCCGACCACGCCGTCGGATCCGGGGAGCAGGCCCCAGTGGCCGGGGCAGCCGGCTTCGCCTGCGGCACCTGGGGCGCCCGGGGCACCTGGGGCTGGGACACCTGGGGCCGGGCCGCGCTGGCCGTACGTCGGGACGGGACAGCAGGACAACCTCGGGGTGCAGAGGTCGCCGGGGGGGCAAGGGTCGCCGGGGGGGCAAGGGTCGCCGGGGGGGCAGGGGTCGCCGGGGGGGCAAGGGTCGCCGGGGGGGCAAGGAGTGCCGGGGGTGTCGGGGGTACAGGGGGTGTCGGGGGTACAGGGGGTGCCGGGGATGCCGGGATCTCAGCGGCCGCAGGTGGTGATGCCGCCCGCGCCTCGCGGCTATCTTGGCGGCGACGGCGGGGCGGCTGCGAGCGGCGGACCGATCGGCTATCCGTCGCAATACCAGCTGGGCTCGCGCGGGCCGATCACGCCGATGCCGGGCAGCATGGTGAAGGCGGTCAGGCTGATGTACGCGGGAGCGGCCTACGCGCTGATCTACGCGATCGGCTTCGTCGTGGTCGTCAGCGGCTACGTCAGCCGCCATCCCGATTCGGCTATAGCCCGGGCCGGCGCGGCCGCGACCTCGGCCCCGTTTATCGTCGCGTCGCTGGTCGAAATCGCGCTATGGCTCTGGATCGCCCGGGCCTGCCGGAACCGGAGGAAGTGGGCCAGGGTGACCGGGACGGTCCTGTTCGGCCTGCACACGCTCATCGTGCTCGGCGTGGCCGGCAACTCGCATGCGGTCGGCGGACCGGCCAAGATACTGACCCTGATCGGATGGCTGATTGCCTGCGGCGCGGTGGTGTTCCTGTGGCAGCGGCCGTCCAGCGCGTTCTTCTCGGCCCCGGATCCGATGAACCGGGCGGCGGTCTCGCGCGGTTAGGGATTTGTCAGGATTTTGGCGGCGATCGTATGGAAACCGTGAGCAATCCTGCCCTCAGCCGGGTAAACACGGCATCGTGAGTTCAGACTCGTCGGCTGACAGGTGGCGTGCCTGACCGGGGCCGTGCTTCACAATGAAGGTCAGCGGCAAAGGAAAGAAGCTAGCTCGTTATATGCGACGAAGAAACAGCGCCGGACGTGGCTGACAGCGATGGCCTGGTCACCTCAGGCGCCCCGGAGCAACCCGCCCCGCAAACGCCCGCCGGGGCCTCCGGGGCCGCCGGGGCCTCTGGGGTCCGGCCGGGCCGCGGCCACCTGCGGATATATCTCGGGTCCGCGGCGGGCGTGGGCAAGACCTACGCCATGCTGGGTGAGGGACATCGCCGGGCCGCCCGCGGCGCCGACGTCGTGGTCGCGTTCGCCGAGGCCCACGGGCGCCCGCAGACGGAGGCGCTGCTGGCCGGCCTGGAAATCATCCCCCGGGCCAACCGGGAATACCGCGGGGCGGCCTTCGAAGAGATGGACGTGGACGCGGTGCTGGCCCGACGGCCCGAGATCGCCCTGGTGGACGAGTTCGCGCACACCAACGTGCCGGGCTCCCGCAACGAGAAACGGTGGCAGGACGTCGAGGAACTTCTCGACGCCGGGATCGAGGTGATCTCCGCCGTCAACATCCAGCACCTGGAATCCCTCAACGACGTGGTCGAGAAGATCACCGGCGTGCCGCAGCGGGAGACCGTCCCCGATGCGATCGTCCGGGCGGCCGACCAGGTCGAGATGGTCGACATGACGGCGGAGGCGCTACGCCGCCGGATGGCCCACGGGAACATCTACCCGCCGGAGAAGATCGACGCCGCTCTCACCCACTACTTCCGCTCGGGGAACCTGTCCGCGCTGCGCGAACTCGCCCTGCTCTGGCTGGCCGACAAGGTCGACGAAGGGCTGCAGCGATACCGCACCGAACACCAGATCAAAGGCGCCTGGGAGGCCAGGGAGCGGGTGGTGGTCGCGCTGACCGGCGGCCCGGAAGGCCGGGCCCTGATCAGGCGGGCGGCGAGGATCGCCGCCCGGTCCGCGGGCGGTGACCTGCTGGCGGTGCACGTGACCAAGTCCGACGGCCTGACCGGTGCGGATCCGGCCGCGCTGGCCAGCCAGCGGCAGCTGGTCGAGTCCGTGGGCGGCACCTACCACCAGGTGGTCGGCGACAATATCGCCGAGGCCCTGCTCGCCTTCGCGCGGGCCGAGAACGCCACCCAGCTGGTGCTCGGGGCCAGCCGCAGGCCCTGGCTGACCGTGATGCTCACCGGCCCCGGCATCGGTTCGCGGACGATCAAGGGTTCCGGCGACATCGACGTGCACATCGTCACCCACGGGCACATGGGCCGGGGCCGGGGGCTGCCGCGGCCCCATGGCGCGATCACCCTGCGGCGCAAGCTGGCCGGCTACCTGCTGGCCGCCGGGCTTACCCCGGCGCTGACCGTCGTGCTGGCGAGCCTGCGCAGCGGCATCAACCTGACCAGCGACGTGCTGATGTTCCTGGTCGCGGTGATCCTGGTCGCCCTGCTTGGCGGATTCGCCCCGGCCGTACTCGCCGCCATCGCCGGCTTCTTGCTGCTCAACTACTACTTCACCCCGCCCATCCACCAGTGGACGATCTCGCAGGCGAACAACGCGCTGGCGCTGGCCGTCTTCGTCGCCGTCGCGCTGCTCGTCAGCTCGGTCGTCGACATCGCGGCCCGGCGCACCCAGCAGGCGGCCAGGGCCAACGCCGAATCTGAGTTGCTCGCCACCACGGCAGGCAGCGTGCTGCGCGGCCAGCACGGGCTGAGCGCGCTGCTCGACCGGATCAGGGAAGCGTTCGGCATGGATTCGGTCACGCTGCTCGAGCGCAGCTCAGCCGACGGGCCGCCGCCCGCCACCGGGGCCGCGAGCGAAGCCAGGCGCATGTCGGGCAGCTGGCACGTCGTCGCCAGCCGGGGTGAACCGGCCGTCGCCTGTCCGGAAGACGCCGACGTCGAGGTCCCCGTGGCCGACACCTTGTCGCTCGCCCTGCGCGGCCGGACGCTGCCGGCCGCGGACCGGCGCGTGCTCGGCGCGTTCGCCTCCTACGCCGCCGTCGCGCTTGACCAGCAGCGGCTGTCCGCCGAGGCGCAGGCGGCCAAGCCGATCGCGGCCGCCGACCGGATGCGGACGGCGCTGCTCGCGGCCGTCAGCCACGACCTGCGCAGCCCGCTGGCCTCAGCCAAGGCCGCCGTGACCAGCCTGCGGTCGCCGGACGTGAACTGGGCCGCGGAAGACCACGACGAACTGCTCGCCACGGCGGATGAGTCGCTGGACCGGCTGACCCACCTGGTCGACAACCTGCTGGACATGAGCAGGCTGCAGGCCGGCGCGCTGTCCTTGTTCCCGCGCCCGTCCGGGCTGGAAGAGATCGTGTCGCGAGCGCTCGACAACCTGGACCCGGCGGCCAGGGGCATCAAGGTCGACATCGGTGAGTCGCTGCCCGAGATCAACGTCGACCCGGCCATCCTGGAACGCGTCATCGTGAACCTGACGGAAAACGCGCTCCGCTATTCACCGCCGGGCCGGCCGCCACTGCTGGCGGCCAGTTCGCTGGGCGACCGGGTGGAGCTGCGCGTCGTCGACCGCGGCCCGGGCATACCCGAGTCCGACCGGGACCGGATGTTCGTGCCGTTCCAGCGGCTCGGCGACACCGACAACACCACCGGGGTCGGACTCGGCCTGGCGCTGTCACGGGGACTGACCGAAGCGATGGGCGGGACGCTCACCGCGGATGACACCCCAGGCGGAGGGCTGACCATGACGGTGTCACTGCCGGTCGTTCCGCAGGCTGACTGTCAGTATGAGCCGGGCCACCGCGAACGCTCAGAAGCGGAACGAGCGGGAGGCAACGCGCCATGACGAGAGTTCTCGTCGTCGACGACGAGCCGCAGATCCTGCGGGCGCTGCGGATCAACCTGAGGGTCCGCGACTACGACGTGCACGTCGCCACCAGCGGGGCAGAAGCGCTCGAGGTGGCCGGCCGGTATCCGCCCGACCTGGTGATCCTCGACCTCGGCCTGCCCGACCTGGACGGCGTCGAGGTCATCCAGGGGCTGCGCGGCTGGACCAAGGCGCCCATCATCGTGCTGTCCGGGCGAGCCGACAGCTCCGACAAGGTCGAGGCGCTCGACGCGGGGGCCGATGACTACATCACCAAGCCGTTCGGCGTCGAAGAGCTGCTGGCCCGGATGCGCGCCGCCGTCCGGCGGACCAGGCCGGCCGACGATGTGCCCAAGATCACGCTGGGCCAGCTGGTCATTGACCTGGCCGCCAAGCGTGTCACCCGGCAGGCGCCGATCCCGGCGGGGGCCGGCCCCGACGCCGCGAAGGCGGGGACCAGCCCGGACCCCGCGGCGGCCGGGGCCGGCCCGGACGCCGCGGCCGGGCCGGCGGACATCAGGCTTACGCCGACCGAATGGCACCTGCTCGAGGTGCTGCTGCGCAACCCGGGCAAGCTGCTCACCCGCAACCAGCTGCTGACCGAGGTGTGGGGGCCCGGGTACGCCGACGCGACAGGCAACCTGCGCCTGTACATGGCCCAGCTGCGGCGCAAGCTCGAACCCGACTCGGCGCGGCCCCGCTGGCTGATCACCGAACCCGGCATGGGCTACAGGTATCAGCCGAGCCCGGACGGCGGCACGTAGGGCTACCAGGGAAAAGGCTGGCCGTCGCGGGTCAAGGTGCCGGTCGGGCCGCCGTTGGGGATGGTGATCGCCCAGATGACGCTGGCCGCGGCCTGGACCAGCGTCCGCCCGTCCGGATGGCTTTCGCTGGCGGGCCAGCCGGGGCAGACCGCGTTCACCAGGATGCCGTCCCTGGCCAGCTCCGCGGCCAGCAGCCGGGTGAGCGCGTTAAGGCCCGCCTTGGACACGCTGTAGGCGGGCGAACCGCCGGTCATCACCGCGATCGAGCCGCCCTCGCTGCTCACGTTGACGATCCGCGGCCGGGTGCTCGAGCGCAGCAGTGGCAGCAGCGCGTGAGTCACCCGCCACGGCCCGAACAGGTTGATGTCAATCGCCTCCGCCACCGTGCCCAGGTCGGCGTTGCTCGCCGTCGCCCACCGGTCGTACATGGTCGAGGCGTTGTTCACAAGCACATCGGTACGGCCGAACCGTTCCTTCACCCACTCGGCCATCGAGGCGACGCTGACCGAGTTGTCCACCTCGAGCTGGCAGGCGACGATCTGGGTGCCCTCCGGATCGAGTTCCTTCGCGGCCAGCTCCCCTTTCCGCAGGTCGCGGGAGCCAAGGACCACCGCGAAACCGAGCAGGGCCAGCTGGCGGCATACCTCGCGGCCGACGCCGCGATTACCGCCAGTGACCACAGCCACCGGCAGGTCAGCGTACACACGCATCACCAACGCTAACCATGATCGCGACGATTCTCATGGCTGTCATCTTGCCATCCACTGATCGCCGCGCTTACCCACAATTACCCAATCGTCGCCTGACGATCATCCGGAGCCGACGGGTGCGGCGGGCCCGGCGGGCCCGGCGGGGTCCCGCCGGCCGCGATCTGCTCGAGCCGGTAGCGGAGGCGGCAGAGCACCACGTTGGCGGTGCCCCGCCTGACGGCCCGGCCCAGGATCGCGCCGCGCTGGTTGAACAGCAGGTACTGCCGGAACTTCTCCGGCTGCACCTCGGGGATCAGCACCACCAGGCGCTGGTACGTGTGCTCGGCCTCGAGCCGGCCGAGGTACGCCACGATGGGACGGGTGATCGAGCGGCGCACGCTGTGCAGCGTGACCAGCGGGACGTTCGGGTGCCATTCCTCCCAGCGCTGACGGAACGACACATCGGTGGCCTCGTCCTCGGGATCGGCGAAGACCACGGTCACCGCGACCACCTCGTCGCCGAGGGAAAGCGCGGTGGAGATGCCCTCGGCCACCAGCCGCGATATCCCCGCCACCGGCACGACGACGAGCGAGGCCTGCTTGGACGGCGGCGCCGGCGTCTGGCCGAGCCCGAGCAGCACGCCGATCCGGCCGTAGGTGCGGTGCACCCGGTCGAACAGCAGCACCAGGCCCGGGATGACGAGCACGATCAGCCAGGCGCCCGAGGTGAACTTGCTGACCAGTTCGATGACCGTGGTCACCGCGGTCAGCGCCGCCCCCACGCCGTTGACGGCGGCCCTGGCGGTCCAGCCACGGGTCCGTTCGGTACTCCAGTGCCTGACCATGCCAACCTGGGACAGGGTGAAACCCACGAACACCCCGACGGCGAACAGCGGGACCAGCGCCAGCGT
>JBEKGC010000010.1:0-37488 GCA_050013055.1 Streptosporangiaceae bacterium
GGCGGTCGCGGGCGTTGGCCGCGCACGGGAGGGCTGCGCTCTGGTAGCATCTCGGCGAGGTCCTGGGGCCGTTAGCTCAGCGGGAGAGCGCTTCCCTGACACGGAAGAGGTCACAAGTTCAAATCTTGTACGGCCCACCAGCTTGAAGACATAAATCGAACACCCCGAACAGCCTTTGGGGGCCATTCCGGGGGCCAATTGGTCCAAGTCGGGCCAAATGGTCGTTCCTCCCGCCAACTGCCCTGTCCCGTTGTCCGTTCACATCGAACTTGGCCCCGTCACTGAATCTTGTCGATCCTGGCGTGGCGGACCAGATCGAATGGGACTTCGCAGGTCATGGCCTCAGACGGTTGACCCTTGGCGGGAATTGCGGCGGCACCGACCAGATCGAATGAGACCGCCGAGGGTTAGCGTCTCACTGAATCTGGTCTCTTCCCAGGTCAGAGCGTTAGCTCGTTGGTCCCGTTGAGCTGAGTCATCGGGCCGCCTCGAGTTCGAGCCCCTCCGGCCAACCATGCCTGGGACCATCCAACCGGCCGGATGCCGCTCGCGGATCGAGCCGAGCACGCCCCATGAGCGACTGCAACTCACCAGCAGTCAGGACCTCGAGCAGGTACTTCTTGCCTGCGTTCGGCGGGGTCATCCCAGATTCCATCATCGGTGACATGCCTAGCACGGCCTTGAGTGTCGGAATAATTTGGCTTTTGCCTGAAAGCGACACTTGAGCGTCTGCGAGGCCGGATGGCCGCCGCCAGCTAGGCGGCCCCGGCAGGATCGCCCACCGCCTACAAGGACAGGGCTCCCCTGTCGAGATGCCCCTGGGTGTCGACGTGGGCCGTCCGTAAACGGTCGTTTGCGGGACGCTTCTAAGGCTTCGGGTCGCTGGGTCAGGAGGGCGTAGGTTGGTGGATTGCGAGGTGGTCAAGGAATGTGATCATGCGGGTCCAGAACTGCTCGGTGGCCAGCGCGTCGGCTTGCGCGCTGCCGCCCAGCCCGGCCACCTCGGTAGTGGTGAAGAACGGGTAGTACGGGGGGTAGCCGAAGTAGTAGTGCCCGGCGCCGGGGTAGTACAGGTTGGTGGCCGGCGCGTGGTCGGGGGAGCCGCGTAGCTCGCCGATGATGGTGCTGGCCGCTGCGGCGGAGTCCCAGACGGCGTCCTGGCCGCCGTCGCCCAGCAGCAGCGGGACCCGGATCCGGGTGACCGGGATGTTCCCCACGGGGGCCAGCGGCTGGCCGCTGAACGTCCAGGCGGGGCCGGCGGCCGCGCTGATCGCGCCGTTGATGACCGCGGTCGGTGAGCTGGCCACGACGCCGTCGGCCAGGTGCGGCAGGTAGGCGGCGAGCAGAAGGACCGCCTCGGCGCCGCGGGACACGCCGTACAGGACTACCGGCCGACCGTGGCCGGCCGACTGGGTGCGCAGCCAGCCGACGGCGCGGGCGAAGTACTCCAGCGGGATCGAGCACAGGCACTGCGGCAGTCCGGGCTCGTTAAAGTAGGCCAGCGCCAGGGCCGGGTACCCGGCCATCGCGAGTCCCGCGGCGACTGCGGCGTCTTCGCCGCCCTCCGCGCCGCCGAGCACGACCACGGCTGGCGCGCCGGGCCCGACCGCGGGGGAGGTGTACAGCAGGCCGGCGAAGCCGTCCTGGCGCACCGTCTGGACGCTGATCATCACCTGCCACCGGCGCTGCAGGGCGGCCGTCGCGACCACGTGCCCGGCGGTCAGCACCTCCAGCCGGACGGTGAAGCCCGCCGCAGAGGTGGTGAAATCGGAGAGCTGGCTATCCGATGCCGGGTGCAGCGACCACAGCAGCCCGGCGGCATCGGCGGTGTGGTAACTGCCCGAGACCGGCACCGCGGTGGCCAGGTTCAGCGTCCCCGCGGCGCTAGCCCGGAACACTGCCGCCGACACCCACAAATGCCCTTGCCGGTCCAGCGCCCGGGCCTGCACCGTGACCAGGCCGGCCGGCGGCAGGCCGGCGACGCTGACGTGGACCGGGTCAATGAGCGCGGCCACGGCCGGGCCCGCCTCCAGTCGTACGGGCGCGCCGGCCGGTCCGCTGCCGCATCCCGCGGCCGCCAGCATCAGCACAGCGCCCGCTGCCACCCAGGCCCGTCGCCACCTGCCCATGGCCCCTCCTCGCCGGGCTCAGGCCCCGGAACCGCCCTAGTCTCCCTTGCGCCAGCTCAGCAGGTCACCTGGCTGGCAGCCGAGCGCCTCGCACAGCCTGGTCAGCGTGCTGAACCTGATCGCCCTGGCGCGCCCGTTCTTCAGGATCGACAGGTTCACGATGGTGACCCCGACCTGCTCGGACAGCTGGGTGAGCGTCATGCCCCGCGCGGCCAGCAGCTCATCCAGGTGAATCTCGATGGCGTGCTCGGGCCCTGGTTCGGCCGCGGCTATCACACCGTGCCCGCGAGGTCGTCGCTCATCCGCGCGCCGACCCGGATCACCCGCGCCAGCGTCAGCAGCCCGCACGCGATGAGCAGGGGCACCAGCAGGGCGGCGATCCCGGCATTGACCGCATCGCTCACCGCCGGCACGGGACCAGTGACCACTGTTGAGACGAAGGCGCTCTGCGCCATGCTCTGGCCGGCCGCCACGACCAGGGAGCCGACCAGGACGAACCAGCCGAGGAAACGCAGCCGCCTGGCCACGGTCATCGCGAACGGCCCGGCCGCGCGGACACCGCGCACCAACTGCCCCAGCAGCAGAACCGCGCCCAGGTACAGCGCGATCTCGGGGACCTGGGTCAAGGACACCAGCACCCGCTGGCCGGCGGTCGGATGGCTGGCGCACAGCAGGACCTGGCCCCCGCCGGAGGTCACCCCGGGCCGCAGGTGCGCCAGCGGCCCCGCGGCGGCGGTTACCGCTATCCCGTTCGTCCGCGCACCGGAGCACGCAGGCCCGGACCCGAGCCCGAACAGCTGGATCTGACCGAAGACGGCGAATATGAGCACGATCACCAGCAGCCCCGCCGCCAGGATCAAGATGAGCTTAACCGCCCCGCCAAGCGGCGCAGTGAGCTTGATGTCTGTGTCCCGGTCCGGAACGGTGCCAAGATCTGGTCTCATGACAGGCCCCCTATTATCGTTTATCAATACTATCGAAAAACGATAACAGGCCGTGCCGCCGGGGGCAAGCCCTCTGCGATCCCCGCCACTGACACCTCGCAGCCCGCCAACCGTCCAGCGGACGGGCCGCCAGGAGCTCCGGGCGATGATCGGGGCCGGTGCAGGTGTTCTCCGCGGCGAAGGCGTGACTGGTACCTGCGGGCCAGCCGGCTGAGACCCAGGCTCCAGGAACGCTATGTCCGTAAGACGATCCTCTGCCGGACACGCCGGACCGCCGTAAGCCGGGACGCGTGGCCTGCGGGAATGCTGTCTCGTAAGACCAGTCCGCCCAATTGTCCGGTGACCAGGGGCTAAACGGTACGCTGCCGGGATGGGCGAACTCATCGGCTATGCTGGGTGCTCCACCATCCTGCAGGACCTCACCGCCCAGCGCCAGGCCCTGGCCGAGCTCGGCGTCCCGGCCGACCGGATCTACCTCGACAAGGCACTCACCGGCACCAGCCGCGCCCGCCCCGGCCTGGACCAGGCCCTGGCCGCCGTCAGCACCGGCGACACCCTCGTGGTGCCCAAGCTCGACCGGCTCGCCCGCTCCGTCCCCGACGCCCGCCACATCGGCGACTCCCTCGTCGCCCGCGGCATCAGGCTCTCCCTCGACGGCACCATCTACGACCCCGCCGACCCCCTCGGCAAGATGTTCTTCAACATCCTGGCCACCTTCGCCGAATTCGAAGTCGACCTCCTCCGGCTCCGAACGCGCGAAGGCATGGCCGTCGCGCGCGCCAAAGGCAAGCTCAAGGGCAAGCAGCCCAAGCTCACCCCCCGCAGCAAGCTGAGCTCACCCGCATGCACGCCACCGGCGAATACACCATTACCGAGCTCATGGAAGTCTTCTCCGTCGGCCGCGCCACCGTCTACCGCACTCTCAAGCGCGCCAGCGCCGACCGTTGATGACTGCCGCAGATTCCTGGACGGCAAGACGTGAATCTGTTAGCCCGCCGTCGTTATTAAGGCTGCCAGGCCCCGGCACCGTGGCGGGGGTCTAGCAGCCCCGGGCCGGGGCGCTGTGGGGGGGCGCCTGCATGGGGGCTCACGGACGGCGACGCCTGCGGACTATTAGCCGTAGAGCGGGCAGTAGGGTCCGGCTCTTACGTCCGAAGGGGATTACCGTGGACAATGCCGTTCCGGCGGCGCCGGCCGCCAGTTCACAGCCGCCCCGGCAGCGCCCAGGTGCCGGGGCGCTTCTTACCCTCGTCAACGGCGTACTGGCCGGCGTCGGCGGGGTCTACGTCAGCACGCACTCCGTCCTGATCACAGTCATCGCCGCGGCCATGGCGATCGTGCTCGCAGTGATAGTGCTGGTTCTCCCGCGGTAGCCGACCGCTCGGCCACTTGGGCGAGGAGGCCGCTGAGATCTTGAACGAGATCCTCACGTTCATGACGGTTCCGGGACTTACGTATACGACTACGGTGAAGCATCTTCCTGCATTTCGATTGGAGGGCGGCCTCATGGCGGAGCCGAACCTAACCGCGATGCAGGCCGTTGCCCCACCAGCGATCGAGACCCAGTCATCTGAACCCGGGGGGTTCGAGGAGTTCTTTCAAGCGTCGTATCGGGACCTGGTTAGGACGGCGATGTACGCCGGCGCCACGAGACAACAGGCTGAGGATGCGGCCGCCAAGACCTTGACAGAGATGCTGCCGCAATGGAGGACACGCCAATGGTCTTTCGCCTACGCGCGCCGAGCCGTTCTCCACAACTTCATAAAGGACAAGACCCGTGGTCCTGAGCGGGTAGCTCGGCGGCTCATCGAACGAGGCTTCATACCGTACGAAGAAGGCGTCGAGGACAGCCGGTTGACCGCGTGGGAAGACGATGAATGGATCGCGCATCTACTCAGCTGCCTCCCCCCGGCACAACGCGAGGTCATGGAATACATCGTCAGAGGTCTCGATCGTGACGAGATAGCCGAGACACTCGGCAAGACCAAGGAAGCGATCCGCCGACACCTCTGTGATGCGCGCGCCCGGCTTGTTCGCGAGCTGCATCTAAACGATCAGCATGAACAGCCGCCCGCAGAACGGCGCTTTCCTAGAGAGGAGGCCCGATGACCACTGATGGCGACACGCCCCTCCCCCAGCCAGACGATAAGGAACCGATCGAGCAACTGTTCGGCGACGTGTTCGCCCTCGTCGACGAGGCTGTTGCGCAGATCACCGACGCTGAGGTAAACGACCAGCTACGCAAGGCTCTTGGCCAAGCGGGCCGCAGCGGTCGGCTTACCGACCTATGGCAGGCGCACGACACCTGCCAGGGCACAGCATTCGCGGACCTGAACGGCTCAATATACGCTGCAGCAGCCGACATCGCCGCCGCGCAGTTGGACGCCCTACAGTGCCCGCCGCTTGAGCAAACCGAAGATCTCGATCGGACAACTAACGGATTCAGTCCCGCAGCAGACCGTTCCGCCTCACTGATCAGCAAGGCCGTCGTACACAAGCGGCTTCCTAAGGACCTGCGCAAGGCTCGCATCCGCATCTCTGGCGCCCGGCCTGGCGGGGATCGGCCGAAAAGCCACGCCAACTCGGCGCGGGTCACTGATACCAGGAATCAGCGCACTGCTTCTGATGAGCTCATCGACGCTAGCAGGACAACTCACCAAGACGTCAGCCAACGTGGCCGACATGCCTGTAACCGGGACAGCGGCACTGGGTATAGGGGCATCACCGCCGACAGACACACAATCCCGCCCAGCCCCCAGCACATCAAGATGCGGCTGGCTAGATTCGAGCGCTCGGCCGGAGTTATCGGCTCTGCTGCGGCTGTCGTCGCTGCAATTGCTCTCGCTGTTGTCCTCGCCGCCTTTGGCCCCAGGTTCGCGGTCAGTTCCGCGGGCGCGGGCGCGGGCGCGGGCGTGGCAAGGGTCACGGCCCCTGCCCAGGCGGACGCCCCGATCTCGCCGATGCCCAAGGGGAACAACGAGGTGACGTGCACGGTGCCCGATAGCTACTTCATTTTCAACACGGCCGAGTTGATTGACCCTGGGACGGCCGTACGGGACCTGACCCCATGCATCGCCGCCCTCGCTGCCCATGCCACCTTCGCGCTCGACGGGTGGACGTCGTACGAAGGGCCGCTCAACGCCGACGGTAAGCCCGAATTCAATTACGCCTACAACTTCACGCTCAGCGTGGCCCGGGTCCAGACAATCGCGAACCTGCTGGTCGATTACCTCGGAGTGCCTCGCTCCGCCATCACCCGCATGACCGGACACGGCAATGTCGACCAACCCAACCCCGACCCACGCAGCCCCGCCAACCGAGTCGTGGTCATCACCTACACCGTCACATCACCTACACCGTCAAGTGATCCACCAAAGTGAAAGAGAGTGAACGCGATGCGAGGCTGCGATGCCACACCCAGGCAGCACTAGCAACCGACCCTTACTTCGAAGGAGGCATACCAGCCATCGCGGCCAGCGGAGACTGCGCCGGGTACGCGATTGGTATGCCAGGCGGCGAGTCACGCATAGCCGACCAGCTCACGCCCCAGGGCCGGAATGATAAAGCGGGTGATGACGAATGCAGGATTCCGCGAACCCGCGCGCTTCGCCTGGCGGGACGCCGGAGCCGCCACGATCGCGACTAAGGGAGACCGTCGTGAAGGCGACGTAAGGGTGCACCCTTGGATCGAAGACCAGGCCGCACCGACTCTCCGGGCTAACGATGCAGTCAGGACGAATCATCGAGGGAAGCCGACTCGCCTTGACTCAAGGCTATCGGCGGCTGCGGCAGCTGTGATATTTCCTGGCAATCTTTCGCCAGCCTTTGAGGTTCACTAGGCAGAACAAAGAGCGGGCTCGGCAGCATGGAGGGCATTTGAATCTCTCTCCAGCCATCAGGCGTGCCTTCTCGAAGAATTGCCCCAGGCGGTAGATGCTGGATTAGTTCCTGTGTTCCCGAAGTTCTGGTCCTCTCCAGTTCGATTCGGCTCTTGTTATGATCTCGGCTGGCTAGATATCCCCATAGGCCGGTCCTCTGCGACTCCTTAGTGAGGCGCTTCAGGAGCCATCTCAAGGCCATCGCCATCACCCCGAGCACGGCCGGTACTCGGCAAACAGCGGTTCAATCTGCCGAGACCGTGGTGCTAGGAAGAGGTTGGAATGAATAAAACAGTGGACCACAGCCCGGCGGTATCTCCATCCGGGACTTTTTTCGGGCGTGGCATCTTGACCCATTTTCACTGACCAATACAATGAGCTGACTTCCTCCCCGGCGCCCCGCGACGACCTCGGCCACTGCGTCATGCTCGCCGCAAACGCTAGGGCATGCGGAGCCCGTCCCGATCTACCCACGACACTGAAACGATCTATTCTAAGGTAATCAGCAATAGTCTCGGCGTCCGCGACGCTGCGCTCGGGGATCCGATCAGAGCCAGGATAGCCGGGCCGGTCGTAACTGATCAGACGGATAGCCCGCCGATGCAGGACAATTCCGCGCGGATGCGGACCGTTGTAGCCACCTGGCGTGCCATGCAGTAGGAACACCGACTTTCCCTCTGGATCGCCCAGGCTCTCTACCGACAACCTGCGCCCATCAGGAGCCTTGACCACCTGCGTCATGGGAGCCTCCCCTGCACATGCCTGGCTCTCCGCCAGAGCTATCTAGTGGCGCCAACCGACGACTGCTGCCGAAACCCTCGTAGTACAAACGATAGTCCGGAAAACGAGGCTTGGGGAGTACCATCCTCGCCTGGGCTAGTCTTGAACCCCTGGGAGAAGCCCCTGGCGACTTGCTTATGGTGCGGTCTTGGTGAAATCACTCTCAGGCGTCCACCGTTTTTCACCCCGCAAGGAAGCTCAGGCCAATTTAGCTCTTACCCACCGCAAAATGATAGCCCGACGAACCTTTCCTTGTATAATACCTGGCTGTTAATCGGCAGACAGTCTATTCCGATATGGCTTCCGGGTCCCGATCCATTATTAAATATCGCATGTGACGGCTCATGCATAGTCTTCGGTTTGCAGTAGTTCCGGCACGAAGTACACAGATGTTTCCGCAACTTCAGCATTCCCGCCCAAATCCGAGAACGGGTCAGGTCTGAGGCCCTCGTACTGCGCCTACTAGCTTTACTTCCGAGTCTCGCCGGCGAGATGCAGAACTGATGAGGCGCGACTCTGTGGAGTCGCGCGCCAAGGTCCTCCACTGCCCTACACAGAAGCCAAGGCCGCAGCCGATGATCTCCGTCTGGATCTCGGTAGTGAAGCCGAAGCTGGGCAAAATCCGTGGTACGGGATTAGGCGCTGGATCGCCATTGGCTTTTGACGGCCGTTTCCCGTCGAGGTTAGGAGACATGGGACTTGAAAAGCCTGTCCATGGCTTCTGCGCCGGCCGTCAGGATCGGCCGCAGTTCGCGCCGGTAAACCACCTCGGTCGTCCTCGTGCTCGAGTGGCCCGCTATCCGCGCGATCTCCTCCACGGGCACTCCCGAATTGGACATCAACGATACAAATGAATGACGCAACTCCCGTGGCGTCCACCGCTCCCCGATCCCGGCGGCCTTGCAGACCCCCCTGAACTCCCGCCGGACGCTAGCCGCGTCCAGGGCACTGCCTGTTCGTGTGCAGAAGACAAGATCTTGATCGCTCCATTCCGCTCCGGCGGCGAGCCGCTCCCCGGCTTGCCGCCTCTTATGGGCCCGGAGAGCATCGACCGCCATCTCGGGGAGGCCCAGCGTCCTCCGCGACTTTTCCGTCTTCGTATCGCCGTGAGCCCGTACCGAACGCCACACCGCTGCGCTGGCCGACACGGGCGGGTCGCCATCCGGATCGCCGAAATCAATATGCTCCCAGCGCAGTGCCCGGGCTTCTTCTGTACGGATGCCGGTCGCGAGACACAGGGTGACGTACGCGTGCATCCTGGTGCCCTCTGCGGCTGCCAGCAGTGCGGATGCCTGCTCCAGCGTGAGGCTATTACTCGGCCGTCCGACTTGACCTTTCGGGGTATCGACGAGCACGGCAACGTTGCGTCCCACAAGATCCCGGGCCTCTGCGTGCCGTATAGCTCGTGTCAGCGCGTTGTGTCCCATCGCTACCGCGGCACTTGAATAGTTTCGGGCCATCGCCGTCAGCGCCTGGTACACGTCCCCGGCCGTCAGTTCGCGTAGCCTTCTGGCGCCGATCGTTGCCAGGATCGGCGCCAGGATGTGTTCGTTCTTCTTGATCGTTATGGCCGACCGGCCGTCGAGCCCTTCCTTGAGCCAGTCTTCGGCCGCGTGCCGGACGCTATAGTTCGGCTTTGCCCGGACGCCCGAGTCGAGGTCGCTGTGAAGCGCCTTCAGCCGGTCCTGGACCACGGCCTTCGTCTTGCCGGAGACCTTGCGCCGGATCCTTTTCCCGTCCGGACCAAATCCAAGGCTGACCACTCCGCGCCACCGGCCCTCGCAGTGCCGGTGCCTATCGCTGTCCCGGCAGGGAGCGTCATGCTCGAAGAAGATCCCGTCCTCGCCCCAGCCACGTCGTGAGCTCATGGCCTTATGGCAGCAAAAATGGGGCCAATATGGGGGGCCATCTGCCCGCCTCATACAGCCTCAGCCAGCCACGTCTAGCCACATATCTGCAGCTAGTTCAGATGGCAGAGGTTCTGAAGGCCAGATCAGCCGGCGGCTAATTTTCCCTGACACGGAAGAGGTCACAAGTTCAAATCTTGTACGGCCCACCAGCTCGAAGAAATAATCGAATACAGGCTCTGGGGCCAAGTGGTCCGAGTCGAGTCAATGGCGCCGTTACTTACACTGGCTTGCCTTCTTCAGGCGCCGGGCGATGGTGGCGTGCCCGTCAGGCATCCTCGGCTGGGTGGTGCGGTCGCGCCGTGAAGCGCGTCAGGGCCCCCGCTGCGACCACGACCGCGCCGAACAGCAGCCATCCGCCGCGCGCTGGAAAGACCACGCTGGTGATAATCCAGGGTGCCGCGACGGCCTGCAGGGACTGGCCAAGCTGGAAGGTCGACAGGTAAGCGGTCCGGCGGCTGGGGTCGGCCAGCTCGTACGCCAGCGACCAACTGCTCGCCGACTGCCACAGTTCCCCGAACGTGAGCAGGACCACCGCCGCCAACCCGAGGGCAATCGCCACGGCGCTCGCCGTAGCTCCATGCGCCACCTGGCAGGCGACGCCGTAACCGGCTAGGGCCAGGCCGGCCCAGAGCGCCGCCCGCACCGCACCGGGCACGCTCGTGCTCGACCGGGCGAACCGGGCCTGCAGGAGGGCGGCCATAGCCGTGTTCACCGCTATCAGGATCCCGACGAACACCTTGGGCATCGGGGTGTGCCGGACGAACCAGAGCGGCAGCGCGACCACGAGCAGCGTGCTGTGGACCGACAGGACGCCGGATAGCAGGCCGGTGAGTGTGTACCGGCCGTCGGGCACGAAGCGGACCGCCGGGCGCTTCGCCGGGTCAACCCGGACCGCGACCTTGCCGACGCCTATCCGCGTGAGCCCCGCCGCGACCCCGAAGTAAGATGCCGCGTTCCCGGCAACCAGCACGAGGAACGCCGCCTTCGAGCCCTGGCCGATCGCCGCTGTCGCGGCCAGCGCACCCAGCCCGAAGCCGACGTTTCGCACCGCTCTGACCTTCGCCAGCGTGTCGATCCGGTCGGCCCCCGGCACGGTCGCCCCGACCACGGCCTGCTGAACGGGCGGGAGCGCGGCCTCGGTCAGCCCGGCGAACACGCACACGACCGCGAACTCGGGAAAGCTGCTGATCAGGCAGAACGCGGTGAAGGCGAGGCCGCGCAGTACCTGCAGCCCGATATATACCCGGCCGACGCGGAGCCGGTCCGCGAGGATGCCGATAGGAACGGCTCCGAGCAGGCCCGCACCAGCCCCGATGGACAGGCCCACGCCGACCTGGCCCACGCTCAGGCCCACGACGCTGGTGAAGTACAGGGCAGAGCCCGTGTAGTACATGCCCGAACCGATGGCGTCGAACATCGATATCCCAGCGAGCTGCTGGCCGATGCGCTGCCGCGGGATCATATGCTCGCGGAGGGCACGAACGATCCAGGAGGTCTCGCCGACAGTCTGCGCGCTCATGCGGCGGGCCGGGTGCTCACCTGAATCGAGTCGGCCGCCGCGCGGGCATACATGTCTGCCTGGTCCGCGGTGGCGCCGCACGCGATCACGTAGCCGGCCCGGTCCCAGGACGAGGCGAGGCGGCGGACCACGTCCCCCGGCTTGACGGCGATCTTGACAGCGTGGACGCCGGGGGCGTGCGCGGCCTCCTGCGCGCCGGCTACCTTCTCGACGATTCCCTCTGATGCCGTCAGGAACCTGATGGCGGCCCCGCCGGTCGGCCCGGCTGGCAGGCGGGGCTCCTCGCCGAGCAGGATGCTGAGGTAGGCAGCGGTCAGGGGGAAGTCGTAGGCCAGCGTGATCAGGGTGCCGATCTCGTCGCCTGGCATTCGCGCGGCGCACTCGACGAGCACCGGGCCTCGCTCGTCTACGATCCACTCACAGTGCAGAATACCGTCTTCGAATCCGCTCCTGGCGGCGAGCAGGGCGGTGCCCTCGATGAGGCTGGCGGCACGCGCATCGCCTGCTGGCAGCCCGGGCACGACATGGCCGAGTTCGACCGGGAATTCGCCGCCCACCAGGTGCTTGCCCGTGACGTTGACAAAGCACGGCCTGCCGCGGCGTACGAGCATCTCGACGCTGTATTCCGTGCCCTCGACCGCCGACTCGATGAGCACCTCGGAGGCGATGCCCCGGTCGGGCTCGAGCAGTGACTCATGGACGTCGCGCACCCGCCGCAGCGCGTCCTCGATCTCCTCGGGGGTCGCCACGAACCGTACGCCGAGGCTGGCTTGGCGGGCGGAGGGCTTGACGACACAGCGTCCGCCGATCCTGCGCAAGAAGCCGGCCGCGGCGTGGACGTCACCTACGACCTCATACTCGGGATTGGGGATGCCCGCGGCGGCGGCGGTCCGGCGCTGGCGGACCTTGTCGCGGAAGATGCCGCCCGCCGCGGTCCCGGCACCCGGGAGGCCAAGCCGCGCGGCGAGGTCCGCAGCCGCCGTGACGCCGTATTCAACGCCTGGCAGCACGGCCCGTGCCGCCTTCAGCGACGGCTCGGCTCTCAGCAGCGCGGCCATGGCCCCGGGCCGCTGGTACTCCCACCGCAGGACGCGGCCCACCGCTGGATGATCGGCTGCTAGCGTGTCCACGTCGCGCTTGTCCGCGATGTCTGGTTCCTCGATCACCACCGTGCAGCCCGGTGGTAGTTCGGCTGCGAGCGGGGCAAGCAAGGTGCGGCTGAAGCCGACGAGGACGATCTGTCCATAGCCGAGTTGCATGGTCATGTCCCCTGTCTTCCTTGCCTCCCGGCCATCATACGGCAGCGCATTTTGGTCATCACGCGATAGCGAACTGGTACATCTGGCATAGCGCACTATGCACCCGCCGCCACAAGCGCAACCGCCACCGTGGTGGATCTTAGCCTTCTACCTTCCGCTAATTCAGCTGAGATAACTTGAACATCTCAGACTTCATATTTAACCGGCCTATCATATGTCACACGCGTAAGGTACCTGGCGCTACGTACGGTAAGGTCAAGCCATTGACCTGCATGTTTTCTCTCCCTCCTCCGAAGATGAAGCAAACGGCCAGTTATTCGTTGACCGAACGAGGAACCCCCTGTATCGTCATCTTTCACAGGTTCCATCTTCATTGGGGGACTATAGCCGTGCCTGTTTGCCGGTGCCGCTAAGAAGGTGCCGCTAAGACATCGCGTTGGCTGAGGGGGCGCGCCGACGGGTTGGTTCATAAACACTTGAGTGCGTGCGGAATTCATCCTGCGCGCACTCTGGCCAGGGTGACGTAGGACGAAAGGATTCGTGATGTCCGGATACTGCCCTATCGACATCGCAACGGGGCAGCAATTCAGGGCGTTCATCGCGGAACTGCCCGATGAGAACTGCGCTGCAGATGTCTTCGATACCTGTCTAGGGCCCGTCGTGTACAGCCGCCACCATTGGCTCAAGTACAAGCTCGAGTACCGTGTCCGCGCCGATCTGCGCAGCGTGCTGGAGGATCTGCGCGCTCGCGACCCTGGCAGCTGGGATGACGAGGAGTGCGACTTCCTGCTCTCGCTGTACGCGCTCGGCACGTCAAACGTCGGCCTGGACGAGCTCAAAGACGAGGTGAGCACCGGTACCGTTCGTGACGTTCTGGAAGCACGCTTCAGCTCCTACGCGTCGGCTGCCGACCCCGGCTCCGCCGCCGGCCCGCCGCCGGCCCTGATGGCGCTCGCCGATCGCGTCAGGGTCCTCCGCCCGGTGGTCGAGCGGACGCACCACCTCTACTCGATCATCGACGGCGAGGCCTGGTACCGCACCGAGGGGCTCATTCCGCGCGACCGCGTGCCCCTGCAGACGCTCACGCCGTCCATGGAAGCCGTCCTTGCGGACGGCTTCGCGGTCCCCCCGGGAGCGCCGACGGCCGAGCGGCTGCGTGACGCGACCCTCGGGTGCCTGTCCCGGCACGGCGAGAGCGCCCCGCTGGTGCGCGCGATCATGAGAGCCACGCTGCTCGACCCACGGCTGCGCGCCGACCATGTGACGCTGACCTGTCCCATGGGTGACCTGCTCGATTCCCCGGAACGCATGACGACAAGCGAAGCGTTCTTCACCGAGACCCAGCTTCGCGACGGCCTCCAGCTCGCCGAATACGCTGAACGGCTGGGTCACGAATCGCCCATCCAGGTGCAGCGGAACATCCGCGCCCGCATGCTCAAACTAAAGCGGGGCGCCATCCGCGGCCTCTACGGACCGGGCTGCCTGCAGGGCCGCTTCGTGGAGAAGCACGGCGGTCACATGATCTTCCGCAACGAGGATGCCCACTATCGCGGTCACCAGAGCATCGGCTGCTCGAGCGGCGGGCGCGCCTCCTTCGCGCTTCGCTACCGCAGCAGCGGCGGCCAGGAAGCCGAAATGACCCCGATGGTCGGCGACTACCGCGTCGTGCGGATGAGTCATGATCCGCGCGACACCTTCACTGGCGAGGAACTGATCGACGTGATCTGCTACGCCGAATGGATCCGCGCCGTGGTCGAGGAGACCTACCGGCGCGGCGCGGTCGTGCGCAAGGACGACGCCGTGCTAGCGGCGACCCTGCCGGTTGCCTGACCCACCTCAGAGGGGAGCACTGACATGCATGTGTGGATCGACCAGTCGAAATGCCAGAACAGCGGCCTGTGCGAGGAGGAAGCGCCCGCCTTGTTCAAGGTAGGCGACGATTTCTTCGCCTACGTGCGCCAAGGCAGCGAGGTCCTGACCGACCCGGGCGGCGAGGCCAGCCAGGCAGAGGTCCGTGCCGACCTTGAGGAGCTGGCGGAGACCTGCGCCAAGGCTTGCCCGGCTCAGTGCATACACCTTGTGGACTGATCGGGCGGCGCCGGAACCCGGACAGCGCCAGATAGCCCAGATAGCAAGGTTGCGCGGAGTACAGGGATAACCACCAATTCACTGAGATCCCTATGGTAGGAGGACGGGTGGACACAGCGATTGACGGGGCCACGTGGGTTTCGCTGGAGGAGGCGCGCGACCGCATCCAGGCGCTCGCCCGCGGCTGCAGCGAGCACCCAGCGGTGAAGAATTCCTTTTATGAACTCTGGATGGCTCAGCCGCTGGCCACGAGGCAGGTCGAGATCGTCGCGCGTAACTTCTACGAGCGGGTGAGCCGTACCCCTGAACGCATTGCCCTGGCGTTCCTGCACATGAACGACACCTTGGCCCGGGCGGAGACGGTCGAGAATCTCAGCGACGAGATGGGCCGGGGCCTTCTGTCGAAGGTCCACTCGGTGCTCCTGCGCTCGTTCTTCGAGACGCTGCTCACCCGGATGCGCGGCGCACCAGTGGACCTTGATGAGATCGACGCTCCAGTGCTGCCGTCGACGACGCGCCTGATCGAGGTGGGTGAGAAGGTCTTCAGCAGCCCGTATCCGCAGGAGGTGTGCGGCGCGCTCCTCGCCCAGGAGTGGCATGCCTACCCACAGTTGGTCCGCCTTTATGAGGGCGTGCGCAATTATCGCGACCTGTTCGGGCTCGAAGAGTTCCACGAGAACTGCGAGTACTTCTACCTCCACATCGGCGCGACCGAGAAGGAGCACAAGGTCCACTCGCTGTCCACGGCGGCACGGGCCTGCCACAGCATGGCCGACCTTGAGTACCTGGAGCGCGGCTTCGCTACCTACCTCGACCTGCTCGCCGAGAACTGGGCGGATATCTACGCCGCGATCCAGGCGGCATGACGTTGCACCGCACGGCCGTGCCGGTCACGCGGCCCCTACGTGATCTCGCGTCGGGTCAGCCGGATCCTTCGCTGCTGCCGCCGCTTGGCCCGGCACTCGCCGCAGTCGACCCGGTGCGCCCCGGCGTGGACAACGTCCGCTCCGTGCTGCCCGAACTGCGGGACCTCGCGCTGGCACGGTTCGCCGAGGATGCCGTGCCGGCCCACGACGTGGCCGTCTGCAACGGCGCACTCGACGCGATGGAGCGCGTCCTGGTCACGCACGTGACGCCCGGCGACTCGGTGCTCGTCGAGGACCCAGGCTACCCGCCCGTCCTGTACCTGGTCGCGGCGCTCGGGCTCAAGGCGGTGGCCGCGCCGGTCGACCGTGACGGCTTGCGGCCGGACGGGCTTGAGAAGGGCCTGCGCGCGAAGGTGCGTGCGGTCATCGTGACGCCCCGCGCGCAGAATCCAACCGGCGCGTTCATCTCGCCGGAACGGGCGGAGATGCTGCGCGGCATGCTACGCGGCCATCCCGAGGTGCTCGTGATCGAGGACGACCACGCGAGCAATATCGCGGGACCCGCCGCCACCACTCTCGCCGAGGCAGGACGCGCCCGCTGGGCGGTCATCCGGTCGGCCTCGAAGTCCCTGGGCGCCGACCTGCGCCTCGCCATCCTGGCCGCGGATCCATCGACCCTCGCGATGGTCCGCGGCAAGCAGCGACGCGGGCCGGGCTGGGTCAGCGGCCTGATTCAGCAGATCGTCCTGCACCAGTGGACGAATCCCGGCGCGCTTGACGTACTGCGCGCCGCGAAAGCTGCGTACGCGCAGCGCCGGGCCACACTCATCGAGGCTCTCGCCGGGCGCGGCATCGAGGCTACCGGCTTGTCCGGGCTGAATGTCTGGGTGCCGGTGAGCGACGAGGACTTCACGGCCGCCCGCCTGCTGGACGCCGGCTACCGCCTGTCCGTCGGCCGTAAGTTCCGCCGGGCGGCCCCGCCGGGCGTCCGGATTACCATATCGGCGTTTCCACCCGGAGAAGCCGACGCGCTTGCTGACGCGCTCGCCGACGCCGTCGCGGACACCCCGGACACGCCGCGCAGGACAGGAGGAAGCACGGGATGAAGAGCCTTGCTCCCGAGGCGATCAAAGAAGCCGTCGCACAAGCCTGGTGCACGGCCCTGCGGCTGGAGACCCTGCCTCCGAAGGCCAACATCTTCACTTTGGGGGGCGACTCACTGATCGCCGTGATGATCGCCGCTGACATAGGTGACCGCCTAGGTGCCGAGATCGGTCTTACGGACCTGCTGGAGGCGCCCGAATTCGAGGATTTCGCCGCACGGGTCGCGACCATCCTCGCCACGCTGGAAGGCCGGGAATGAGTTCGGGGATGGCTACCGCAACTCCGGGTTCTGTGGCGCTGCACGACATCGACTGGAGCCCGGTGGTGCGCAGCGTCATCTGGGTTCCCGCCGCCTACCGGTGCGGCACGCTGGACGAGAACCGGGTGCTCCGGATCCTGCGCTGCACGCCCGCTTCCCTGGCGGCGCTACGTGATCTAGGCCTCACGCCGCAAGACAAGCGCGAGGGCCCCCGGTACGACGCCTGCGACATCCGCAATGCCGCCCTGTACTCGATGTCTGACCGCACCGAGGTCGAAGCCGCGATGCGCCCGATCCTGTCGTTCCTGCGCGGCTCGGACGAGGTCCTGTTCGCCGAGCGGCGGTGGACGTACCAGATGCGCCCCGTCGCCGAGCCCGGTACCGGCATGTGCCTGACCTATCCGCTGGCGCCCGAGGTCTCCGGCGGAGAGACTGAGGCGCTGACCGTCGACGGCGCGCCGCCGCGCCGCGCCGGCGACCGTGTCGCAGTGCCCGCCGGTTCCTTGCTCCGGGGCACCATCGTCACCCGCGGCCGCCCCGGCCGTCCCCTCAATCCGCTGATCCTGTCGATCACCGCGGACTTCCTCGCAAGCGGAGTGCGCTGGCACTACCTTCCGGAGGGCCTGAAGACCGACGCGCACGCTGCCTTCGCCGCCGGAGTGGGCAATTGCGACACTCTCTCGGCGGTCCTCGCCGAACGGCTCACTGCGGCCGGATTTGCCACCAGCATCTACCGGGGCTGGATCATCGGCATCACCGAGGTGCCGCATTCATGGATCGAGGTGACCGATGACGACGGGGATCTGAAGGTCATCGACCCGTCGCTGCTGCTGCTCGCCTCACACTCCAGCCTGGGATCACCGGACTTCGCCGCCAGGGCCCTGGGTGCCCGCCTCAGCCGTGTCGCCCCGACCCGCTGCCCGCTCACGGAGCCGATCGGCGTGGCCATGACACCCGACGGCACAGTGCCCTGCCAGGTCGGCTTTTCCTGCCGCCCCAGCCGCCCGCCCGGGGCCGCGAAGGAGGGCAGCCGGTGACGCTGTGGGATGGATACGATGCCGTCGCCTTTTACGCGGTCCGTAACGGCGAGGGCCAGTATTCGGTGTGGCCGCAGCACCGGGAACTGCCCGTCGGCTGGGATCCGGTGGCGGGCCCAGCCCCTCGGGCACAATGCCTCGCCGAGATCGAGGCGCGGTGGACCGACATGCGCCCGGCCAGCGTGGTAGCGGGGCCCCGGGGACCCGACGGCCGGGGATCTGACGGCCGGGCAGCCAGTGGCAGCCGCGCTGTCACGCCTGTTTCGCCGCGGCCTGGCATGTCCGTGCTCACCGGCCCCGTCGCACCGCGCGCCGCGGTACCGATTCACCGTCTGATCGAGACCGCGGCAGGCATCCCGGGCTCCAGCATCGCCATGCGCTGCGGCGGCGTCACGTGCACCAGGACCGAGCTGTTCGAGACCTGCCGGGCCTGGGCGGCAGTGCTCGCCGACGAAGGCTGCGGGCCGGAGGTACCCGTGGCGGTCCTTATCCCGCGCGGTGTCGAAGCGCTCACAGCCATCCTCGCGATCCTGCGCACCGGGGCCGCCTACGTGCCGCTGTCCTGCGCGGATCCCGCCGACCGGCTGGCCGCGATCCTCCAGGACTGCGGGCCCCCCCTCGTGGTCGCCGCGGATGACACGGTGGACTTGCTCCTCTCATACCCAGGGCGTGTCCTGCGGCTGAGCGAGCTTCGCGAGCGGGCCGCCCGGAGCGGCAGCGCCCCGGATGGCCCGGCGCCGGCCCTCATGGCGGACAGCCTCGCGTTCATCATCTACACCTCCGGCACGACGGGACAGCCCAAAGGCGTTCAGGGCACTCACGGCCAGCTCACGAACTACGCTCTGTGGTGCCGCTCCGCTTTCCCCCACCACGCTGAGGAGTGGACCGTCCTGCACGCCCCGCTGTCCTTCCTCGGCTCGCTCACCTGTATCTTTACGCCACTACTGGCCGGCTGGCCGATCGAGATTGCGCCGGAGGGGGCTACCGTCGATGACCTGATCGACCTGATCGCCAGCCTGCCCGTCGGGCTGCTGAAGCTCACCCCGACCCATGTGCGGATGATGCTGGCCCGTGGCGCCGACAAACGGCGCAGCGCCCGGCAGTTCATGATCGGCAGCGAGCCTCTGGTCGTGTCCGCCGACTTCGCGGAATGGATCAGGCGCGAGCCGGCCGCCATATTCGCCAACCATTACGGCCTGACCGAGACCCACGGGTGCTTTTGCCACTGGTTCGGCGCCGACGTGCTGCCCGGCGAGAGCGTTCCCATCGGCGTGCCTATCTCGAACGTCCGCGCCCACATCGTGGACGAGGACGGCGAGGACCGCCCGGCGGGCACGATCGGTGAGCTGCTCGTCGCGGGCGAATCGATCGGGCGCGGGTACCACGCCAAGCCCGCTCTGACGGCCGAGCGGTGGATTCCGGACCGTCACGGCGCTCCGGGCTCACGCGTGCTGCGCACCGGCGACCTGGCCCGCCTGCGGCCCGACGGGACCGTCGAGGTTGTCGGGCGCGCCGACCGTCAGGTCAAGGTCCGGGGTCACCGGGTGGAACCGGGCGCGGTCGAGCACGTGCTGCGGTCCCTGCCGGGCGTCGCGGAGGCTCTGGTGCTGCCGCGCAGCTATGACGGGGCGACGACAATGGTCGCCTACCTGGTGCCCAGACCGGGAGCCATCCTCGACCTGCGGGCGATTCACCGCACCGCGTCGGCACTGCTGCCGCTCCCGTCGCTGCCGAGCCGGATGGCTGTGCTGTCTCAGTTCCCGGTGAACGCCAATGGAAAGCTCCACGTCGGTGCCTTGCCGGAAGCCGGACCGATGGTGGCGGGGCACGACACGGGCGCGGCGGGAGAGGGCACGGAAGCCAGCAGCGGTTGGACCAGCCATGAACTGATAGTTGCGGACGTTTTCCGCTCGGCGCTCGGCCTGGAGGCCATGGGCTTGGACGACGACTTTTTCGATCTCGGTGGTGATTCCCTGACGGCCGTCGCGGTCGCGGTCGCGGTCGGCGGTCGGCTCGGGCGCGACGACATTCCCGCGGCGACACCAGACTGCGGTTCGGTGCGGGCCTACGCCCGCGTAGTCGCGGAGGCGGCGCTGGAACCAGCTGATGCGCCGTGAGCGACCTGAGGGAGATGCTCACCCGCGCGTTCGAGCCGCGTCCGGTCACGCCTGATGTCCGCTCGCGCCGTGAGCGTCTGCGGGAGTTCATCCGGGCGCACGAGGCGCGCGTTTACGACGTCACCCACCCGAGCGCCGGCGCGGTGCGCACCCTGCTGGGCTGGGACGACGAGACTATGGCAGCGTTCGTCGACTCGCCCCTGCTGTGCCAGAGTTCGCCGCACGCCGGGATGAACTCGTTCCCCCCGATGCTCGCCTTCCCGTGGATGCTCGGCAGAGCGGTCCAGTTGGCGCAGGAGCGGCACGGGATCCCGGCGGTTCACCTGCGCACGCAGTGCACGCACCACGACTTCAACGACACCTTCGCGAAACCGCACGCCTGGTGGCACCGGACCCCGGACGGTGCCGTGGTCAAGACTCACCTGTTCGCGCGGATGCCGATCAAGTACCACCCGATCCTGTCCAAGGCCGCCCCGGTGCTCGATCACGAGTCGCTGCACCGCGTCGACCGTGACGCCGTGGAGCTGGCTGAACTGGGCACGAACTACGCGTATTACTGCGTGATCTACCGCGCGTTCCTGGAGCGGGTCGCGGGCTTCCATGTTCCGCATCGCACCGTCGAGGTACCGATCGACCTGCTCAACCGCTTCACGATTAACGAGACGGGCCTGCTGCGCTGGTTCGACATCCTGGCCGCGGCGGGCCTGACTCTGCGGCTGGAGAGGGACAACGCTCCCATGACGGTGCTCACCCGGGCTGACGCGGAGGTCCTCGCGAGCATGGAGACCCCGTGGCCGGAACGGGCTGTGATCGCGCCCAACCGGGTGAACTTCGCTCAGTTCTACCGGATCGGCCTGTCACTGATGCTCGGCGGGCGCGCGATGGCCGCATACGTCCCGGAGATGAACGCCGAGATCGACAGGTTCGCTACGGAGATCGCGGGCTGGACGTGCGCACCACCCTCGTTCTTCCCGTTCACCCGGGTGCCATTCGTCGAACTGCTGGAGCTGGAGCAGGAAGCGGCTCGCTGCCAGGGCGAATGGGGCATCTCGACCTCGCTCTCACTAGTGGCCTCCGCCGTGGGCGGGCAGGCCGCCGAGCGGCTTGAGCCAATGCTGGCGATGGACTACGGCGAATTGTTCGACCGGAGCCTGGTCGGCCAGGGCGCGAAATGATGAAGGGTGTCCTGATGCCGAAGCTATTGTTCCTCGGGATGGGGCTGGGCGAGACCAAGCGCTATATCGCGGAGGCTCTGCTCGACGAGGGTTACCAGCTCGTCGTGCTGACCGAGCGCCTGCCCGCGTGGATCATCCCCGCCATGCTGTACGGCGAGTCTGCGGACCTCAACGCCGCTGCGGCGGCGGAACACGCCATCATGATCGGGCGCACGCACGCGGTCGACGGCGTGTTCACGTGCGACGAGGCGTACGTCGAACTGTCGGCGGAAGTAGCGCGCGGCCTCGGGCGGCCTGGCTTGACGGAGCAGGCCGCGACGGCGTGCCGGGACAAGCACGCGATGCGCCGAAGGCTGGCGGAGGCGGGCATCCCGTCGGCGCGCAGCATGATGGCTGACAGCCTCGCGCAGGCACGCCTGGCCGCCGAGATGATCGGGTACCCGGTCGTGCTGAAGCCGCGCAACCTCGGCGGTAGCATCGGCGTCGTCCGTGCCGAGGGACCAGCCGATGTGGAGCGGTTCTTCGCTGTGGCGTCCCGCGCGAACATGTCGCGCATCAGGGCATTGCCGGGACTGCTGGTCGAGGACTACCTGGACGGTCCGGAGTTCAGCGTCGAGTCAGTGACCATTGACGGGGTGACCACGGTGTGCGGCATCACCGAGAAGGTGCTTGGCTTCGCCCCGTTCTTCGAGGAGACCGGGCATTTTGCCCGGCCGGTGGACCTGGGCGATACGCGGGACGCGCGGTTCGCGGACATCACGAGCAGCGTCCACGAGGCCCTTGGTATCACGACCGGCGTGACGCACTGCGAGCTCCGGGTCACCGCCGATGGTCCGCATGTCATCGAGATAGGCGGCCGTGTCGGTGGCGACCGGATCCCGGTGATCACCAAGCTGGCCAGCGGGATCGACCTGATCGCGGCGGCCGCCGCGGTGGCCACGGGCGTGCAGCCCGACCTTGAGCCCATCACCGCGCGGGTAGCCGGAATCCGGATGGTGTACCCGGACCATGACGGCGTGATCACCCGGCTGGACGTGAAACCCCTCGCATCGGGCGTGCTGGAGGAAATGGGCTGGTACGCGTCGGTCGGCCAGTCCGTGGTCCTCCCGCCCCGCGGGTTCCTCTCCCGGCTGGCATACCTCGTCGCGGTGGGCGAGACGAAAGCTGAAGTGGTGCGGCGGCTCGACGAGGGCGAGGCCGCGCTGGCGATCGAGATAGCGGGGGCCGGGGATCCGCGCGGATCCCGGCATTGAGCCCGGGCGCGCGCGAGGAGACCGGGCGTAAAGGGAGCGGGAGTGGGCACAGAGGGAATCCCGGGCGTGGTGCCGGGCGTTCAGGCGCCATCCTGGCGTGACTTCGAGCGCGTCGGATGGCAGGAACGTGTCCATGCTTATCATCAGTTCTTCGCGCCCGTCTGCCGGCCAGCCGCGGGAACGGTCCTGGACGCGGTCGGCGCTGGGCCTGGCACGAGACTGCTGGACGCCTGCTGCGGACCGGGTTACCTGGCGGGCGCGGCGGCGGAGCGTGGCTGCGGCGCCGTAGGCATCGACATCGCGGCCCCGATGATCAGGCTGGCGACGCAGCTTCACCCGTGCGCGCGGTTTCAGGTCGGGGATGCGGCGCAGTTGCCGTACGCCGAAGCCGCATACGACATGGTCGTGTGCAACATCGGCATTCACCACGTGACCGACCCCGCGCAGGTAGTCGCCGAATTCACGCGGGTGATGACATCCAGCGGTGTGCTGGCGCTGACAGTCTGGGACGACAGCCGCTCGCAGCTCGGGGTGGTGAAGGATGCAGTAAATGCCGTCTCCCCCGCCGTGCCCCGCGGCCTTCCGTCGGCCCCGCAGCGCCCGGATTACCTCAGCCAGGAAGAGGTGCGCGAGCTGCTGCACCCCGCTGGTCTGCGCCTCCGTCATTTCATCCCCATCACCGTCGATCAGCGGTATGCCGACGCGCAAACATTGTGGGACGGATGGCTGGCGACGGCGATACGTACCGGGCCATTGCTCGGCGCGCAGACGGCCGCCGTCCGCGGAGCGGCCCGCGCGGCGCTCGATGGCCTGATCGCGCACAACGTGGATTCATCCGGAGCCGTATCGCTCCAGGCCGTGCTGATGCTCATCATCGCCGACGGCCGAGCGCGCTGACAATAATCCGCCACCCAGCCCTCGAATCACGGGAGTAATCGATGGGAACGAATCGGTATCAATGGGACAGGACACACCCTGGACTGGTAAGCCTCCAGCACATTATCGAGCCGGCCCGAAATGTCGTGGTCACGCATCCGATATACGCGGAGCTTGACAGCCTCACGCGGGTCCGTACCTTCATGGAGAGCCATGTCTTCGCGGTCTGGGATTTCATGTCCCTGCTCAAGATCTTGCAGCAGAAGCTCACCTGCGTCGGAGTGCCCTGGGTGCCTTCCGGGCCGACAGCGAGTCGTCGGCTGATCAACGAGATCGTCCTGGTCGAGGAGAGCGATGAGCTCGGCGAGGGCTATATCAGCCATTTTGAGCTCTACCTCGACGGCATGACACGGGCGGGAGCGGACCGGAACCCCATGGACTCCTTCCTCCGGCTGCTGGGGCTCGCGACCCCCGTGCCGCAAGCGCTCACGATGGCCGGCGTGCCGCAGGCGGCTGCGAGGTTCGTCAGCACCACGTGGAGGATCATCGACGGCGCGCCGGTGCACTGCCAGGCCGCCGCGTTCGCTTTCGGCCGCGAGGACCTGATCCCTGAGATGTTCAAGCAGGTCATCCAGATCGCCGATCCCGATGGCACGCTGACGGTGTTCAAGGATTACCTCGCCAGGCATATCGAGGTCGATGGTGAACAGCACACGCCCATGGCCATGCAGATGCTTATCGACTTGTGCGGTGAAGACGAGGCCAAATGGGCAGAATGCGCGGCCACGGTCCGCACCGCGCTCACCGCCCGTGCGCAACTCTGGACGGCGCTCACCGAGGGCTTCGCCCAACCGTAACTAATCTCCGGCGCACCGGATGGCGCGGGCCGCAGTTATTGGATGTCGGCGCGCTGCGCGGACCGCAGCGCGCCGCGGCTGGAGGCCAGGCGGCCCAGGGCGATGGTCGTCACGCCGATACCAGCGACGATGAACCAGCACGGCAGGGTGGCCGGGACGAAGGCGCGGTCGGCTCGTGTTCCCAGGCTGGCACCTGCGATAGCGCCGAAGGCGGCGACGCCGAGTGACTGACCTATCTGCCGGCTGCTCGAGCCTAGTGCCGCCGCGACACCGCCCTGGCTCCGCGGCATCCCTGCCATAACGGCGTAGTTGACCGGAACGTTGACGCTGCCGAAGCCAAGCCCGAACAGTGCGTATCCGATCAGCAGCAGCGCTGTGCCGGCCGTGCCGACGACAAAGATAGTGATCACCGCGGCGGCCGTGGTCAGCAGGCCGGCGATGGTGAGGGTGGCCCTCGTGCCGGCCGGGCGCCGCGAGCGGACCAGCCACGAGGCCAACTGCGCCCCGGCTACCATGCCGAGCGCAAGCGGCAGGGTGTAAAGGCCCGCGCGAAGGGCAGTATAGCCGCGAACGTCCTGGAGATAGATGGTATTGAGGAACAGCAGGCCGCCGACGGCTGAGTAGTTGATTACGGCGATCATCATGGCGGCGGAAAAGGGAATGCTCCTAAAGAAACGAAAGTCGATAAGCGGCGCGGCGCGGCGCCGTTCGAATATCCACAGACAGATTGCTGCCGCAATTGCCGTAGCCACCGCAGCCTGGATGGCCGGCGAGGAGAACCCAAATTCTGGGGCCTCGATGACGCTGTAAATGACGCAGAACAACAGCAGCAGCACCAACGACTGGCCGACTGGATCGAAGAGCGGGCGACGGGCCGACCTGGAGTCGGGAATGACCAGCCGGGCGCAGGACGCTGCCCCGAGTGCGACAGGGATGCCGATCCAGAAGACCGCCCGCCAGCCCCACTCCTGGACCAGCAGCCCGCCCAGCACCGGGCCGGCGCACATGCCAAGGCCGACCGCTCCGCCCCACACGCTGAAGGCCATAGCCCGGTCGCCGGGCCGCACGAATACATCACCGATAATCGACATCCCGACCGGGACAAGCGCGGAAGCCCCGACCGCTTGCACCACCCGGAATACCAGCAGCCAGTCGGTGCCGGGTGCTAGTCCGCTCAGCAAGGAGCCGGAAGCAAATATGAGCAGCCCGACCTCGAAGACCCGGCGCCTGCCGTACCGATCTCCCAGCGAGCCGCTGAGCACCAGAAGAGATCCCAGGGTCAGCAGATAGGAGTCGACGATCCACTGCAGCCCGGAGACGCCAGGCCGCAATTGCGCGCGCATGTCGGGCAGGGCCACATTCACGATGGTATTGTCAAGGTTTACGAGGAACGAGCCCACGCAAGCCATGGCCAATAGCAATCGCATGCGGGTCCGTGACATAGGATTGGCGGCATTGGAGGCAGCGGTCTTTTGGTCGTGGACTGCCATCGCGAGAACGCCTCCCGGTGCGGCATTCGCTCCGCCGCAGTTTTTACCACCGCTTGGTACGTCACCACAGTAGCGTTCGGCGTCAAAAGAGATCTTTTTGTTATCGGGTGTCGATGACCTCGAAGACCTCGCACAACCTTCCTGCCCCCAGACCGGCGTCCCGGGCCAGCGCCTGGAGTCTCGAGCGCATCGAGTCGCTGAAGCCAGGCTCCCATGGGCCCTGCGTCCGGTGGGCGCGGATCGCTGCCATCTTCCGATCGAAGGTGTCGGTCACGTCGACGTAGTGGCCGCTGCTTGGTCCGCCGCGTAGCCACACCTCGGGCACCGTCCAGGCCGCCAGACCCTCGTCGCGCAGCAGTTCGGGGAACGCGCAGGGGTTGCGTGCGTCAGGGTACACCGCATCCATGACGGCAGCACCGACGGCGCGGTGGTCGGGATGGCTCGCCTTGATCCGCACGACGTTCCGCTCGGGACTGTGGCTCAGCACCCGGTCCGGACGGAATTGCCTGATAACCCGGGCCAGGTCACGTCGCAGGCAAAGGCCGGGCTCGACCTGGCCGTCGGGATAGCCCAGGAAGACGAGCTGCTCGACACCGACGATCCGCGCCGCTTCCCGTTGCTCGGCACGCCGAGCCGTGGCCAGCGCCGCCCGGTCGACATGCGGGTCCTCCGAACCGGCGTCGCCGTCGGTCACCACACAGTAGACGACCTCGTGCCCTGAGGCGGTCCAGTGGGCCACAGTTCCGGCCGCGCCATAATCGACGTCATCGGGATGAGCCATGATGGCGAGAATTCTTATCATGGACGGCCCTCCTGCCACGAGACTGTCCCGCCGCCACACCCGCTAGGGCGAGAAGCGAGCCGAGGGCTATGAGCCCGTAGAGCTGGTTGAGGTCACCGCGGCTCGCGAGCCAGCCGGCCAGCGCGACCCCGAGCGCCCCGCCGATGCCGTCACCTACCGACATCGCCACTCCGGCGAAGGAGAAGCCGATTATCCGCTGGCCGGGCTGGAGCACCCGCGCGGTCATGGCGTCCAACGGCGGCATTATCAGCATCTCGCCGAACGTCCACAGAACCACCGCGACATAGGCCATCCACCACCGGGGCACGGCCCACAGCAGGGCGAAGCCCAGCGTGAACAGTCCGCAACCAGCGTAGGCGACGTAGTGCTCGGGCCAGCTCCGGCGCTGGAGCAGCTGCCCGATCCGGATCTGCGCACAGATCACCAAGATGGCGTTGAGTGTGAAGAACGAGCCGCGCAGCCGAGGGACGTGCAGTGCCTCGGTGGCGAAGAAAGGCAGCGTGGTGTAGAGCTGAGAGTAGAGGAAGAATCCCAGCGCGGTGAGGATCAGCACCTGCCGGAAATCGCGGATCGACAGCACCTCACGACTGGTTTTCCGCCAGGCAGGCCGGGCCTTGGTATCGTGTGCCGATGCCGGGATAAGCACGACCAGGCAGGCAGCCAACGCGTAACAGACGGCGGCGATGGCGAACACCCATCCGGCGCTATCGCCTGGGTAGATCACGC
Organism: Streptosporangiaceae bacterium; assembly: GCA_050013055.1. Classification (GTDB taxonomy): domain Bacteria; phylum Actinomycetota; class Actinomycetes; order Streptosporangiales; family Streptosporangiaceae; genus Palsa-504. The sequence goes on from JBEKGC010000010.1 coordinate 27,070, forward strand.
TCGCCACGAGCGGCCCCGTGGCGGCGGCCAGGTTCAGGCCGGTGCTGAGGGTAGCGTAACGCACCAGCGGCGACTTCGAGCCAGGCGAGCGTCCGGCGGCCATGGTCTTGACTGACAGCGTGTTGGTCGCGCCTCCGACCCCCACGACCAGCAGCAGAGCCGTCACGATCAGCGGGTTCCGCGTCACCGCGAGTCCGGCGTAGCCTGCCGCGCCCACCCACAACCCGGCGCAGACCGCGACGCGGGGTGGCAGCCGGTCGATGACGGGGGCGAGGAAGACCCGGTTAAACCGAAAGGAGATCGACGTCACCAGGATCAGTGCGCCGGAGATTCCCGGACTCAATTTCAGCGTCGTGAGGAAGTACAGCGACAAGATGGACTGGACGGCGTAATAGCCGATGTTAGAGACACTCCACTCGGCGAACAGGAGCGAGAACCACCCGCGGCTGAGCCGGCTCGGCTGGGTCGGGTTGGCGGTGGTAGCGATGACGGATTCCCTCGACGTTGCTAATGCGGGCCGAACCTGGCGATGATCAGTTCGATGCTCGCGGTGTGCTCATCCACGTGGGCGGACTCGAAGTCCAGCAGGTCCGCCGCGGTGAGCACGTCGCTGTCGCGGCCCATGATGTTGACGGCGATGTTGTGCTGCCGCCCGGTCCGGCCCAGATCCCGCTCAGACATGTCCTCGCACAGCTCGAGCAGCCGTCCCAGCTGCTGGTTGAGTTTGGCGATGGCCTCGTGCCAGGGCCGCCCCTGATAGTCGCGGTCGGCGGCCCACTCGTCGGCGTCGAACCGCAGGAGCTGGGGTTCCTGCTCCGCCAGCATCGACTTGAGCCGGATCGTGGTGGCCTCGAAGGCGTCGGCGAGGTGCCAGGTGTTCTGCTTGATGGACCAGACGGCCGGCTCGGGCTGGATCTCCAGGATGTCCGGGTCCTGCTCGGCGCACCTGGCGTTCCAGGCCGCTATGCCCGCCGCGATGTGGTCGAGGTGGCCTCTGGTCAGGGTCGTGGTCACGGTCATGATGCCTCCTTCAGGCGTAGGTGATAGTCGCGCCGAGCCCGCGCAGGTCATCGAAGAAACCCCGATAGGTCTGGCCCACCGATTCCCAGCCACGGATGGTCAGGCCGCTATCGCCCCGCAGGGCGATGGCAGCCAGGGCCATGACCACACTGTGATCATGGTGTCCGAACACTTCCGCCCCGCCTGACACGGTGGTCCGGCCATGCACGATGATGGCGTCCCGCCGTTCCTCGGCGGAGACGCCGGCGGCCGTCAGCTCGTGGCAGAAGTCGGTGATCCGGTCGCATTCCTTGTACCGGAGGGTCTCCACGTTCGAGAACACGCTCGTCCCGTCGGTGAAGGCCGACAGGGCGGCCAGCGGCAGAATGCTGTCCGGGCACGCGGATCCGTCCAGCTCGATGGGCTGGAGCCGCTCAGCCCCGTAGCACGTCAGCACGGGGCCTTCCTGATCGATGCGCACGGCCATCTTGCGCAGCGCCTCGATCATGGCCACGGTGCCCTGGTCGTCTCCCGCGAAGCCGCGCACCGTGACCACCGAGCCAGGGACCGCTGATGCGGCGGCGAGCAGCCCGGCCATGCTGGAGGCGTCGCTGGCGATTTCGTACTCAGCCGCCTGGTAACGCTGGCCGCCGCCGATCCGGTAGTGCATGCGGTCGGCCGACATCTCGACCTGGATGCCCGCTCGGGCCAGCGCGTCGACCGTCATCATCACCATAGGGGCGGAACTCAGCCCGTCCACCACTTCGATCGTGATGTCGGAGCCCAGCAGCGGGGCCAGGAACAGCAGGCCGGACAGGAACTGCGAGCTGCGCCGGCAAGAGATGGCAATCTGGCGGCCGTGCTGGCCGCTACCTCGGCCGATGACCAGCGGAGGGCAAGCCTCGGCACCGCGCCCCGAAGCCTGCGCCCCGAACGCCCGCAGCGCGTCCACCAGCTCGTAGTTGCCGCGCCGGCCCAGCGAGGAGTCGTGGCTGGTGCCCACGTAACACCGCTCCATGACCGCGCCGAGAGGCGCAAGCAGCCGGAGCACGATGCCCGAGTTCCCGGCGTCGAGCTCGGCGCGCGGGGGCAGCGCGTGGCCGACTCCCGTCACCGTCCAGAGCCGATCCTGGCCTTTCTCGACCTGCGCACCCAGGGCGTGGCAGGCCACTGCCATCGCCGCGACGTTGTCACCGGATCCGGCGTTGCCGATCCGGGTGGTCCCCGCCGCGAGGCTTCCGCAGAGCAGGGCCCGCACAGTGCCGCTCTTGGCACCTGGCGGGTGGACGGACCCGGACAGGGCCTGACTGGCTCGGACGTGGAGGACCTGCGATGAGAGCACTCAGCGAATCCGTTCTAGGTGGAAGTGGCCTGGAGTTCCTTGAAGCAGTCAAGGAACTGGGAGAAGGAGTCCTGAACTGTCTCAGAACCGATGATCGAGACCGGCCTGGGCCCAGCCAAGCTGGCCAGGTACAGGGCCATGAAGTTACGGTGATCGCCACAGCTGTCGAGCGTCGGCGCTGGATGAGCGGAGACCGGCGGAAGGCTCTCGAACCCGTCCAGCTCGCCGTCGCGCACTACGGGCGCAAGCGGCCGACCGAGCCGGGCGAGCTGATCCATCATCACCGACAGCCGGCTGGTCTTGTGGTGCCTGATGTGGGAGGCTCCGGTGACACGCAGCCCGCAGGGCAGGCTGGACGCCACCGCGGCTAGGGCCGGGACGAAGGTAGGAATGTTGGTCGCGTCAATCTCGACGCGTTCAACGGGGGCCGGTCCCGAGACAATCCGGATGTCCGGCCCCTGCTGGATGATCCGGACGCCGAGAGCCCGGCCCGCCGCTACCGCCGCGTCCAGCAGTGGTTGCTCGCCAAGTGTCACGTCGCGGACCAGGTAATCGGCGTCCGCGACCACGGCCGCAGCGGTGAAGTAGAACAGCGAGGTGGCGTCCGGCCCGGCGACCAGTTCGACTCCTTGATAACCGCCAGGCTCAACCTTGATGAGCCCCACCTCACCGGAAACCCGCGCGCCGAAGGTCCTCATCATCGCCATGGTCATCCGGATGTAGGAGGCGCCGACGATCGGCTCAGGAACCCGCACCGTCACCGGACCGTCCGCGTACGGGGTGGCCAGCAGGATCGCGCTGACAAACTGCGAGGTTTCATCGGCCGCGACCCGCACCTCGCCGCCGGTGAGCCCGTACTCCCAGTTGACGAGCGGCAAGCCGAGCGCGGGGTCAGCCGGTTCGAGCCTGCTGCCGAGTGCGGTGAGGGCGTCAGCGAGGGGCTTGACCGGCCGCTGGGCCAGCCGCCGGTCTCCTGTCAGCACGCACGGTCCTGGAACGAAGCTCGTCAGGGCCATCAGGTGTCGCAGCGCGAACCCGGAGCCCGCCGTCCGCAGGATCGTAGCGGGGCGCTTCAGCCGCCCTCCCGTTCCCTCGATCGTTATCCGGTCCAGGCCGGGCTCCCAGCGGATACGCGCGCCGAGTTCGGTGCAGGCCTGGCGCAGGAGGAGTGACTCCGAGCACACGTTCGGCCGGTGGATCACCGTGGTGCCTGTCGCCAGCGTCCCCATCAACAGGGCCCGCTGGGTGCCGGGTTTGGAAGTAGGGATCCGAACCGAACCGCGCAGCACACGCCGCGTCCGGTGCTGAACATCAGGGTGCACGTCAGGCCTCCGGGTCAAGAGGGTCAGCAACGGGTCACGCCCGCCAGGACTTGGACCAATTCCGCGACCTCCTCGCTGGTGTGGAAGTAACCGATGGAGGCGCGTACGCAGTCGTAGCCTTGGATGGTCCGGATGGTGAAGCCCCGATCCGCCATCCGCTGCACCACGGATTCCGCGGGCACGGCGGTGTGGACAGTGAGCAGCCCGGTGTGCTCACCAGGGGTGAGCACGGTGAGACCGGGAACGCCGGCCAGCGCCCCGCGAGCCGACTCGGCCAGCTCGGCGGTCCGCCGGGCCGCCCATTCGCCGCCGACCTCATTCCGGTGCCAGGCCAAGGCGGCAGCGAACCCTGCGATGTCCGGGAGGCTCCGGGTGCCGACCTCGAAGCGGGTGGTGTCGAAGTTAGGCATGAAACTGCCATCCACTTCCCAGGTGTCCACCGAGGCCCAGCCGATGAAGGTCTGGGCTATCCGCTCTAGCCACCGCGGGTGCAGGTAGAGCGCACCGGTGCCTTCGGGCCCGCACAGCCACTTCTGGCCAGAGATCGCATAGCCGTCCACGTCGAGCGCGTGCACGTCGACTGGGAGCACCCCGGCCGACTGGGCTCCGTCTACAGCGACGAACGCGCCGTGCCTGTGCGCCTTCTCGACCACCGGGGCGAGGTCAAGAATCCCGCCGTCCACATAACTGACGTGCGATACCAGGACTAGGCGGGTGCCGTCATCGATGGCGTCCGCCAGTTGCTTGGGCAGGGCGTCCTGCGGGTCGCCAGGTCCCCATCCCACTGTGCGCAGCTCGATGCCCTGCCGATCGCGGAGCACGCCGAGCGGCAAGATGCCGCCCTTGTGCTCTACGCGAGTGGACACGGCGTTGTCGCCCGCCCGCCAGCGGAGGCCATGCGCGATGATGTTGAGGCCGTCGGTGGTGTGGTGGGTCAGCGCCACCTCCTCAGGCCGGGCCTTCAGCAGCAGCCCGACCTCGCGGCGTGCCGTGTCGTGCAGGTCCTGGCGAGCTTGCCGGGCCGTGGCGCCCATCCGGCCGGAGGTGAATTGGCGCATGCCGGTGGCAAGCATCGCTTCGTGCGCGGCCCGGCACAGCGGCCCGGTGTAGCCGCTGTTGAAATAGCCGCCCGCCACGACGACCGGAAGGGCATCGCGTACCGTCTCCAGCCGGCTCATGGCGCCACGACGATGTCGATCATGGCGCACAACTCCTCAGCCGTGCGCATCGCCTCGGCGGCGGTGCGGCCGGTGGCGACGACGAAACTGGAGCGATCGTCGGACGAGGTGATGGGCCGCTGGATGGTCCCAGGAGCCAGGTCAAGGTTGCTTTTCAGCACTCGGTGATCGCCGGCCACGGCGTTCCAGCCATCGACTCTGGTCACCCGACCTGGTGGTGGTGTCAGGAACCGGATAGCCGCGCCCCTGGACGGCGGCGACAGGTATGCGGCCCGGTCCAGGAGCTGGTCAAAGATCACACCGTGCAGTTCAACACCGGTGACATACTGGGTCATGGTGTGAATGTGGTCGCCGCCTGGACGATTGTGCACCTCACCCAGGACGACCTCGCCGTCGTCGACCCAGCACTCGACGTGGAACACGCCCCAGGCGATCCCTAAAGCCCTGAGCGCCGCTTCGACTACGGCCGCCGTCTCCGGCGGGGCGTCTGCAGGCATGGCGTGGCCCAACTCGACAAAATGCGGTGGACCAGTGGTCACTTTCTCGGTCATCACCAAGACCGTCGGCTCGCCCTTGACGCAAACCCCTTCGACGCTGTACTCACGCCCCGGCTGGAACGACTCCAGGAGGGCAATCGACGATCCGGTGTGCTCAAGGGCTCGGTCAAGGTCCTCAGGGGTCTCGAGAAGAGTCACTCCGGTACTGCCCTGACCGATTGGCGGCTTGACCACCCATGGCCCGGGGGTCGACGCCAGGACCTCTTTCGCCTCTCCCTGGTCGTGGCAGAGCACCGAATGCGGCTGACGGAAACCAGCAGAGCGGAGAGCCTGACGGCAGGCATGCTTGTCGCGGATGAGGCGCGCGGTGGCCAGCCCGTTCCCGGGGAGGCTGAGGGCCTGCGCCACGGCTGCTACCGCCTCCACCGACTGCTCACGGAAGCCGTATACACCGCGGAAGACAGTGTCCTGGGACCGCGCCCATGTGACGCAGGCCACGGCGTCGTCGTAAGGAAGTTCAACCACGTGGGCCGCGCGGGCGGTCAGTTCCGGGCGGGCGGTCAGGTTCTCAGGCTTGTCGGCCAGCCAGACCGGGAGATCGCGCGCGGCGGCCTGGTCAAGGCTGTCCCGTCCCGGGTCGGCGCTAGCTCCGCCAAGGAGCAGCAGGGGACGGTTCCTCGTTCTTGGTGAGGGGCTCATCTCTCTCCGTAGGGGTTGGCATCAACCGATCTCGCACTGGAGCAGGCTGGCCGCGTGTTCAGCGCGTGCGATGGCCTGTGCCGTATCTGCTCCGATGGTGACGATGTGCGCAAGCTGATGGGAGAAGAAGCTCTCCGGGGGGAGGAGAACCTGGTCGCCGACGTCTTTGAGGACACCAAGCTCGACCACCCCTGGCTGGTTCCTGGCCTCCTCTAGCCCCTTCCAGGCTCGGATCGTTCCGGCGTCCGATGCCAGCAGGTACTGGTTGCACGATCCGCTGGTGGGCGTCGCGCCGAGTTCCACCCGACGGCCGATCGCCGCGTCGAAGGCTGCCTTGAGCAGGTCGTCACCCCCGGCGAGCGGGACCAGATGGGAGGCGATGAAGTTGCCGCCGAGCCGGGCGTTGACCTCAACAACCTTGCTGCCGCTCGCAGTGAGCATCACCTCCACGTGAAACCCGACGTCGTCGAGCCCCAGGGCGCGAACTGCCCGGCCAGCGATGTCGGCCGCATCCTTGGCCGCGGTGTCGTCAACCTGTGCCGGAAAGGCGTTCTGGTACTCGGCGAAGTAGGTATCGGCAGCCACCCGCTTATCGGTGACCCCGGAGATCTGAATCTCTCCTCTGCTAACGACACCCTCAACGCTGACCTCGATTCCGGTCATGTACGTTTCGTAGACGAATTCGTGCGGATAGTACTCGAAGAACTGGTCTGCGTTGGGCGCAGCGTACCGCGTGCCTTGTTCGTAGACAGCCCTGAGCCGGTCCGGCGAGTCCACCAGGAAAATCCCCGCGCTACCCGCCCCACCGGTGGGCTTATAGATAGCCGGATATCCGATTCGTTCCGCCGCGGCACGCAGCTCGCCCCAGCCGACCACCCTGGCGGCGGCGGGGCACGGTACGCCCGCCGCGGCAAGTACTGCCCGCATGTCGGCCTTGTTGCGGGCCGCGCGGGCAGCCGCCGAGTGCCCACCTGGGAGCCCGAGCGCCTCGGCGACCTCAGCGGCTGGGATCACTCCGTGGTCCCAGAAGGTCACCACGCCATCGAAAGGATCGGCGGCGTGGACACGGCGCAGCTTGTCCAGGGCCGCGGGCATCTCGTCTGGCGGATGGGTAGAGAGCCGGACGTGCCTGTGCACATACGGAGCAGCCCACTCCGGCAGCTCGGGTCCGGCTACTGTCACCCGATGCCCCAGCCTCCGCGCTGCCTGGTATGAGCTGATCTTCTGCGGATACATAGCGTGCAGAAACAGCAGATTAGCCAAGCCGATCTCCCGCGAGGAATGTCCCCAATAGATGCCCCCCATAGTTGCTCATGCTCTCCGAAATGTCTAGGTGTTTCATTTGTTAAGTAAATGAAACACCTAGATGTTAAGTGACAGGTGGGAATGTCGCCCGTTACTAACCTCGGCATTTCCAATTCTAATATTGTCGAGCGGAAATATTGGTTGAAGGATAATTTCTGGACGGACCGGCCGCGCTGGCCACGGACGGCCATGAGCGGTGGTGCTGCAGGGACCGCCGTCACCGTTAGAGAAACGTGCCTAAAAGTCCGATTATGAAATAATGTGAAATTTTTGCTTCTGGGGTAGTCCGCGCAAACCAGCTCGGCGTCATGACAGTGGACGCGATTCATGGCGTCGTCGCGATCAAGTAGCCGTGGCCGGCTAAGCCAAGTTCGCCGCGAGCGGGCGGATCGACAGGGGCAGGTATAGATGATCAAGCATCCTTGGCGCGGTGTTTCGCGCGGTCACCGCGGGGACGGGACCGGCGTCCGGGGCCGGGCGGCTGCGGTCATCGGACACCTGCACTTCCCCTTCATTGTCGCGGTCGTGGCCGTCCTGGCCCTGGCCCTGCTGTCCGCCATGACGCTGGCGCTGCCGGCCGTCCGCGCGGACGAGGTGACGGTCTCGCAAAACGACCTGCGTACCGGCTGGGACCCTAGCGAGCCTGCGCTTACGCCGTCCGCGGTCAGCGGCGGCAGCTTCGGCCAGATGTTCTCCACCGCCGTCAACGGGGCGGTCTACGCGCAGCCCCTAGTCGTCGGTTTGACTGTGATCGTCGCGACGGAGAACGACTGGATATACGGGCTGAATTCGACGACCGGCACGGTCCGCTGGTCGCTGTCGCTGGGCACCCCATGGAACACGAGTTCGGTGTGCTCCGACCTTTCGCCGGACGTCGGGGTCACGAGCACGCCGGTGTACGACCCGGCCACCGGCACCGTCTACCTGGTGGCCGCGACCATCGTCAACTCGGTCCCGCAATACAACCTGTACGGCATCAGCCCGCAAACCGGCACCCTCACCGAGCAGGTCGCCATGGGCGGCAGCCCCTCGAATGACTCGTCTATTACGTTCAACCCCGCACAGCAGTGGCAGCGGCCGGGCCTGCTGCTGATGAACGGCTGGATCTATGCGGGGTTCGCCTCGCATTGCGACAACTCGCCCTATGACGGCTTCGTGAGCGGCGTGAACGTCTCCACCCACGCGACCACCCTCTGGTCCGATGAGACCGGCGTGACCGATGACCAGGCCGGCATCTGGCAGGGCGGGGGCGGGCTGATGTCCGACGGGCCCGGACGGATCTACTTGGTCTCCGGTAACGGCGTCTCGCCGGCGCCGGGCCCCGGCACCGCGCCGCCGGGCCAGCTCGCCGAGTCCGTGGTACGGCTCGCGGTGCAACCGGACGGATCGCTGGCCGCGCAGGACTTCTTCAGCCCGAAGAACGCCTCGTCACTCGACGCCGCGGACCTCGACTTCGGTTCCGGGGGGCCGGTAGCCCTCCCCTTCGGGACCAGTACCTACCCAGACCTGATGGTGGCCGCGGGCAAGTACGGCCGTATCTACCTGCTGAACCGCAACAACCTGGGCGGTCAATCGCAGGGACCGAGCGGCACCGATGCCTCTCTGCGCATTATCTGCTGCTTCGCGGGCGAATGGGGGCACCCGGCGGCATTCGCTGACACCCCCACCCTGACGAGCAGCAATAGCGCTGCAGCCAACGATTTCCTGTACTTCGACGCCAACACTGATTACCTCCGCGAGATGAAGTGGGCCTACTCCACCGGGGGCGTGCCGGTGCTGCATACCGTGGCCACCAGCTCGTTCAAGTTCGGCTACACGTCCGGCTCGCCGGTGGTGACGTCGAACGGAACGAGTCCGTCGTCCGCCATCGTCTGGGCGGTTGGTGTCACCAACTCGACCGGTGCGGGCGGAACGCTCTACGCCTTCAGCGCCGTCCCGGCCGGCACCTGCACCTCCGGGACACCCTGTACGCTGACGCCACTGTGGTCAGCGCCGATCGGGACGGCCGCCAAGTTCACCACCCCGGCCACCGACAGCGGGCACGTCTACGTCGGGACCAGGGACGGCCACGTCTTCGGATTCGGCATCACCAGCGGGGCGGCTGCGGCGTTCACCGCCAAGCCGACCAGCTTCGGCGAGACGCCCGTGGGCGGCAGCACGAGCCGGAACGTGAGCGTAACCGCGTCCGCGAACGTCACCGTCTCCGGTGTCTCGGCGAGTTCCACGGCCGCCACCACCAGCTCGTACTCGGTCGGGACGGTAACGAAGACCGCCAACGGCAGCACCACAAGCGTTCCGGTCACGTTCCCGGTCACCCTGGCTAAGGGCGATGCGCTGCACGCGCCTGTGACGTTCGCGCCGTCCTCCCCGGGCGGTGTCCCCGGGGTGCTCTCGTTCACCACGAACTCGGCCCGGGTGCCCTCGGTGAACGTACCCCTATCGGGCAACGGGACGCAGACCGGGCTCTATACCACGCCGAGCTCGCAGGCGTTCCCGCTGGCGCCGGACCAGGGGGTAACCGACGTGCCGGTCGGTATCACCGAGCCAAAGACGATCGAGGTCACCAACGGCGGCACGTCTACCCAGACCGTCACCGCGGTCACCCCGCCGTCCGGTGAGTTCTCCGCGAGCGGGTTGCCCGAGCGCGGCACGAAGATCGCCCCTGGGCAGTCGGTCACGATGCAGGTCACCTTCGCGCCGCGGCAGGCCGGGCCCGCCGCCAGTTCGCTCACTATCAGCGGAAACAGCGGGATGAGCGCGACCGTCGGGCTGTCCGGCATCGGCGCCCCGCCAGTCAGCCAGTTCACGCCGTCCGTACGGACCGTGAAATTCGGGTCCATACCGGTGGGCAAGAAAGTAACGGCAACGGTCCGCCTGACCAACACCGGCAACCAGCCTGCAATCGTCGCCAGTTCGTCCTCACTCAGCCGACCGTTCGCGATCCGCTACCGGGTGGTCAAGGGACTTCCGGTCAACGGCGGCTATGACCTGAAGCTCGTGATCACCTTCCGGCCGACCCGGAAGGGAACGTTTAGCGAGACATACGAGCTCACCTGGACCGACCCGCTAGGGACACA
>JBEKGC010000011.1:0-38338 GCA_050013055.1 Streptosporangiaceae bacterium
CGGGATGATCTGCCGCCCTGGATCACGTACATGTTCCCGCACGGCGACACCATCCTGCTCGGCGGCACGAACGACGAAGGTAACTGGGATCAGGACCCGCACGACGATATTGCCGAACGGATAGTGGCTGGGTGCGCCAAGCTCGACCCTCGCCTGCGCGGGGCCGAGATCCTCGGGCACCGCGTCGGCCTGCGTCCGTGCCGCCCCGAGGTACGGCTGGAAGCCGAGCCGCTGGGCGACGGCGTGCTGTGGCACAACTACGGCCACGGTGGCGCCGGCGTCTCGCTGGCCTGGGGCTGCGCCGCCGAGATCGCGACCGCCCTGTGTTAGCCCAGGGCACCTTCATCGGTCCCGCTCACTGACAAGAGGTGGACTGGGCGCGGAACGCGGATTTACAGTTAGCCACGCCCTCAGCCGGTGACAGGCAGCCCAATTGGCGACAACCCAGGGAGCAGATATGAGCGCAGTGACCCTGACCACCTCGGTGCAGATCATCTGGGACGACAGCGCGGTCCTCATCTTCCAGTTCACCGACGCGAACGGAAAGACCCAGACCTGCGGCTTCGTGCATTTCGGGATCCAGGCGCAGACGCAGAGCGGGTCGACTACCCAAGTCACCGCGATCCTGCAAGTCACCCAGCAGCAGGGGCTGCAGATTTCTAACGACCCGGGAACCTGGGTCGAGACGGTCAAGTACGGCGCACGAGGAACCTCGAGCCAAGCCCAGCAGATCACGATCACCTACGACGACAGCACCTCGATCGCGTACACGAGCCAGACCGCGCAGCCGTACCAGCTACAGGTGCTGTACAGCATCAACGGCTGACCCGCCGGGCGCCCGGGAGGTACCAGCGGGCCGCCGGGCCAGGGCGGCGATGTGCGGGGGCAGCGGGATCGTCGCGGGGAGCGCGGGGTCGGGCACGGGCGGCTGCCAGGCGGCGGCGAGCGGCAGCACGCCGGCCCAGATTCCAAGCGCGGCGTCGGGCGAGTCACCGTCGTCAGGCGGACCGGTGCGGATCTTCACCGAAGCCTCGTCCAGGGCCAGCGCGAGCAGGGACGTCTGGGCCAGTTCCTTCTTGCTCGGACGGCGGGCGTAGTCCCACTGGCCGGGCACCTCGCTGATCGAGCGCAGGCCGGCCAGTTTCTGCTCCGGGTCTGTGACCAGGCGGGGCGTCCCGTAGATCATCGCGCTGCGGTAGTTGACAGCGTGCTCGAACACCGACCGGGCCAGCACCAGCCCGTCCACGTGGGTCACCGTGACGCAGATCGTGGTCTGCGGCGCGCGGACCAGGCTGCGGCTGGCCACCGAGCCGTGCAGGTAGAGGGTGTCCCCCGCCAGGCCGTAGACGGTGGGCAGGACCATCGGGTCGCTGTCCAGCACGACCCCGAGGTGGCAGATCACCCCGGCGGCCAGGATGTCCATCAGATCCCGCCTGTCGGTGCTGCCCTTCTCGCGCCCGCGGCGATGCCTGGTGCGCTCGGTGACGGGCAGGTCGGAGGATGCGGGCATGGCTGATTGTATGGCGCGGCCCATCCGGGCGCCGGTGTCAGCTCGGCCGGTGCAAGCACCGGGGACCGTTCGGCCGGAAATTCTTTAATAGGGTTGGGGCATGAAGATCGGATTCGGCGCCCCGGTCGCGGGCGCGTGGGCCACCCCGGACTATCTCTCCGCCTTCGCCGAACGGGCCGAAGACGCCGGGTACGCGTCGTTGTGGACCTTCCAGCGGCTGCTTGTGCCAGAAGGTTCGGGCCTGGAGCCGGTGTACCACAGCGTGCTCGACCCCCTAGTGGCGCTGGGCTACGTCGCCGCCCGGACGTCGCGGATCCGGCTCGGCGTGGCCATCATCAACCTGCCGTTCGTCTCCCCCGCCTATCTGGCCAAGCAGGCGACGACCGTCGACGTGCTGTCCGGCGGCCGGCTCGACCTGGGCCTGGGCATCGGCTGGATGCCCGAGGAGTTCACCGCGACCGGCGCGACCATGGCCCGGCGCGGCGCGCGCGCCGAGGAGTACCTCACCGTGCTCAAGACGCTGTGGGCCGACGAGGTCAGCTCGTTCAGCGGGGAGTTCTACACGATCCCGGCCGGCCGGCAGGACCCCAAGCCGGTGCAGAAACCAGGACCGCAGGTGCTGCTGGGCGGCATGTCCGCACCGGCCATGGAGCGGGCCGGACGGATGGCGGACGGCTGGATCACCTCGAGCCGGGCCGACCTGACCAAGATCGGCGCGGCGGTCGGCGCGATCAAGGAGGCGGCGTCCGCGGCGGGCCGCGATCCCGGGGCCGTGCGCATCATCTGCCGGGGCGTCGTGGTGGCCGGCGCCGAGGAGAAGGGGCCGGACGGCGACCGCCGGCTGCTGTCCGGCAGTTACCCGCAGATCCGCGCGGACGCCGAGTGGCTGGCCGGGCAGGGGGTCACCGAGTTGTTCTACGACCTGAACTGGGATCGGCAGATCGGCCACCCCTCGGTGGTGCCTGCCGCGGCGGCCGAGCGGGCGGGTGAGATCCTGGCCGAGCTCGCCCCGGGCCGCTAGCGGGCCGTCGGCTCGCTGATCAGGCCTTCCCTGTGGGCGATGGCGGCGGCCTCGGTGCGGCTGGCGGCACCGAGCTTGCCGAGGATGTTGGAGACGTGCACGCTGGCGGTCTTGGGCGCGATGAACAGCACCGAGGCGATCTCCCTGTTGCTGCGGCCCGCGGCGATGAGCCTGAGCACCTCGCGTTCCCTGGCGGTCAGCGAGACCAGGACCGAGCGGTCGCCCCTGGGCTCCGCGGTCCCGATCCTGGCCCGCCTGGCCAGGTCGTCGAGCGCCGCGCGCAGCGGCCTGGCCGCCAGCTTCTCCGCCGTGCGCGCGGCCAGGCGCCACTGCTCCGCCGCCTCATCCCGGCGCCCGGTCTCGGCGAGCGCCTCGGCCAGCCGCCACTGGGTCCTGGCGGTCTCGTAGACATAGGCCGGCCCGAACTCCTCGAGCACCGCCTGCCACGCCTGCGGGTCGTTCTCGCCGCTGGCCCGGCGGTACTCCGCCTCGGCCCGGGCCAGCCAGCCGCGTCCCTCCGGGCCGAGGATGAACTTGGGCCGCCGGGGGTAGGCCGCACCCTGGCGGGCGATCTTCAGCAGCTCACCGGCCGCGGTCAGCTCCGCGGTGGCGGCGTCATCGTCGCCGGCCGCGCGGGCCTGCGCGGCCCGGTCCGCCCGCGCGCTCAGCGCGACCGCGGCCGGCCTGATCACCGACGGCGAGTAACCCCACGACGGAATGTGGGTGACCGCGATGGCGGCCTGGGCCTGGGTCAGCGCCTGCTCGGTGTCGCCTTGCCAGAGGGCATGCTCGGCGAGTAGCCCGCGGCCGGTGAACTCGTCGAACCCGTGCGCGGACCAGAACGGCTCGATCCAGGCGCGCCGCTCCGCCACCGCCGGGTCGCCCCGGGCGACGTCGATGAACAGGGCCATCGAGGACAAGTAGGCCTCGGCCATGCTGGTGACCCGGACCGGGAAGCCGTCGGCGATCTCCTGGGCGTGGTCCCACTTGCCGTCGGCGAAGTGGCACTGAAAGTGCAGGTGCTGCACGTCCAGGCCGAACGGGGCCATGCCGAGCCCGGTCTGGTTGGCCCGTTTGGTCCCCTCGTGGGCGACCTCGGCGCCGAGGGCCAGGTCGCCCCGCTCCAGGTGGGCCCGGGCCAGGTGATACGCGGCCCGGAGCTCGACGCCGAGCACCTTGGCCTCGCGGGCCTGCTTGTGCGCATCGGTCAGCAGCTCGATGGCTTCGTCGTTATGGCCTTCGCGGTTGCTGATGAAGCCGAGGGTCACCAGCGCGTCGGCCTGTACCCAGGGCGCGTCGGCGTCGCGGGCGGCGGTGAGCGCATGGGAGGCCCATTCCTGCGCCGCGGTGAAGTCGTCTTCGGTCAGCAAGGTATTGGCGTAGGTGGACATGGCTCGGGCCCGCTGCCACGTCGGCGGGTCCGCCGGGGTCGCCTCGACCGTGGTCCTGGCGACCTCGATGGCCTCGGCCACGGCCTTGGGGTCATCCAGCTGACTCAGGAAGAACGCCAGCCGCTCGCCGATCCGGCCGGCCAGGTTCACGTCCTGGGCCGCCGGATCGGAGTCCGCCTGGTCGTGCAGCGCCCGCCGCAGCCGGCGGAGCAGGTGCACGGCGTGGTCGATGTCGCCGCTGTCCGCCGCGTTGTCCGCGGACAGCAGGCCGAGCTTGCCGCGAGCCATGCCGGCCGTCTTCTCCGGCTCGGTGACCCGTTCCCACAACGCCAGGGCCTGGTCGTAGTGGCGGTGCGCCTCGGCGGGTGCACCGAGTCGTTCGGCTTCTTCCCCGGCGCGCACGGAGGCGGCGAAGGCACCGGGGATGTCGTGGCTGGCCAGGCAGTGCTGAGCCAGCTCCGCCGCCGTGCCGGGCACGGTCAGCCGCTGCGGGTCAGCGAGCAGGGAGCTCATGGTGGCGTGCAGCCTGGTTCGTTCCCCCGGCAGCAGGTCCGCGTAGACGGCTTCGCGCAGCAGGGCATGCCGGAAGACATAACCTTCGGTACCGTCGGGAACAAGCAGCTGGTGGGTGACCGCCTCCCGGACCGCGCCCTCGTATTCGGCGGCCTGGAGGCCGGATGCGGCGCGCACCAGGTCGTCGTCGGCCTTGCGCCCGGCCACGGCCGCGGCGCGGAGGACTCGCTGGGTGGTGTCGGAGAGCTGCTCGACCCGGCTGAGCAGCAGGGCCGCCAGCCCGGCGGGCAGGGCGCTGCGGTCAGCGGGGTCATTCCTGACCGAGGCGGCGAGCAGTTCCTCGGCGTAGAAGGCGTTGCCTTCGGCCCGGGCCACGATGTCGTTCAGCTCGGTCGCGTCCAGGCGGCCCGGCGCGACCGCCGTCAGGTGCTCGGCCAGGGCCGAGGGACTAAGCGGCGCGAGGTCGACCGAGATGACGCCGGGCAGCCGCTGCAGTTCGGCCACCACGGGCCGCAGCGGGTGGCGGCGGTGCAGGTCGTCGGTGCGGTACGTGCCGATCAGCGCGACCCGCTCGCGGTGCAGCATCCGGGAAAGGAAGGTCACCAGATCCCGGGTGGAGGCGTCGGCCCAGTGCAGGTCTTCCAGCACGAGCAGCACCGGCGCCGCGGCGGCGAGCTCGGTGAGCAGGCCAAGCACTCCGCCGAACATCTGCTGCCTGGCCAGGCCCGAACGGTCCTCGTCGGGCACGCGCCCGTCCCCGCTGTCCGGGAGCAGCCGGCCCAGGGCCGGGCGTGAGCTGAGCGCGTCCCTGACTCCGGTGGACTGGGCCGCGCCGCGGAGCGCGTCGGCCAGCGGCAGGTACGGCACGCTGTCGCCGAGCTCGGCGCACTGGCCGGACAGCACGGTGAAACCGCGTCCGGCGGCGAGCCGGGTGACCTCCCGGACCAGGCGCGACTTGCCCACGCCCGCATCCCCGCTGACCAGCGCGGCCACCGAGCGGCCCGCCTCAGCGTCGTCGAGCAGGGTGAGCAGGCGGCCGAGCTCGTCGTCCCGCCCGACCATCCGCCCGGCTGACACCCGTAGACCCATGATGACGAGTATCCCATCCGATTCATTAAGCTGCTGTCATGGAAAAGGTCACCCGGACCGACGAGCAGTGGCATGAGCAGCTGACGCCAGAGGAATACGCGGTCCTGCGCCGGGCAGGCACCGAGGCCCCCTTCACCGGCGAGTACACCGATACCAAGACCGAGGGCGTGTACCGCTGCCGGGCGTGCGGAGCGGAACTATTCCGTTCCGACGCCAAGTTCGAGTCACACTGCGGCTGGCCGTCGTTCTACCAGCCGTCCGAGTCCGACGCGGTGGTGCTCATCGAGGACCGCTCACTCGGGGCGATCCGCACCGAGGTGCGCTGCGCGGCGTGCGACTCCCACCTGGGCCACGTGTTCGCCGGCGAGGGCTACGACGTGCCCACCGACCAGCGCTGGTGCATCAACTCGGTGTCCCTCCAGCTGGAACCTTCTGGCCCGTCGTAAGCTACGCCGTCGGTCACTCGGGGTTACGGCCGTCGTACCTGCGGGCCCGCTTGATCGCGCCGCGGCTGCGCTTGGTCTCCAGCCGCCGCTCGTTCGCCCGCCGTCCCGGCTTGGTCGGGACGCGCTGGCGCTGCGGCGGCGCGATGGCGGCCCGCAGCAGGGCCGCCATCCTGGCCCGGGCCGCCTGCCGGTTGGCGAGCTGGCTGCGCTGTTCGGACGCGGCCACCGTGAGTACTCCGCTGGTCAGCCTCCCGGCCAGGCGTTCGGCG
Organism: Streptosporangiaceae bacterium; assembly: GCA_050013055.1. Lineage (GTDB taxonomy): Bacteria > Actinomycetota > Actinomycetes > Streptosporangiales > Streptosporangiaceae > Palsa-504. The sequence continues at coordinate 6,240 of JBEKGC010000011.1, forward strand.
GCCCGGGCGCGCGCCCATTCGGGCAGCGCGGGCGACCGCTCGACGTCGAAGGAAAGCTCAACCCGGCTGTCGGCGGTGTTGACCGACTGGCCGCCCGGCCCGGATGACCGGGAGAACCGCTCGCGCAGTTCGCTGTCCGGTATCAGCAGCCAGCCGTTCACCCGGAGATCGGTAGGCACCCCGGACTAAGCCAGGCTGGCGACGAGTTCGTGCACGGGCTTGCGGCGGCCGGTGTAGAACGGGATCTCGACCCGGGTGTGCAGCCGGGCTTCAGATCCGCGCAGGTGCCGCATGAGGTCGACGATCCGGTGCAGCTCATCGGCCTCGAAGGCGAGTATCCACTCATAGTCGTTGAGCGAGAAGCAGGGGACGGTGTTGGCCCTGACGTCGGGGTACTCGCGGCCCATCATCCCGTGCTCGGCGAGCAACCGGCGGCGCTCCGCGGGATCGAGCAGGTACCACTGGTACGAGCGCACGAACGGGTACACGCTGACGTACGCGCGAGGTTCCTCCTCCGCCACGAAGGCGGGAATGTGGCTCTTGTTGAACTCCGCCGGGCGGTGCAACGCCATCACCGACCAGACCGGCTCGCTGCAGCGGCCGAGCCGGATCCGGCGGAAGCGGGTGTAGATGTCCTGCAGATCATCCGAACTTGGGGCCACCCACCAGAACATGTAGTCCGCGTCGGCCCGCAGACCCTGCAGGTCGTAACAGCCGCGGGTCACCACGCCCTTGCCCGCGGCCTGCTCGAGCAGCTCGTCCACGTCGGCGGCGGCGTTCCCGAGTCCGCCCGCCTCCAGCGCGGCCCGGTCGGTCACCCGGAACACCGACCACATCGTGTAACGGATTAGATCGTTGAGATCACGGGCCTTGGGCTTGCGTTCCGCCTCGGCGGTCCCGGCGGTCCCGGTTTCGGCGGCGGTTTTCGGGCCGCTCGGCACGGTCATCTCATGTTCGTCAGCCATGCCACCATTGTCGGCCACGCCGCTCACCGCACCGGACCGGGTCACCGCCTGGCTGGCAGGTAGGCCAGGATCTGGTCGACCGCCGATCGGGCGGTGGCCACGCACGCGGGTATGCCCAGCCCGTCGTAGGCCGCGCCGCAGAGCGCGAGCCCGGGTTGGGTGGCTACCGCCGCGCGTATCCTCGCCACCCGGTCCAGGTGACCGACGGTGTACTGGGGTAGCGCTCCGCCCCACCGGGTGACGCGGGTCGCGACAGGACCGCCCCGCACGCCGGTCGCCTCCGCGAGTTCCGCCGCAGCCAGCGCGGCGAGGTCATCGTCGGCCCGCTGGAGTATCCCTTCCTCTCCGATCCGGCCGACCGAGCACCTGATGATCTCCAGTGGCTCGCCCGCCGGCCGTGCCGACGGGCCGGCCAGGTGCGGCCACTTGACGGTGGAGAACGTAGCCGCCTTGACGGCCCGCCCGTCCACGGCCGGGACCAGGTACCCGCTCAAGCCCAGGGCACTGAGCCCAGGTCCGGGTGCGTGCCCGGGTCCGGGAAAGGCGGATCGCGGATACGCGAGCGTGATGATCGCCATGCTGGCGTAGCTGATCTCGCCGAACGCCGTGACGGCCGCGGACACGCCAGGTATCTCGGCGAGCAGGCGGCCCGCGGGGCGCGCTGGGACGGCGATGATGACCGCGTCCGCGTCAATCTGTTCGGGCGCCGCCGCCGATCCGACGGTGATCCGCCAGCCGTTCTCGGTCCGGCGCAGTTCCCTGGCCATCGAGGCGGTCCTTATCGTTGCCGTCGACGTCTTGGCCAGGATGTCGGGCAGCGTTCCCAGCCCTCCGGCGAGCGTCGTGAACACCGATCCGCCCGTCCGGGTGCCCGGATGGCCTTTGTCGCCAGTCCGGGCCGGGTCTGGCGCCGGGGATGGCAGCAGGGATCGCGCCGCCTCGGCCAGCGAGCGGTGCTGACGAGACGCGGCCGCCAACGCGGGCAGCGTCGCGTCGAACGACAATTCCGCGGAGCGTCCCGCGTAGACCCCGCCGAGCAACGGATCGACCAGCCGGTCCACCACCTCGTCACCGAAACGGGCACCGATGTAGCGCGCCACCGGCACGTCGCCGTCGCGAGCGGTGGGCGCGAGGTCGAGATCTTGACGGGCCCGGGCGAGACCTTCGCCGGACAGTACTCCGGATTTGGCGAGTTCGGCCAGGTCCGAGGGCACGCCCATAACCTGACGCCGCGGCAGCGGCCGGAGCGCGCCGCGGGTCCAGATCGCCGACGAGGTGGTGCCTGGCGCCACCCGCTGGTCAGCCAGTCCGGCCGCAGCGATCAGATCGGTTCCTTCCGGCCGCGTGACGAGCAGCGCTTCGGCGCCCTCATCGACCGCTACACCAGCGATCTCCGACGTAGAAAGCTTGCCGCCAAGCCGGGGCGACCCCTCAAGCAGCGTCACTCGCACGTCATGATCTCCGAGGAAAAACGCCGCCGCCAGCCCGGAGATCCCGCCGCCCACGATCACGATGTGCGGCTGCGCGTTCGCAGGGTTCATGCCCACCAGCCTGGCAGACACCGTCCGCTGTATCGCACGCCGCCCGGGGTACTTCCACACATCAGGCCTCCCAGCCCCCGACCCGCCCGCACCCGTGCCTGGAGCACGATCACGCTTTGAGGGCCTGAAGCGCCGCACTCCAGCCGCCGTCCCCGCCAACCCCCGCCGCCCCTCCCCGCACCCGGAACCCATCCGTCACAACTATCGAAAAAGATCGTGGAATATTCGGCTTACCTGGAAGTTTTGGTACCCTATCGGGTACCAAACTATCCGCAGAAGCCCGATCTTCCACGCGAAACCGGACGGCCCGGCCCGCATCACGCCCGGCCGGACCAGGCACGGCATGCACCTCGCATCACCACCCCCAGCAGCCACCGCGCCACCGGCACGACCGCGAGGGACCCGCCTCCGGCGGCCTGTCCAGCGGGCCCATTGGCATCCGATCCACCACCGAGCCCCGAACTCCGCACCACATCCCGGCGACTAACACGCCAGAGAGTCCTCGTTGGCGCAGGCTCGCGTAACCCGCACGCGGCCGGGCCGGTGCGAGATCGTGACCAGGAAGACGGAACCGCCCAGGTCCCGCCCGCCGTCACATCGGCATGCTGAACACAGCGAAGTCGGCCTGGATCCGCACGCGGACCGGGCGCACACGGCCCGGCGCTCTGGCCGGCCTCGTGATCGGCAGCGTCATGCTCGCCGGCACGGCCTTGCTGGCCGGTTGCTCGGCAGGCACCTCAAGCATGTCAGCCAGCTCCACCGGGACCGCCGGGGCCGAGAAGGCCGCCTCCGGGCAGCTGGCTGCGCCTGCACCGGTGAGTCGTGTGGCCGGCGCGGCCGCCTCGGGCAACCCCGCGTACCAGCAGGCCGGTACGGGCACGACGACGGCCCGGCTGGCCCCCGCCAGCGAGATCATCTACACCGCACAGCTGACCGTCCGGGCGGCCAACGTGAGCTCGGCCGCCGCCAAGTCCGCCCGGATTGTCGAGAGCGCCGGCGGTTATGTCTCCAGCGAGACGACCTCGGCCGACCCCGACCACCCGTCCCAGGCCACCGCCAGCGTGCAGGTCAAGATTCCTGTCCCGGCTTACCAGGCCACACTGAGCCAGCTAGAAGACGGCCTGGGCACGCAGCTGTCCCTTCAGCAGCAAGCCCAGGACGTCACCCAGCAGGTGGCGGACGTGAACAGCCAGGTCAGCTCGGATGAGGCGGCCATCGCCCAGCTTCGCGCCCTGCTGTCGCACGCAGGCTCGGTCAGCGATCTCCTCAGCGTGCAGAACCAGATCAACGTGGAGGAATCCAGCCTCGAGACGATGCAGGCGCAGCAGCGTGCGCTCAACCACGAAGTCTCCTACGCCACCGTGACCCTGACGATTCTCGGCCCCAAGGCCGAGCCGCTGATACATCACCCCAAGGCTCCGCCCAGCCTGGCGGGTGGCCTCGGCGCCGGCTGGCGGGCGCTTCGGATCACCGTGTCCTGGACGCTCGCTTTCCTAGGCGCGCTCGCACCGTTCGCCGCCATCGGAATCCTGGCCTTCTACCTGGTCTTCCGCGGCCGACGCTGGCTGATACGCCGCAGGCTCCCCGCCCAGCCGGCCGCACCGGAAAGCTCATGATGCGCCAGACCGGCTCAGGCGGGCGTGCGGGCCGACTCGGCGTGGACCAGATCGGCCAGCCTGGCCAGCATGGCCGGGTCGGTTTCCGGCAGGACGCCATGCCCCAGGTTGAACACGTGCCCCTCGGCGGCGCGCCCGCGGACGATGACGTCCTTGGCCCGCTTCTCGATGACCTCCCAGGGCGCGAGGAGGATCGCCGGGTCAAGGTTGCCTTGGAGAGCCTTCCCCGGATGGACCCGCTGGACGGCTTCGTCGAGCGGGATGCGCCAGTCGACACCGACCACGTCCGCCCCGGCCTCCCCCATCAGTCCGAGCAGCTCGCCGGTTCCGACCCCGAAGTGAATGCGCGGGACGCCGGACGGCCCGAGCGCCGCGAAGATCCGGCTGGTATGCGGAAGGATCGCGCGCCTGTAGTCGTCCGGGCTGACCACGCCGACCCAGGAATCAAAAAGCTGGACAGCCGAAACGCCCGCCGCGACCTGGATCTGGAGGAACGAGATGGTGATGTCGGCCAGCCGCCCGAGCAGCGCGTGCCACAGCTCGGGAGCGCCGTACATCAGCGCCTTGGTCTTGTCGTGGTTCTTGGAAGGTCCCCCTTCCACCAGGTAGGACGCAAGCGTGAACGGACCGCCCGCAAAACCGATCAGCGGGCATTCACCCAGCTCAGTCACGAGCAAGCGGATCGCTTCTGTGACGTAAGGCACGTCCGGCGGAACCAGCGCGCGCAGCCGCGCGAGATCCGCTGAAGTCCGCACGGGAGTGCCGATCACCGGCCCGATCCCGGCCTTGATGTCGACATCGATGCCCACCGCACGCAGCGGTACCACGATGTCGCTGAACAAGACGGCCGCGTCCACGTCATACCTGCGCAGCGGCTGCAGGGTGATTTCCGTGATCAGCTCGGGACGGGTGCACGAGTCGAGCATCGAGGTGCCCTCGCGCACCCTGAGGTATTCGGGCAGCGATCGGCCCGCCTGCCGCATGTACCACACAGGTGTGTAGGGCACGGGCTCTCTGCGGCACGCCTGCAGGAAAGGGGATCTCGACGGGCTTACGGTCACGTCAGGGATCGTCTCACACCACCGGACCGTGGCCGCGGGGAGACACGCCGCCTGAGGTCCCACGAATCGGCGCGGGAGCGTGCCAACATCAGCATCGGGCTTGTTAAGCCCTCGGGATGTCGACACCGTAAGTCCCTTGAGCCGACACCGTAAGTCCCTTGATGCGCCGCAACGAGGAGGTCGCCACGATGGCGTACCTGAGCAAGTACTGCACCGGATGCAGCGAAGAGCGGCTCTTCGAGCAGTTCCACGCGGAGCCCGTCGACTGCCCGGATGTCCCGGACGGTGACTGCCAGGAATGGGCCTGCACAATGTGCGGTGACGCTCTGATCATCGGTCTTCCGCTGCGCGCAGAGGCCAGTCGCGCCAGCACGTCCCAGGCGGCGTGATGTGACCGGGACAGGTTCCCGCTCCTCCTAGCCCGAAGTTAGTCAGGCGAAATAGCATGAAACATCGGTGTTTCGGCATGAAAATAAATGGCGCGGCGTGAGAACCGGGATGACAGACACGTACGCTCGGGTCATGGGGTCGGCTGACGAGCCAGAGGACCGGCGCAGCACACGATCGAGGACGTCAAGGGGATCGGGTGCGGCGTCCGGCCGTCCGGCTGCGGCCGAGGCTGCCAGCGGCGCACCGGAGGTGCCTGCGACGCCGATCGGCGCGCCTAGGACGCCGACAGGCAATCTCAGGACGACCGCTAAAAAACCCAGAACGGCTAGGACTGCCGGTTCGGCGCGAGTTCAGGGCTCCCCGGCGCAGGCTCAGGGCTCAGCCGCGGAGAAGACGTTCGCCGAGGTGACGGAGGCCTTCATGGCGGCCCGGCACGCTCAGGCGCGGCAGGATCTGCAATTCGAAGACGTGCCAGCGCCGAAACGGCTGGCGCCGTACGCCACGGCTATCGCCGCGACCGTTCAGCGGGACGACGCCGATGTCGCCTGGGGACGGCTGGTCCTGCTCTATGACCCGGACGGCCAGCAAGGCTGGGATGGCTACTACCGGCTGGTGGCTTACATCCGCGCCGAAGTAGAGCCGGAAATCGCGGCGGATCCACTGCTCGGCGAGGTCGGCTGGAGCTGGCTCTCGGAGGCTTTGGACGCGCACGTGCCCGGTTACGCGGTACCGAGCGGCACGGTCACCAGAGTCATCACCGAGGGTTTCGGCGCCAAGCGCGACGAGCTTCCGCTGACCGGTTTCGAACTTCGTGCTTCATGGTCACCAGCCGGGCCCGGCGGAGCCAGTGCTACCGGATCGGGTCAGAGCAGTCCCGCCGCCCTCGACTTCTCTGCGCACATAGCGGCCTGGTGCGACTGCCTGTCGGCTGCGGCGGGATTGGAGCCGCCGGGGACACGGGCCCTTCGGCAGCCGGGGTACGGGTGAGCGCAGGCACCGAGGCGGGGAGACCTGACGGGTTCGAAAAGGCTGAGAGACCCGACGGCAGCCAGGAGGAAGCCGAGGTCCAGAAGGCCTCAGGTTCCGTCCCCCTGCTTGAGCCCCGGGACGGCCTGCCGCCGGTCACCGAAACCGATGCGGCCCTGGCCGAGGTCATCAGCAGGCTGGTCAGCGGCGAGGGGCCGGTCGCGGTCGACGCAGAACGTGCCTCCGGATATCGCTACGGCCAGCGCGCATACCTGGTCCAGCTGCGCCGCGCCGGGGCCGGCACGATGCTCATCGATCCGATCGCCTGCCCCGACTTGTCCGGCGTGGACGCTGCGCTCAGCGACGCCGAGGCCGTGCTGCACGCGGCGTCGCAGGACCTGCCGTGCCTGGACGAGATCGGTTTCCGGCCGCGGCGGCTCTTTGACACCGAACTGGCCGGCCGGCTGCTTGGGTACCCCCGGGTCGCTCTCGGCACCCTGGTTGAGGAGGTGCTCGGTTACCACCTGGAGAAGGGGCAGTCGGCCGCCGACTGGTCAGCCCGCCCGCTGCGGGAGGAGATGCTGCGCTACGCGGCGCTCGATGTCGAGCTACTTGTAGAGCTGAGAGACGCCCTGGCCGCGGAACTCGCCGCCCAAGGCAAGACCGAATGGGCCCGGCAGGAGTTCGAGGCCGTGCTGGCGGCCAGGCCGGCTACCCCGCGGGCGGACCCGTGGCGGCGGACCTCGGGTATTCACCGGGTGCAGTCCCGGCGAGGGCTGGCGGCCGTACGCGAACTGTGGACGACGCGGGACAAAATTGCCCAGGCCGCTGACCTGTCTCCACGCCGCATCTTGCTCGACACGGCGATCGTCGAGGCAGCCAGGACGTTGCCCGCGAATCACGCGCAGCTGATCAAGATCAGCGGGTTCACCAGCCGCCAGGCCAGGCGGCACGAGCGAGAATGGCTGGCCGCGGTCTCACGAGCGCGAGGCAGTGCCGATGAGGAGCTGCCTGAGGCGGCCGGCGGGACGGTCCCGAACGGACCGCCGCCGGCGCATCGGTGGGCTGAACGGGATCCGGCCGCCGCGGCCCGCCTGGCCGCAGCGCGCACGGCCGTGACGTCCATCGCGGAAGACAACAGGCTGCCGATCGAGAACCTGATTTCCCCCGACGCGGTGCGCAGGCTGAGCTGGGATCCCCCGCAACCCTGCGACGAGCAGACCGTCGCGCAGGCCCTGGCCGGCTACGGGGCCCGGCCCTGGCAGATCGAGCTGACCGCCGGACCGATCGTCCGCGCCATGCGCGATGGCCCGGCGCAGGTGAAGGAGGCACCTATCCTGGGGAGCTCCGCCGAACCCGAGAGGTGACCAACCGGTGCTGATGACCGCGGCCACGCTGGCCAGCAGTTCACCGACGCTACCCGGGTTTCTCAACGCCCTGGCGTCACCTCTGCAACACTACGGCCTCTGGGCGATCGCCCTCCTGGTCTTGGTGGAGGACTTCGGCATCCCCGTACCCGGCGAGACGATCCTGATCGCCGGGGCCATCTACGCGGGCGCGGGCAAGCTCAACGTCGTGGCCCTCGGTATCGTCGGCTTCATCGCGGCGACCCTCGGCGACAACATCGGCTTTGCCATCGGGCACTTCGGCGGCCGCGCGCTGGCCCTGCGGTGGGGCAAGTACGTGTTCTTGACCGAGGAGCGGCTGAACCGCGCCGAGCACTTCTTCAGACGGCACGGCGGGAAGATCATCGTGGTCGCGCGCTTCATCGAAGGCCTGCGCCAGGCGAACGGGATCATCGCGGGCATCAGCGGCATGCGCTGGTGGCGCTTCCTCGCCTTCAACGCGCTCGGTGCCGCCCTGTGGGTTGGCACCTGGGTCAGCCTCGGCTACCTCGCCGGAAACCACATCACCACGATCTATCACGACATAACGCAGTACTCCTACTACCTACTGATCGCGGCGGTGGTCCTGCTCGCCGCCTACATCATCCGGCGGATGCGCGGCCGCCGCCACCGCCACCAGCCCGCCGCAACCAAAGAAACCAACGAAAAGCACGAGGCTAGCGACACCCGTGAGACCGCCCCCCACGAGCCCGAGAGCCCCAACGGCGCCTTGAAAACGACCGACCAGAGCCAACCGGGGCCAACAGAACGAGCGGGCTAACAGAACGTAGCGCTCGAGGGCGACTAGCTCTCCCGGCGCCATGTGCAGGATGAAGAAGCCGGCCTTGGGCAGCGCCGAGGGTCCGGGCGACGGCGGAGCGCCGAGCGCGGTGCGCGCCGCGGCGAGCGCCTTGGGCAGGTTCTCGCGGTGCAGGCACAGGACCGCCGGCCGGCCGTCGGCCACCAGTTGACGAACCAGGTCGGCGAGGGCATCACCACGGTTCGTTCGGGAAAACACGAGACTCGAGTGGCCCGGCAGCGCCAGTGCGTCCGCGGCCTCCACCTCGCCTTCGAAGCTGGCCGCGTAGGGACGCACGCTTTCGGTGCAGCGCAGCGCGGGCGAGCTCAGGACCTGCGCCTTGGGCGCGAAGCAGGACAGCAAGCCGGCCAGCGCGTGCGCGTCCGTCACTCCCTTGGCGTCGAGCGGGCGCGACTCGTCGTCTGCGGGCCACTCTCCCCTCGCTCCCGCCGAGGCGTGCCTGAGCAGGATAAGCGGCACCGTTTCCCGTGGCACCAGGCCGTCCACCACGGCCACGTCACGCGCGTAGCTCAGCCGCTCCCTGGCCTGCGCCAGCGGCAGCCAGGACACCGAGTCGACCTCGTGACTGGCGGCGGCCTGGGTACCGAGGCTGCGCATCGACCAGTAGTCGATGTCCTTGCGGTACGCGCCGTTCTGGTACTGCACCGACGGCAGCCGCGGCCCGAGCGGTGACCGCACGCTGGTCTCCTCGAAGACCTCCCGGACCGCGGTGAGCGCGACGTGCTCACCCGGCTCGCACTTGCCCTTGGGCAGCGACCAGTCGTCGTATTTGGGCCGGTGCACAAGCAGCACCTCGACCCCGCGGCCACCGGCGCTCCCGCCGTCCCCGTGGGGTGGGCCGGGCGTGGGCCGCCACACCACCGCGCCTGCCGCGACGATGACGTCAGTCATCAGCCGGACGGACCCTTCGCTCCCTGACCAGGGTCTCCTGCACGTCTCGCAGCGGATCGCCCGTCTCGTCCCGGCTATGCCTGCCCCAGTACCCGTCCGGGCCGAGCCACCAGGAGGAGGTCTTGTCGTCCACGCCGAGATCGAGGAACCGGCGTACCCGCCGCTGGTGGCCGGGATCGGTTACTTGCACGAGGAGTTCCACCCGGCGATCCAGGTTCCTGTGCATCATGTCGGCGCTGCCGATCCACACCTGCGCGTTTTCCTCCTCGGCCGGGCCGAACGCGTAGACGCGGGAATGCTCGAGGAAACGGCCGAGCACACTGCGGACCCTGATGTTGTCGGACAAGCCGGGGATACCCGGCCGCAGCGCGCAGATGCCCCGCACCCACAGGTCGATCGGGACCCCGGCCTGGGAGGCCCGGTAGAGCGCGTCGATGACCACCTCATCGACCAGCGCGTTGGTTTTGAACACGATCCTGGCGGGCCGGCCCGCCCGCCGTCGCTCGGCCTGGGCATCGATCCGCTCCACGATGCCGGTCCGCAGCGATTCCGGCGCGACCAGCAGGCGGCGGTACGATCCCGTCCGGCTGTAGCCGGTCAGGTGGTTGAACAGGGCGTTGACGTCCTCGCCCACCGTGAGGTCGGCGGTGAGCAGGCCGAAGTCTTCGTAGAGGCGGGCCGTGGTCGGGTGGTAGTTCCCGGTTCCGAGGTGGCAGTACCGTCGCAGCGTCCCGTCGGACTCCTCGCGGACGATGAGCGCCATCTTGCAGTGCGTCTTCAGGCCGACGAAACCGTAGACGACGTGGCAGCCCGCTTCCTCGAGTTTGCGGGCCCAGGCGATATTCGCGCGCTCATCAAACCTGGCCTTGATCTCCACCACCACGACCACCTGCTTGCCGGCCTCGGCGGCGTCGATGAGCGCGTCCACGATCGGCGACTGGCCGCTTGTGCGGTACAGCGTCTGCTTGATCGCGAGCACCCGCGGGTCATTGGCGGCCTCGTCGATCAGCCGCTCGACCGATGCGGCGAAGGAGTCGTAGGGATGATGGACGAGGATGTCGCGTTCGGCGATGGCGGAGAAAATGCTGGTCTCCTGCGGAATCGCCCGGGTGGACGGAACGAACGCCGGATATCTCAGCTCACCGATGTTCAGGTCGGCGATGGCGGACAGCCCGCTCAGGTCGAGCGGCCCCGACACCCGGTACACCGCACGCTTGTCGATGCCGAGCTCGGTGACGAGCCGGTCCAGCACGTCGGCCGACATCGTGTCCTCGACCTCGAGCCGGACGGCCGGCTCGAACCGCCGCCTGACCAGTTCCCGCTCCATCGCCTGCAGCAGGTTTTCCGTGATGTCCTCGTCGACCTCAAGGTCCCTGATCCGGGTGACCCGGAACGCGTGATGTTTGATGATCTCAACGCCGCCGAACAGATCGCCCAGGTGGGCGGCGATGACATCCTCGATCGGCACGAACCGGTTCTGCGTCAGCGCGAGGAAGCGGGGCAGCAGCGGCGGCACCTTGACCCGGGCGAACACGGTGGCGTCCGTTTTGGGATCCGCGATCATGACGGCCAGGTTGAGGGACAGGCCGGAGATGAACGGGAACGGGTGAGCCGGGTCCACCACCAGCGGGGTGAGCACGGGGTAGATCCGCTGCCGGAACAGGTCGCCGAGGGTGTCCCGCTCCTGTCCGGACAGCTCCTTCCAACGCAGCAGCTCGATGCCGTGCTCGACCAGTTCGGGATTGATCCGCTCGCTGAACGCCCGGGCGTGCCGCACGGTCAGCTGGCCGGCCAGCTCCAGCGTGTTGTCGAGCACCTGCCCGGGCAGCCTGACGCCGGACCCCTCGACCGGGAAGCCCGCCACCATCCTCCGCATCAGCCCGGCCACCCGGACCATGAAAAACTCGTCCAGGTTGGTCGCGAAGATGGCCAGGAACCGCACCCGCTCGAGCAGCGGGATCGACTCATCTTCCGCGAGTTCGAGCACCCGCTCGTTGAATCTGAGCCAGCTTTCCTCCCGGTCCAGATAACGCTCGGGGGGAAGGCCAAGTTCGTTGCCCGGCCGCGCCCCTTCCGATCCTTCGGCGGCGGGAAGGCTCACCTGGCTGGCACCCATGTCTCCCATTGTCCCCGTACGGCGCTCAACGCGAAACTGCGGCTAGAGTACCGCCGCCAGTGATCATGATGCGCTGCGGGGGCCGTGGTTAGGGCACGGTGTAACCGGGGACGCCGGAGACGCCCGACCTGGCCTGAAGGGCCTGGACGGTCAGGGACAGGTGCCCCTGCTTGGAGCAGATCGGGATGTGGACGGGCACGAACGCGGACCGTCCCTGACGCGGAAGGGTGACCCGCAGCTCCTCGGAGGTTACCCGCACGCAGGTGGTCGGCCGGGAGCCGCCGGTGTCCGTGATCCGCAGCAACGCTTGCGCCGTCTCCCCCGGCTCGAGCCTGACCGGCTCCGGCCTGACCGCAGGGTCGTGGATCGCCGCGCTGCCGGCCAGGCCGCCCTGGCTCGGGCCGCCCGGCGGTATGGTCGCGGTCCCTCTGGTGACGAAGGCGGAGACTTCCGGGTACCCGAACAGGCTGCACACCTGGTGAGAGACGTTAGTGAACTGCAGCGTGTAGTAGCTGCTCGCCGCGGCCGGTGCTCCCGGGCTCGGCGTTCCGGCCCGGCCGAGCGAAGCCCGGAGCCCGGAACTCGGGCAGATGATGCTCGCCGACTGGGCCGCCTGAGAGGGTGCCGGGACACGCGTCAGCGTGACCGCGAGAGCGGCAGTTCCGGCGAACGCCACTATCACTACGGCCACACGCCACCCCATATGGCCTAACCCAGTCATCTCGATCCCCATCTGATGCTGCCTGATTTCTCCCCCGGGTGAGCGCGCGCTAACCCTGTTCGAGCCCATTTGCACGCTTCGCGGGCATTCGCCAACCTCGTCACGGCCGGGTCAGTACCCCTAGGGTGACCCTATGAGCCCTCCCGCGGATGTTCCCGCAGGGGTCGACGGGGTCGACGGGGTCGACGGGGTGGTCCCGCTGCGGCGGAATCGGGATTTCCAGCTGCTCTGGTCGGGTCAGGCGGTTTCTGTTCTCGGCTCGCAGACCTCCAAGATCGCCTACCCGCTGCTCGTCCTGGCGATGTCCGGCTCGCCGGCCAAGGCCGGCCTGGCCGGCTTCGCGGCCATGCTGGGCTACCTGCTGTTCCCGCTGCCGGCCGGCGGCCTGGCCGACCGGCATGACCGCAAGCGGATCATGATCACCTGCGACGCGATCCGGCTGGCGGCGGTCGGCAGCATCGCGGTGGCTGGCTGGGCCGCGCACGTCACCTACGTGCAGGTGCTCGTGGCCGGGTTCGCCGAGGGCACCGCGACCGTGTTCTTCGGCCTGGCCCAACGGGCCGCACTGCCGATGCTGATCCACCCGTCCCAGCGGGCGGTGGCCATCGGCCAGAACGAGGCGAGGCAAAACGCCGCGCAGCTGGCGGGGCCTGCGCTGGGCGGCGTGTTGTTCGGGTTGTCCCGGGCCGCGCCGTTCGCCGCGGACGCGCTGTCCTACCTGGCCTCGCTGACCACGCTCCCGTTCATCAAGGCCCCGATGCAGGCGGCCCGCCAGGACCCGCCGGGCCAGGACCCGCCAGGCCAGGACCCGCGGGGCAGGCGGGTCTGGTGGGCCGAGCTCGGTGAGGGGCTCTCCTGGACCTGGCGGCAGCCGTTCCTGCGGTACAGCGCGTTCTGCGCCGCTTCTGTGAACATGCTGCTGCAAGTCCTCACCCTCGGCCTAATCGTGCTAGCCAGGCACGACCGGGCCTCGCCCGCCGAAATCGGCGTCATCGTCGGGTGCATGGGCGCCGGGGGGCTGGCCGGAGCGTTCGCGGCCCCCTGGTTTCAGCGCAGGATCCCGGCCGGGATCACGATCACCGGCTGCATGTGGATCTGGACGATCCTGCTCGCGCTGATCGTGGCGGTTCCCGCGCCGCTGTGGCTCTGCCCGGTCGTGACCGCGTTCGGCTTCGTCGGCCCCGCCTGGAACGTCTCGGTCCAGACCTACCGGATGCGGATAACCCCGAACGAACTGCTCGGCCGGACCAGCAGCGTGGGCATGCAGATCGCCTGGGGCGTGATCCCGCTGGGCTCCCTGCTCGCCGGATTCCTGCTGCAGGCATTCTCACCGGCCGTGGCCATGACCCTCGTGGCCGCAGGGATGGGGCTCACCGCCGCCGTCACCACCGCCCTGCCGCCGATCCGTAAGGCCGGCCGCGAGCCTCCGGGCGGGGCGCGCTGGCCGCAGGCCACGCGCTCGGCCGGCTAGCCGAGCTCGGAGGCGAACGCGGCCAGGTCGAGCAGGTGGAACAGCGTGTCACACCAGCGCTCACCCGGCGGCCGGTCGTCGAAATGCCCGAGGCATTCGCTGGCCGCGTCCAGGATCGCCCGCAGCACCGCGGCTTCGGTGCCTGAGACCTCCTGGTCCGCGTCCCGGGGTACCGAGAACGGCTGGCCCGCGTCTTCGGGCCCGGCCGGGAACGACCGAGGCCCGGTCTCCCCTTCGAGTATTGCCGCCGCCTTCTGGGCCATGGTCAGCCCGAGCGTCCCGGCCAGCAGCACCCGCTGCATCATCAGGACGCCATTGTGGTCAGTCATGTCGCTTGCCTCTCGATCGTCCACACCGTGGCTGTCCCGCCTTCGGAAACCATGATGCGGACAGGCACCGACATTCTGGCCCAGGTGCGACTCTTCTGGAGAAAGCCGGGTATCAAGGGCAAGGCCCGCCGTCGTGGTGGCGGCTGGGCCGGCGGCGGTGGTAATGGCGCGGGTAACGCTCGCTGTGGTCCCGCTGGTCGCTGTGGTCCCGCTGGTCGCTGTGGTCCCGCTGGTCGCTGTGGTCCCGGCTGCTCCGCCCGCCGCCCGCTCCCGGCGTCCCGGCCGGGATCTAGAAGTGGTGGATCCGGGCTTGATGGCGGATCCGGTGTACGGGGGTCCGCTGGACAGGCCGCCGGACGCGGGTCCATCGCGGTCTTGCTGGTGGCGCGGTGGCTGCTGGGGGTGGTGATGCGAGGTGCATGCCGTGCCCGGTCCGGCCAGGGCGTCAGGCGGGCCGGGACGTCCGGTTCGCGTGGAAGATCGCGCTCTTGCGGAGGATTAGGGCAATCATAGGGTACCAAAATTTCCAGGTAAGCCGAATATTCCACGATTTTTTTCGATGATTGTGGCGGGTGGGTTCCGGGTGCTGGGAGCGGCGGGGGCGGCGGATGCGGTGTTCTCACGGGCATCAGGACCCCGGCCCAGGAGGGGCGGTTCCTTCCAAAGAGCCACACCCACGGACCGTCGTGGTGGTCAGATGAACATTCCAGAGAAGGGTGTGTCCTACGTGGCGCCAGTTCCGGATGTGGCCTGCTGCGCCCCGCCGCCGGGTGACCCGACCGTGCCATGCCGGGGGTGGGGTCAGCCGGCGTCCCGCGGGGGGCGGCAGGCGGCCCAGATCGCCTCGCGATTGTGCAGCTTGACTCGCTCACCGCGGCCGAGTTCCTTCGCCAGGTCGGTTTCCGCAGTCTCGATGCGCAGCCACTCGGCGTAGGAGACGGGCGTGACCCCGCGCCCGGCCAGCACGGAGGCCAGCGGCCAGTCCATGGCCGCCGCGCCTGCCTTCGCCGCTCCGGCGGCGGCGATCGCGGTCTCCTGGGCCGCCCCCGGCGGCCCGGCCGGGCCGGGGTACCTGAGCAGGCCCGCGCGCGGCAGCGGCATGTCGCCGTCGCCCGGGCCTCCGGCCAGATCCTCGAGCAGGCACCGGACGGTCTCGGCCGCGTCGGACTTGTTGGTGCCGATCACGCCGGTCGGGCCGCGCTTCAGCCAGCCGGCCACGTACTCCCCGGGCAGTGGCGAACCGTCGGGGCCGAGCACGCGGCCGAGCGCGTTCGGGACTACTGAGGCACGTTCGTCAAAGGGCACGCCGGGCAACGGCACGCTCTGGTATCCCACCGAACGCAGCACCAGTTGCACATCCAGTGTTTCGTACTGCCCGGTGCCGGTGAAGGCCCCGTCGGAGTCGATCGCGGTTCGCTCCAGGGTGATACCACTGACTCGTTCGGTACCCAGGATCTCGACGGGCTTCAGCCAGAACCTGATGATCAGGCGGCGCGCGGGGCTGGCGGGGGCGACGGGGGCAGCCGGGTCCGCGGACCCGTCCTGTGCCCACTTGGAGATCGTGACCATGTTGCCGCGCACCCGCCGGTCGGACTCGGCGAGCGCGGCACCCTTTCCGGCGGAGTCGAACGTGGTCAAGTCGACTTCGTCGGGGTGCACGACGATCTCGACGCCGGGCAGTTCGCCCAGCTCACGCAGCTCTTTGGTGGTGAACTTGGCGTATGCGGGCCCGCGGCGGCCGATCATGTGGACCTCGCGCACCTTGCTCTCATGCAAGGCGTCGAGGACGGGCTGCGGCACGTCGGTGGTGTGCAGGTCAGCCGAGTCCCTGGCTAGGATCCGGGCCACGTCGACGGCGACGTTGCCGACGCCGATCACCGCGACGGACTCCGCGTCCAAGGTGAACGCGCCGGAGCCCACGTCGGGGTGGCCGCAGTACCAGTTGACGAAGTCGGTGGCGGCGTAGCTGCCCGGCAGGTCCTCGCCGCCGATGCCGAGCCGCCGGTCTCGCATCGCCCCGGTCGCGTAGATGACCGCGTCGTAGGCCGCCACCAGATCGTCACGGGTAACGTCCTCGCCGAGGTGAACCCCGCCGACGAAGTGGACGTCCGGGCTTTCCAGCACCTTGCGCAGGTACTGCGCGATCGACTTGATCGATTTGTGGTCGGGGGCCACCCCGTAGCGGACCAGGCCGTAAGGGGTCGGCAGCCGGTCGATCACGTCCACTCGCACCTGGATCGGAATCGGCAGTGCCGCAGCCTGCTTGACCAGGGCCTCAGCGGCGTAGAGCCCGGCCGGACCAGAGCCGATGATGGCTACGTTCAGCATGAGTGCTAACGCTACTCGCCGGGCCGCCGTTCGGCAGCCGCCGCGGCCTGGCTGGTGTCACGGACGTCGCCGGAGCGGAGCGCTACGGCCTCGGTGATCTGACGGGCCAGATGCTGCGGGGTCAGGCCCACCTCCTCGAGCACCTGCTCGCGCGTCCCGTGGATGAGAAACTCCTGCGGCAACCCGAACGTCTTGACCGGCACGTCCAGGTCATGGTCGCGCAGTAGCCTGGCCACCGCGTCACCGAACCCGCCGACCCGGCCGTTGTCCTCCACCGCGACCACAAGCCGGTGGCCTCGCGCGGCTCCGACCAGCGCCTCGTCGACCGGCTTGGTCCAGCGCGGGTCCACCACGGTGACGCCGATCCCGTGCACCACGAGCCGGTCCGCGATCTCCAGGCCCATCAGCGCCATCGGGCCCGCGCCGACGAGCAGCACGTCCGGGCCCAGGCCAGCCGCGGGCTGGCGCAGCACGTCCATGCCGCCGAGCTTGGCGACCGCCTCGACCTCCCCGCCCACCTTGCCCTTGGCGAACCTGACCACGGTCGGCCCGTCGGAGACCTCGACCGCCTCGTTCAGCAGTTCGGCGACCCGCTTGGCGTCCCTGGGCGCGGCGATCCTCATGCCGGGGACGAGCTGCATCAGCGACCCGTCCCACATGCCATGATGGCTGGCGCCGTCGGGCCCGGTCACCCCGGCCCGGTCAAGCACCAGGGTCACCGGAAGCCTGTGCAGGGCCACGTCCATCAGCGTCTGGTCAAAGGCGCGGTTGAGGAACGTCGAGTAGATGGCCACCACCGGGTGCATGCCGCCCATGGCCAGGCCCGCGGCGCTGGTCACCGCGTGCTGCTCGGCGATGCCCACGTCGTAGACCCGGCTCGGGTAGGCCGCGGCGAACTGCGTCAGGCCAGTCGGGTTCAGCATGGCCGCGGTGATCGCCACCACGTCCGGGCGCCGGGCTCCGATGGCCACCATTTCATCGCCGAACACCCGGCTCCACGTCCCCGGCACCGCGCCCGCCGCGGGCACCTGGTGCAGCCGGTCGTCCATGTTCTGCTCGGCCTCGGCGTAGCCCAGCCCCTTCCTGGTGATCACGTGCAGCAGCACAGGGCCGCCGAAATCCCTGGCCCGGCGCAGCGCGTTCTCCACCAGCCGCTCGTCGTGCCCGTCGATGGGGCCGACGTACTTCAGGCCGAGATCTTCAAACATCACCTGCGGCTGCAGGACGTCCTTGATGCCCTTCTTGATGCCGTGCAGCGTCCCGTACAGCGGGCCGCCCAGCGGCGCGCGGGACAGCGTGGTCTTGATGTAGTCGAGCACGTTCTCGTACCGCTGGCTGACCCGGATCGAGGCCAGGTGCTCGGCTAGGCCGCCGATCGTCGGCTGGTAGGACCAGCCGTTGTCGTTGACGATCATGACCAGCCGGGAGTCCTTGGCCGAGGCGATGTTGTTCAGCGCTTCCCAGGCCATGCCGCCGGTCAGCGCGCCGTCACCGATGACGGCGACCACCGTCCGGTCCGGCTCGCCCCGCAGCTTGAAGGCCTTGGCCAGGCCGTCGGCGTACGACAAGCTGGTGGAGGCGTGTGAGTTCTCCACCAGGTCGTGCTCGGACTCGGCCCGGCTCGGGTAGCCGGTCAGGCCGCCTCGTTGCCGCAGCGTGCCGAACTGCGCGGCCCGCCCGGTGAGCAGCTTGTGCACGTACGACTGGTGGCCGGTATCGAAGATGATCCGGTCCTTGGGCGAGTCGAAGACGCGGTGGATCGCGATGGTGAGCTCGACCACGCCCAGGTTCGGCCCGAGATGGCCGCTGGTCTTCGTCGTCGTCTCGATCAGAAGACCGCGGATCTCCCCGGCGAGGCGGGTGAGCTGATCTTGGCTCAGCTCCTTCAGGTCCTCAGGACCGTTAATGCACTCCAGCAGGGTCACCGGCTGCTCCTCGTGTGCTGTGCGGGCCTGGCGGGAACGCGAACGTGCCGAGTCTACGACCGTTACGTTTCGGATGGCTCACCGCGACAGCCCGGTCCCCGACACGCGTGTCGGGGACGGCCTACCCTCCGGGGCCGCGGGAAGCACGAGCGGCCGCCCGGCCAGGACCCCGACGACGAGTTGGACGACGGAGAGCACGAGCAGGACTATCACCGGGATATCCCAGCTCCCGGTGGCCGCGTGCAGCAGTCCCACCTCCAGCGGCCCGGCACTGGCCACCAGGTAACCGACCGACTGCGAGAAGGCGGAAAGCGAGGCGGCCACGCCGGGATTCGGGGCCCTCGCCATCATGAAGAAAATCGCCAGGCCGAGGCAGGATCCCTGGCTGATGCCGAGGACCAGAACCCACAGCGGCGCCTGGCCCAGCGGGGCCCACAGCGAGCCGGCCAGCCCGGCCGCGGTCCCGATCATGCTGGGCACCACCAGGGCCCGCTGGCTGGCGGCGCGGTGGGCGAGCACCGGCACGATCAGCGAGGTGGCCAGGTTGCCCACGGCCAGCAGGGCCAGCAGGTTCCCGGCCGCGACCGCCGACGTGCCGCGGTCCTGGAAGATGGTCGGCAGCCAGGACAGCGCCGCGTAGTACAGCAGGCTCTGCAGCCCCATGAACGCCGTGACCTGCCAGGTGAGCGCGTACTTGTAGACCTTGATCCGATCCGCCGCAGGCACCACGGGCTGGGACAAGGACGGCTCAGGCACCGCGGCGCGGCCGCCCGCCCGGTACCTGAGCTGGGGCAACCACAACAGCATGGCCAGCGCAGAAGGCACCGCCCACAGCCCGAGGGCGAGCCGCACCGAACCCGAGCTCCGGTACAAGGGCACGCTGATCAGCGAGGACAAGATCGCGCCCAGCGACAGCATGGTCAGGTAGATGCCGATGCCGAACCCGGCTCGCTCCGGCCAGCGGCGCTTGACCATGCTGGACAGCAGCACGTTCAAGATCGCGATCGCGCTGGCCGCCAGCGCCGTGCCGGGAAACAGCATGACCGCCGGCGCCGCCCCCCGCAGCAGCAAGCCCGCGGTGAGCACGCCCAGGGCGACCAGCAGGATCGGTTCCTCGCCGAAGCGCCGGTTCAGCCAGGCGGCGAAGGCGGAGACCACGCCGAAGCAGATCACCGGCGTGGCCGCGAGGACCGACAGCGCGGCCGACGACAAGTGCAGCCGGGTGCCCAGATCGGGGAAGAGCGGCGGCAGGCTGGTGATCGCGGTGCGGAGGTTGAACCCGGCGGCCGCCACGGCCACCACAAACAGCGTGATCTGGTACTTCCGGCGCGGCACCTAGAGGCCGGGCAGCAACAGCAGCTTGCCGGTGGTCCGCCTGGCCGCGAGGTCCTCCTGCGCCTGGCGGGCCTGCGCCAGCGGGTAGGTGCCGCCGATCCGCACGTCGAGCTCGCCCTTGGCGATCCACGAGAAGACCTCGCCGGACCGCCACCGCAGCTCCTCGTCGTCGGCGATGTAGTGCACCATCGTCGGCCGGGTCAGGAACAGTGAACCGCCGCTGTTCAGGCGCTGAGGGTCGACCGGGGGAACCTGGCCGCTGGCGGCCCCGTACAGGACCATCATCCCGCGCGGGCGCAGCGCCGCCAGCCCGTCATCGAAGGTGGCCTTACCCACGCCGTCGTACACCACGTGCGCGCCCACGCCGTCGGTCACGTCGTCGACGACCGCCCGGAAGCCGTCGTAGCCGGCCACGTGGTCGGCGCCCGCCCCGTGGGCGAGCTCTGCCTTTTCTCCGCCTGAGGTGGTGGCCACCACGATCCCGCCGCGCCGCTTCACCATCTGGGTGAGCAGCAGCCCGACCCCGCCTGCCGCCGCGTGCACCACCGCGACGTCGCCCTCGCGCACCGGATAGGTGCTGGTGACCAGGTAATGAGCGGTCATGCCCTGCAGGATGGCAGCGGCCGCGACCTGCGAGCTGAGCCCGTCAGGGACCGGGACGACGCGGTGAGCCGGCAGCTCGACCTGCTCGGCGTAGCCGCCGCCCGGGCCGGCCCAGGCCACGTGATCACCGACGGCCAGGTGGGTGACACCGTCCCCCACCGCGGCGACCGTCCCCGCGCCCTCCGCGCCAGGCACGAACGGCAACTCCGGACGGTAGCCGCCGACGCCCTGGCGCTGGTAGATGTCCATGAAGTTCACTCCGGCCGCAACCACGTCCACCACGACCTGACCAGGGCCCGGGCGGGGAGCCTCGCGCTCCGCGACGTTCAGCACCTCCGGGCCGCCCCGGCGGCCGACTTCCACCACGCGCATGGGTGCGCTCCTTTCCGGTGACCGACCAGACCAGCCTTCCACATGCCGGCCAGCCGGGCCAGTCAGGGCCAGCCAGCCGAGCAGGCCGAGCGGGTAGATGAAATAACCGAAACGGACATCGGGCCCGAACAGGAACATCAGCGCCAGCCCGGCCGCCAGCCGCAGGTTCGCGGCGCGGACATCCCGCGGCGGCCTGATCACCAGCGAGATCGCGATGGCCAGGCCGGCCGCGAGCAGCAGGCCGACCGAGACCACGTGCCCGGCCGTTCCCATCGCGGTGAGCAGATGCCCGGGCAGCAGGCTCCCGGCGGGCGTCTTGTCGCGGGTCAGGCCGAGCGGGAACAGCACGCTGTTGGTCACCAGGGCCTGGCCGGCCGCCACGCTGGTCAGCACGGCGGGAGCCAGGGCCACGGTGAGGACCACGGTGGTGACCACCGCGGCCGCGGTGAAACGGACCGCGGCGCGCACGCCGTCGCGGGCGTAGAACATCGCGGCCATGACCGGGACGGCCAGCCACGCCGTGGACTTCAGGTCGCAGGCGACGCCGAGGGCCGCGCCGGAGCACGCGACCACCGCGGTTCTCAGCTGTCCCGGAAGGCTCAGCTGTCCCGGAGGGCTCAGTTTTCCTGGAACGCTCAGCGCCAGGGCCAGCAGGATGAACGCGAGCACGGGCGGATCCGTGGTGATCACCGCCAGGTTGAGCCCGATCACCGGCGAGGCGACCGCGATCGCCGTGGCCTGCCACGCGTCCCGGCGGCAGGGCCCGCAGCCCCGGTGCGGCCGTGCGATCCAGAACGCCGCGGCCAGCGGGACCACCGTCCCGAGGGCCAGCCATATCCCGGAGTTCCCCGCCAGCCCGCGCAGGCCGGCCGCGCTCGGCAGGCCGAACAGGGTCATCACCGGCAGGTAGGGGTTGTAGGACAGCCAGTAGGTCACCTGCGCGGCGGTCAGGTAGGGCGAGCCGTGGTGGATCAGCAGGGTCGCGGACCTGTCGATGACGAACATCCCCTGTTCGAGCGGGTAAGTCACCGACAGCCAGAGCATCGGCGCGACCACCGCCACGGCCACCGAGACGCCGAGCGCGACGGTCTGGGCCCGCGAACGCCACCTCCACATGATGAGCAGCGTCGCGGCGTAGCCGCAGGTCGCCCAGATGGCCCAGACCTTGTCCTCGCCGCCGGCGAAGATCGCCGAGACGGCCGCGTACGCTCCGAACGCGCCGAAGACGGCCATCAGGCGGCGGCGCCCGAGCCACGGCGAACCCGGCTCGTGGGCGTCCGAGCGGCCAGTCTCGTGGTTCAGCGGGATCCCCCCGAGGCATCAACGTGGATAGTTAGCGTCGTTTTCTGCTAACTATCCACGCAAACGGGTGGCGGGCGGAGGGGGCGTACCTTCTGGGGTGCCGGCTGGGTACTGGCGGGAGACTAGCTCGGCGTGGATCTCTTCCAGGTGCGAGACCGTTCCGGCCGCCGGACCCGGGCCCGACGACACCGGCACGGTGACGCCCGCCAGCACGTCGTCCGTCCGCGGGGTGGTGAGCGTGAGCACGTCACCGAAGCCGGGCGCCGCCGCGTCCCGCGCGGTCAGCGCCGGCAGGTTCCAGCGCTGCTCGACCGTCTTCAGGATCGACGTATGGTCAAGCGGAGTCCCGCCGGCCGGTACCCGGTACACCGTTCCCGGCGCGATCAGCGGCGAGACCAAGACGGCGGGCACGCGGACCCCGAAGCGGTCGAAGCCGAAGCTGAACTCCCCCGCGTCGCTGTCCGGCGGCACCGCGGCCCAGGGTGGCGGCACGTGGTCGTAGCAGCCGCCGTGCTCGTCGTAGGTGATCACCAGCAGCGTGCCTGGCCAGCCCGGCCCGCCCCGCAGCGCCTCGTACACGTCGTGCATCAGCTGCTCGCCCAGCGCGACGTCGTAGTTGGGGTGCTGGCTGTTGCCCGACGAGCTCCAGCTCGGCTCGAGGAAGGTGTACGGCGGCAAGGTGCCGCCCGCCGCCGCGGCGACGAAGTCGGCGAACTTCCCGAAGTGGCTGGCCGGCGCGGAGCTGATCTGGGTGAACGTGTCCATGGTGAGCGGGTCGGCGTCGTAACCGTAGACGGCTCAGCCCAGCCCGGCCGCGTCGAGCAGGCCGAAGATGGTCGGCGAACTGAACGTGTGCGTCTTGTCGTCCATATGCCCCTGGCTGGTCGCCGCGCAGGCAAAGGCACGGTTCGGCATGGTCTCGGTCGGGGCCGAGGCGAACCACTGGTCGCAGACGGCGTAGCCGGCGGCCAGCGCGGACAGCACAGGCAGCGCCTGCGGCGTAAAACAGCCCATGATGTCGCCCTCGACCGTGCCCGGCACGATCGGCCAGCCGCTCTCCTTGCTCTGCCAGCCCAGGGTGTAGGCATAGTCGGTGACGTAGCCCTGGCACGTCGCCGCCTGCCCGGCCGACGCCGGACCGCTGGTGCTGCCGTATAGCTGATCGTTGGTGGCCATGTAGCCCTCGCCGGGATCGGCCCCCGGCATGAAGTACGCGCTCGGCGTCGTCGGCTCGATCCCGAACACGGTGACCGGCTGGCCGGACGAACCGGGGTTCGATTCGGTCCCGGTGAGTCCGTCGAACGGCTGACCTGACGGCGAGACGTTGCCGGGATACAGGAACCCCAGCATGTGGTCGAATGAACGGTTCCAGCATCAGCACCACGACGCTGTTCACCGAAGCCAGGCTACTGCCGTTAGCCATTGCGATTTTCCTCCCCTGTGACACGGCCACCGCACACGTTACCGCGTGAGGCGTGGGAGCATTGAAGACATGGAACCTAGCCCGGCCCCGTGGATCAGCGCCATGCGGCACTCCCACGATGTACTGCAAGGCGTGGTCGAGCCCCTCAACGTGGACCAGCTTGACCAGCGCTCGTACGCCAGCGAATGGTCGATCGCCCAGGTGCTGTCCCACCTGGGGTCGCAGTCCGAGATCTTCGGGCTGTTCCTCGACGCCGGGCTCAGCGGGCAAGGTCCGCCGGGGGCTGAGGTGTTCGGCCCGATCTGGGATACCTGGAACGCCAAGGACCCGCAGGCCCAGGCGTCGGACGCGCTGCGGGCCGACGCCGCCACCCTCGAGCGGTTCGAGTCCCTCGACGCGGACCAGCAGGCCCGGCTGCACCTGAACATGTTCGGGATGGAACTCGGCACCGCGGGGCTGGCCCGGATGCGGCTGGGCGAGCACGCCATCCACAGCTGGGATGTCGCGGTTGCGCTCGACCCGGAGGCGACGGTGGCCCCGGACGCCGTCGCGCTGCTGATCGACACGCTTGATCAGCTCGTGAGCCGCAGCGGCAAGCCGGACGGGAAGCCGCGCAAGATCCGCGTGCTGACCACCGACCCGGAACGCCAGTTCACCCTGGAGACGGGCGATGCGGTGACGCTCACCGCATCGGACCGCGAGAGCAACCCGGAGCCCCCCGAGCTCGGCCTGTCGGAGCTACGACTGCCGGCCGAGGCGTTCGTCCGGCTGGTCTACGGTCGCCTGGACGCCGACCACACCCCGGCGGTCGAGAGCGCCGGGGTGGACCTCGATGAGCTACGCAAGGTGTTCCCCGGTTTCTGACCCGACGCCGGTCAGCCCGGCAACGTTATGCAGCGCATCCCAGCCGCTGGCCGTGCTCGCCGCAGCGGCGTATCGATGCTGCCTTCGCGACGAGCGCTCCGGCGCGGGCATCTTGCTGAGAACCCGGTCTGATCGGGCACGGACCTGATCGAGGCGACGTATGGCAATACCTGAGAGTTGGCGTAGACGACGGTCGTGAGCACGTCCCGAGCCGCCCGTCTGAGCGCATCACTGGCAGGCCGACAGGTGAATATCACGGCCCCTGCCGATGGTGCTGTAACCACGCATTCGTTTCAAATATCCGCCATTTTCCGGCATGCCCTGAATCGTTACCTGTGGGGCAGCTGAGAATTTTGGGGCTTGCGGTGGCCAACATTCTTAGTTAACTTATAGTAATCAAATAACTACTTTCGATTACTATTCGCAGGTCAGCAGTTCGCCGCGATGCGGACACAGGCACACGGGGGACGTGGCCATGACTGGAGCTTCGGTATTGCAGTGCTTTGCCAGACCGTTGGCGCGGGCACTCCGGAGCAGGTGGCTATGGCCACGCCGACCGATGCGCCGCCTGATAGGGAACGCCGCCGGAGCGGGGAGCGTCCTTGCCGTACTAGTAGTGACTCTCGCGGTACTGCCCTTCATGGAGCTCACGACCGCTGCCCCGGCCGCCGCAGTGACCGGGGCGGGGTTGCTTTCATGTAACGGCAGCACGATCTACTCGATCGAGCGCGGCAGCAGCGCCACGTCGACTGGAACGCTGAACGCGCTGACGACGGATACGGTCAGCGCTTCGTCGGTGACCGCGACGGCGGTCTCCTCGATTCCCGCAGGCGGCGACGCGAACGCCCTGGGAATTACCCTCGGTGGTACTGGCGCCTACATGGTCGACCAGACTACGACCGCTGCTAACAGCGCGAACATTCACTATTACGACGCCACCACCGGCGCCTGGAGCACCTTTACCGGCAGTTCGGGCGCCGGCAATAGCTTCGTGGCCGGTGCGGTAGATCCCGCAAACGGCATCTACTACTACGCGTCCTATGCGGCAGGCACCTCGTCTACCTCGGCATCTGCCACGGTTTACGGGTTCAACACCGCCACGAATACACCCATCTCCGGTGTGATCGGCACGGCTTCGCTGGGGACCGGGAACAGCACCGCGGGCCAGAACGGTGACCTCGCCTTCGACGGATCAGGGAATATGTACCTGCTCTCGTCGGACGGCGTCAACGTCGCGATCAACATCATTCACGCGCCGATTCCGATGACGGGTACGACCGACGGCGCCACACTGACTTCTACGCTGCTGGCCAAATACGCCAATACCGGCAAGTTCAACGGAATTGCCTTCGACAACGCCGGTTACCTCTACGTCGAGGACGTCGACAGCAGCAACGTCAGCGAGATCACCGAGCTGAATCCGAACAACGGCGCGGTCGTGGCCGGCCCCACGGCGATCTCCTCCAATGCTCAGACTTACCTCAACGTCGACCTCGGGGCCTGCTCGGTGAACCCCACGCTGGCGCTCAAGACAGATATCGTCGACCGGTACTCCAGCGGTGACCAGTTCGGCCTGAGCATCACAGGCGGCGGCCTGAGCAACGGCAACACCGCCACCACGAGCGGTTCCGCGACGGGCGTCCAGAGCGCGGAGGCCGGCCCGGTTATCGCCCAGTCCAGCACTACATACACGGTGTCAGAGACGGCGGCCAACGGCGCCAGCCTGTCTGACTACACCACCACCTACTCCTGCGTCGACACCGCCAACGGCGACGCCGTCGTGGCCTCCGGCACCGGGCAGTCCTTTACGCTTCAGTTCCCAGTCACGGTGACCTCGTCGCCGGACGTGGTGTGTACCTTCACCAACACTCCGAAGTCGGCGGCTATCTCGGTGGTGAAGTCCGCCGCCCCGGCGTCCTTCACTGCAGCCGGGCAGACCATCACCTACAGCTTCGCCGTCACCAACACCGGCAACCTCACGCTGTCGAGCATCGCGGTCACCGACACCGACCTGCCCGGCCTGTCCGCCATCACCTGCCCGCAATCCTCGCTAGCACCAGCCGCTAGCGAGACCTGCACCGCCACCTACGCCACCACCCAGGCCAACCTGGACGCCGGATCGGTCACCAACACCGCCACCGCCCACGGCCTGCCCCCCGGATCAGACACCCCGGTGGTATCCGGCCCGTCCACCGCCACCCAGGCACCGGGACTGTCACTGGTCAAATCCGCCGCCCCGGCATCCTTCACCGCAGCCGGGCAGACCATCACCTACAGCTTCGCCGTCACCAACACCGGCAACACCACCCTGACCTCCGTGACGGTCACCGACACCGACCTGCCCGGCCTGTCCGCCATCACCTGCCCGCCGCAGGTCATCGCCGGCCCTGACGACGCAGTACAGCAAGGTCTGACACTGGCACCAGGAGCCGAGGAGACCTGCACCGCCACCTACACGACCACCCAGGCCAACCTGGACGCCGGATCGGTCACCAACACCGCCACCGCCCAGGGCCTGCCCCCCGGATCAGACACCCCGGTGGTATCGGGGCCTTCCACGGCCACCGTCCCCGCAGTCCAGTCAGCGGCCATCACGCTGGTCAAATCCGCGGCCCCGGCGTCCTTCACCGCGGCCGGGCAGGCCATCACCTACAGCTTCGCCGTCACCAACACCGGCAACACCACCCTGACCTCCGTGACGGTCACCGACACCGACCTGCCCGGCCTGTCCGCCATCACCTGCCCGCAGCCGGCACTGGCACCAGCCGCGAGCGAGACCTGCACCGCCACGTACCCGACCACCCAGGCCAACCTGGACGCCGGATCGGTGACCAACACCGCCACCGCCCAGGGCCTGCCCCCCGGATCAGACACCCCGGTGGTATCCGGCCCGTCCACCGCCACCGTCCCCGCAGTCCAGTCAGCGGCCATCACGCTGGTCAAATCCGCCGCCCCGGCGTCCTTCACCGCGGCCGGGCAGACCATCACCTACAGCTTCGCCGTCACCAACACCGGCAACACCACGCTGTCGAGCATCACGGTCACTGACACCGACCTGCCGGGCCTGTCCGCCATCACCTGCCCGCATTCCTCGCTAGCACCTGCGGCGAGCGAGACCTGCACCGCCACCTACGCCACCACCCAGGCCAACCTGGACGCGGGCAGTATCAAGAACACAGCCACCGCCCAGGGCCTGCCATCAGGATCGACCACTCCGGTCACCTCCGACCCGTCCACGGCCACAGTCCCCGCAGTCGAGCCAGCGGCGATCTCGCTGGTCAAATCCGCCTCCACTGCGACCTTTACCAAGGCCGGGCAGACCATTGTTTACAGCTTCGCCGTCACCAATACCGGACACGCGACGCTCACCTCGGTGGGCATCACCGACCAGCTGCCCGGTCTGTCGGCCATCACGTGCCCGAACTCCACGCTGGCGGCCGGCGCTCAGGAGACATGCAGGGCCACCTACGTCACCACACGGCAGGACGTGGTCGCGGGCACGGTAACCAACGTGGCGACAGCGCACGGCGACCCGCCGGGGTCCACCACCCCAGTGGAGTCGCGGGACTCCACAGTGACGGTGCAGGTCCCGGCTCCGATCGTGACCACGCCCGTCTCCGTGACCGGATGACGCCGCCCGTGAAGACGACGGCAGTCCATAGACGTGGCGCCACCGTGGCGCTACTGAGAAAGGAGCAGGAATGATGAAGATCGGCGGCCGGTCCCCCTCGCGGCTGGCCGTCGGGGGCTCCACCTTGGCCCTGCTCGCCTTCGCGCTCGCTGCGTGCAGCGGCTCCCCGGCGCACACGGCTGCGGTATCCGCGACAACGGGTGCCGCCAGCTCGGCGGCGGCGGCCGGGTCCCAGAGCGGGACCACAGGCAACGGCGTCAAGGTGCCCAAGTACGTCGCCGCCGACAACGTCCGAAAGGATGTGCTCGCCAGTGGCTGTGTGTCGGCCGGACGCAAGGGCTGGCGTCTCAACGGCACCGCGACCAACACCTCATCGTCGTCGCGGGCGTACTCGATCGTGGTTGACTTCGTGACGACGACAGGCGACACGGTCCTTGACACCAAGATCCTCAATGTCGGCCCCGTCGCGCCGAAGTCCACGGTCCACTGGTCGGCGACCGGCGCCGCCGGACAGCACAAGGTCACCTGTGTTATCCGCCAGGCACTGACCAAGTGACCCTCCCGGGTAGTTCACTGTGAGAGCCATACCGAGGAGACATCGCCGCCACGGCGGTCCAGCCGATACCGCAGTCGCCAGTCACCGGGCCTTGGGGTCATCCGCCCGCGTGACATGGCCATGGGCGTGGTCACGTCGCTGGCTGATCGGGACGATAGCCGGAGCTACGGTGGCGGCCGTGACCGCCGGACTGCTCGTCTGGGCGGCGGGCGGCCCGCCAGCGGCGCACGGACATCCGCGAACGATCCAGGCCGTCTCGGGCGAGCCTGAGCAGACCACTCCGGTGGTGAGTACAGGCGCGACGTTGCTGGCCGCGCTGCGCGCTACTACCGGCAGGTACGCCAGCCCGGGCGGCGCACGGACCGGCTGGATCCCAGCCAAGTGGTATGGCGCTCAGTCCGTGCTGCCCGTCATCGGGTCCTCTCCCGGCTGGGTCCACGTGCGTCTCGCACAGCGGCCCAATGGCTCCACCGCCTGGATCCCGGACAGCAAGGTCGAGTTGCGCTCCACGTCTTACCGGATCGTCGTCGACCTGGCGACCACGCACCTGACCCTCTATTTCGACGACAAGCAGCTATTTTCTACTCCGGCCGGAGTGGGGACCGTTTCCGATCCCACCCCGGAAGGGCAGTACTTCGTGGCCTTCTTCGAGGCCCCGCCCACTCCGGCCTACGGCGCGTTCGTGATCGTCACATCGGCGCATTCCGAGGCCATCAGCGACTGGGAGGGAACCGGCGACGCGATCATCGGCATCCACGGGCCCTTGGGCGGCGAATATCTGATCGGCAAGAACGGGGCAAATATCTCCCACGGCTGCATCCGCCTGCCGGAAGCGGACCTGCTGCGACTGCGCCTGGTTCCCCCGGGCACCCCGATCGACATCACCGGCTGATCACGAGGATTCCCGTTTCGCGCGGAGCCATCCGATGATGACGGTGGCGTCCAGGTCAGCGGAATGGGCGACCCGGATGGTCAGGCCGCTGGCGGTGAACGCCGCCCCGGCCGCGGTCACCTGCCGCTCGCTGGTCTCGATCAGCAGGTGACCGCGGCCGGGGGCTAGCCAGCCCGGAGCCCCGGCGGCGACCTGGCGCAGCAGGTCGAGGCCGTCCGCACCGCCGTCCAGGGCGGCCAGCGGCTCGTGCGCGCGGGCTTCGGGCGGCAGGAAGCCGATCTCGCCGGTGGGGACGTAGGGCACGTTGGCGACCAGGATGCCGACCTGGCCGCGCAACCCGGCGGGCAGCGGCTGATACAGATCCCCCTGGTAGACATGCCCTCGGGGGCCAGGCAGATTCTGCTGGGCGCAGCCGACGGCGGCCGGGTCGATGTCGGCCGCGTGCACCTCCGCCCGGTCCACGGCCGCGGCCAGCGCCGCACCGATCGCGCCCGCGCCGCAGCACAGGTCGACGATGACGTCGCCCGGCCGGGCCAGGGCGGCGGCCTGCGCGACGAGGAACTCCGTGCGCCGCCGCGGCACGAAGACACCGGGCGCCACCGCGATCCGCAGGCCGCAGAACTCCGCCCAGCCCAGGACGTGCTCAAGCGGCTCGCCCGCCGCGCGCCGGCTCACCATGACGTCGAGCTCGGCCGGCGTTCCTCCCGCGGCCAGCAGCAGCCGGGCCTCGTCGTCGGCGAAGACGCAGCCGGCCGCCCTGAGCCTGCCGACGAGGTCAGCCTCAGCTGGCGGTACCACTGGACCCCGGCAGCAGCGAGCGCAGCACGTACTGCATGATGCCGCCGTGCCGGTAATAGTCCGCCTCACCTGGGGTGTCAATCCGCACCTTGGCGCGGAATTCCTTGCCGTCGGCTGACACCACGACCTCGTTCGGAATATTTCCTGAATTTATCTCCTCGATGCCCCGGATATCGAAGGTCTCATGCCCGGTCAGGCCCAGGGATGCCGCGGACTCGCCCGGCTGGTACTGCAACGGCAGCACGCCCATGCCGATCAGGTTCGACCGGTGGATGCGCTCGAAGGATTCGACCAGCACCGCGCGGACCCCGAGCAGCAGCGTGCCCTTCGCGGCCCAGTCGCGGGACGAGCCCGAGCCGTACTCCTTGCCGCCGAGCACGATCAGCGGGGTGCCTGCCTCGATGTAGCGGCGGGACGCGTCGTAGATCGGCAGCTGGTCACCGTCCTTGGTGGTCACGCCGCCCTCGGTGCCCGGCGCGAGCTGGTTGCGCAGCCTGATGTTGGCGAACGTGCCGCGGATCATCACCTCGTGGTTGCCGCGGCGGGACCCGTAGGAGTTGAAGTCGCGTCGCTCGACGCCATGCTCGGTCAGGTAGGTTCCGGCCGGGCTCTCCGTCTTGATCGCCCCGGCCGGCGAAATGTGGTCGGTGGTCACCGAGTCGCCCAGCATGGCCAGCACCCGGGCGCCGGTAATGTCGGTCACCGGCTCGGGCTCGGTCGGCATCCCGTCGAAGTACGGCGGGCGGCGCACGTAGGTCGACCCTTCGTCCCAGGCGAAGGTGTCGCCCGCCGGGATGTCGAGGCCGCGCCAGTTGTCGTCGCCCTTGAACACATCGGCGTAGTCCCGAGTGAACATTTCCTGCGCCACCGCGGTCTGCACGACGTGGGCGATCTCCTCCGCCGAAGGCCAGATGTCGGCCAGGTAGACCGGCTGGCCTTCGGTATCGGAGCCGAGCGGCTCGTGGTTCAGGTCGATGTCCATCGTCCCGGCCAGCGCGTAGGCGACGACGAGCGGCGGGGAAGCCAGGTAGTTCAGCTTCACGTCGGGGTTGATCCGGCCTTCGAAGTTCCTGTTCCCCGACAGCACGGCCGCCACGGCCAGGTCGCTGGAATTCACCGCCGCGCTGATCGCCTGCGGCAGCGGCCCAGAGTTCCCGATGCAGGTCGTGCAGCCGTACCCAACCAGGTTGAAGCCGAGCTTGTCCAGGTAGGGCACCAGGCCGGCCCGTTCGTAGTAGTCCATGACCACCTTGGAGCCCGGCGCCAGCGTGGTCTTGACCCAGGGCTTGCGGTTCAGGCCCTTCTCGACCGCCTTCTTGGCCAGCAGCGCGGCGCCCACCATGACCGAGGGGTTAGAGGTGTTCGTGCACGAGGTGATCGCGGCGATCACCACGCTGCCGTGGTCGACTTCGGTCTCTGTGCCGTCTTCCAGAGTGAGCCGGGTGGGGTGGGACGGCCTGGTCCCGTCGCCAGAAGCCACCGGGTCCGAGGCGGGGAACGTCGCGTCCAGGCCGTCATCCAGGCTTTCTTCTTCGACGTAGTTCGGCAGGACGTCGCGGAAGGCGGTCTTGGCGTCGGCGAGCGCGATCCGGTCCTGCGGGCGCTTCGGGCCTGCGATCGACGGGACCACGGTGGACAGGTCGAGGCTGAGTTCTTCGGAGTACCTGACGTCGTGGTGCTTGGCCTGCGGGTCGTGCCACAGCCCCTGTTCCCTGGCGTACGCCTCGACCAGGTCAAGCTGCTCGCGCGGGCGGCCGGTGAGCGTGAGGTAGTCCAGCGTGTGCTGGTCGATGGGGAA
>JBEKGC010000012.1:0-35299 GCA_050013055.1 Streptosporangiaceae bacterium
GGGGCCCTTGCACCCCTTCTATGGAGTGCGAGGGCCCCGCGACCCCCTACAAGTACCGGGACCCGTGGACCAAGATGAGGGATATGCCGGTGAAACTATCGTCCCGGCGGCCGTCGCCGACGCCAATGAGATCGGCGCGATGCACGTCCGGTCCTGGCAGGGGGCCTATCAGGGGCTGATGCCTCAGGAGTATCTCGACCAGCTTGATCCGGCCAGGCGCGCCGATCGCTGGCGGCGGGTCCTCCGCGACGTCGACTCGTGCTCGTACCGCGGCGGCGTACTGATCGCGGCCACGGCCGCTGGGATCGTCGGGTTCACCGCCTACGGACCGACCCGCGATGACGACGGTGACCCGAGCCGGACCGGGGAGGTCGGCGCGATCTACCTGCTGCCGGAGATCTGGGGCCAGGGCACGGGCCGACGGTTGATGACCGCCGCGCTGAGGAACCTGGCTGAGGCGGGATACCTCGACGCCACCCTGTGGGCGCTGGATTCCAACGCTCGCGCGCGGACGTTCTACGCCGCGGGCGGCTGGGTTGAAGACGGCGCCATCAAGCATGACGGCAGCCGCGGTTTTACCCTCACGGAGGTGCGGTACCGCAGGCCATTGCCCTAGCCCGGACGTGAGCAGCCCACCCAGCCGGTGTCTCAGCATGGAACAGGGCTAGGCCGCCGAACGGTGTACGCTCCGCCCAATGGATGCCATCCGTTAACAGCGGACACAGCGGGTCGGCGCCGTTGGAGGATCTGCCCGGATCGAGCACCCGCTGATCTCACCGCGGAGGACTTCATGTCAGCAGGCACCGACCAGGACGGCGGCTCATCGTCAGCCCGCCAGCCCGCCGGGCCCGCCCTCGCGGCGGCCCGGGTAGAGAACTTGCACCATGACGTGGTCGCGGCCATCGACCGGTGGAGCTGGATCCGCACGCTGAACGACCGGCTGACCGCCGTGCTCGGGCCGTGGCGCGAAAGGCACCAGGACAACCCGGTCCTCGAGCTGATGCACGGCGGCCGGTGGCTCGGCCACCCGCTGCACCCGGCCCTGTCCGACCTGCCGATCGGGCTGTGGACCAGCGTCGTGATCGTGGACGTCACCGGTCGCGACCGGGCTCCCGGGGACGGAATCGACCCGGCCGCCCTGTTCAGCGCGGCCGGCATCGCGGCCGCGGTCGCGACCGCCGCCACCGGCGTGGTCGACTGGACCGTCAGCGACGACGAGGACCGCCGGCTCGGCTTGTTCCACGGGGTGCTCAATACGGGGGCTCTCGGCCTGCAGGGCATGTCGCTGGCCGCCCGGCTGGCCGGTCACAGGAACACGGCCCGCGGGCTCGCCGTGGCCAGCCTGGCGGTCACGGGCGCCGCCGCCTACCTCGGCGGTCACCTGGTGTTCGCCAAGGCGGTGATGGTCAGCCGGGTGGCCGGAGCCGACGGGCCGCGACGCTGGGTCCGGGTGATCGAGGAAGCCGAGCTGCCGGACGACGTGCCCACCGGGGTGCAGGCTGACGGACGGCAGATCCTGCTGTACCGGCACGACGGCACCCTCTACGCGCTCGACAACCTGTGCAGCCACGCCGCTGGCCTGCTCAGCCGGGGCACGGTCGAGGGCCTGACCGTGACCTGCCCGCTGCACGGGTCGCAGTACTGCCTGGCCGACGGCTCCGTCCGCCGCGGCCCGTCGCATCAGCCGCAGCCCGTGATACGCACCCGGGCCCGCAACGGCTGGATCGAGGTGCGCGGTAACCAGCCCGCCCCTCGCCGACCCGTCAACGGAAGGAAATAGTCATGGCCTTTGTCATCGTCGCCAACATCGATGACCTGGATGAGGGTGAGACCCTGTTCGTCGAAGGGCTGAAGGAGCCGATCTGCCTGGTCCGCCTGGACGGCGAGGACGTTCGAGCCGTGCACAACACCTGCACCCACCAGCAGCAGCCGCTGCACGAGGGCACCGTGCAAGATGACGACACCTTGGTCTGCGCGTCGCACAACTCCCGTTTCGACCTGACCACCGGCGCCTCGGTCGGCATTCCCGAGGTGCCCTCCCTGCCCGTCTACGCCTGCAAGGTAGAAGGCGACGCGATCCTCGTCGACATCGACCAGCAGCTCAACGACGCCCCCATCCCCCACCACCCCTACCACTAACCCGCCCCCCGCTCGGCCTCCCCGCCAACTCCCCACCCCGCCGCCGCGGGCGCCCGGCGCCCGCGGCAGCGGGGCGACCGCGTCAGGTGTGGCGGCCGGTGAGGGCGACAGTGATGCCGACGCCGATCATGGCGAGGCCGCCCGTGCCGCCGACCAGCTCGAACCGCCGCGGTGACCGGGCGAACCAGGTTCGCACCGCGCTGGCCGCGAACCCCCAGGAGCAGTCAGAGATCGCGCCGATCGTCACGGAAACCAGCGCCAGCACCAGCATCTGAGCCGGCACGTGCCCGGCCGCGCGGTCCACGAACTGAGGCAGGATCGCGCCGAACAAGACGTAGCCCTTGGGGTTGGTGAGGCCTACGACGGCGCCGTCCCGCAGCGCGCGCCAGCCGTCCTGTGGTCCCGAGGCCGACGTAAATGTCCCGGCCAGGGACCCGCGGTGGCGGATCGCGTAGATGCCGAGCCAGACCAGGTACAGCGCGCCGGCCCCCTTGACGATCACGAACGCCTGGGCCGACCGCTGGAGCAGCGCACCCAGGCCGACCGCCACGCACGCCGCCACCCCGAAGCTTCCCATGGCGTGGCCGCAGGCGGTGACCAGCGCGGTGCGCCGGCCGTGGGCCAGCGCCCGGCCCACTACGAACATCACTCCCGGCCCGGGGATGACGATCAGCACCAGTGAGGCCAGCGCGAAGCCGACTAGGCGCCCGCCCGAGATCACGGCGTCCGGTTGAGGTTACGGCACCCCCCCTGAGATCACGGCAGCATCAGCAGCTCGCGGCCTGCGGTCCGCAGCTCGCTGACCGATCGCACGCCGAGCAACTGCAGGGTCCTGGCGAACTGGTCGGCGAGGATGTCGAGGGCCTTGTCCACGCCCGCTTCGCCGCCGGCCATCAGCCCGTAGAGGTAGGCGCGGCCGATCCCGCAGCCATCCGCGCCCAGGGCCAGCGCGACCGCGATGTCGGCCCCGTGCCTGACCCCAGAATCAAGCAGCACCGTCACCTCCGGCCCCACCGCGTCGCGGACGGGGGCGATCAGCTCGACGGGTGGCACCACCCGGTCGAGCTGGCGGCCGCCGTGGTTGGACAGCTGGAACCCGTCCACCCCCGCCGACACCGCACGAAGCGCGTCCGCGGGGGACAGCGGGCCCTTGATGACCAGCTTCCCCGGCCAGCGCTCCCGCAGTTCCGCGATGTCGTCCCAGCCGATGGTCGAGCTGAACTTCGCGCTGGTTTCCTGGATGGTTACCGTGGCGAGCCCGGCGAAGTTGGCGAAGTCGATGGCGTCGTGGCGCAGCATCCGGGTCCAGTAGCCGGGCCGGGTCGCGATGCTGGCCAGCGTGCGCACGGTGAGCTCGGGCGGGATGATGAGCCCGTTCCTGGCGTCCCTGGTCCGGTGCCCGGTGACGGTCGTATCGACGGTGACGACGAGCACCCGGTACCCGGCCGTGGCGGCCCGGTCGACTAGTTCCTTGGTCAGCCCGCGGTCCTTGAGGATGTAGAGCTGGAACCACAGATCGGGCTGGGCGGCGTGGGCAACATCTTCGATGGTGGTCGTGGCCATCGTCGACAGCGTGTACGCAAGCCCGTGCCGCTGCGCCGATCTCGCCGCCCCGATCTCGCCCGCCGGGTGCATCATCCGCGTGTACCCGGTCGGGGCGAGCACAAGCGGCAGTGGCTGTACCCGGTCGAGCACGCGCGCGGTGGTGTCCACCGCGGTGATGTCGGCCAGCGCCCGGGGCCGGAACCGCCACCGCCGCAACGCCCGGCTGTTCGCCGCCACCGACAGTTCCTCGTCAGCGCCGCCGTCGACGTAATCGAAGACCGGCCGCGGTATCAGCCGGCGCGCCGTGGCCCGCAGGTCACCGATGTCGTGGCAGGCCGACAGCCGTCTGCGGGTACCGTCGAGCTCGACCGGCTTCATCTTGATCAAGCGGCGTATCTCCGATGGCCTCATGTCCCGGACGATACGCGCCGCGGCCCGTCTACGAAACCGCTACCGCGATCCGCCGCTATGTACATTAAATCGATCGGAATTATAAAGTTATGCATCCGGCCAGCGGTACGATCGGTCCCTGGAGCATGACGAGCACGACAGGCACGACAGGGCACGACAGGCATGAAGGGAAGGACGATGTCACTGCGCTTCCACTGGTTTCTCCCGACCAACGGCGACGGCCGGGACATCGTCGGCGGTGGCCATGGTGTCGCCACCGGGACGGCGGGCACCATCCGGCCCGCAACCCTGGCCTACCTAGGTCAGGTCGCCCGCACCGCCGAACAGCTCGGCTTCGAGGCCGCCCTCACCCCGACCGGCGCGTGGTGCGAGGACGCCTGGCTGGTGACCGCGATGCTCACCGAGGTCACCGAGCGGCTGAAGTTCCTGGTGGCGTTTCGCCCTGGCCTGATCTCGCCGACGCTGTCCGCCCAGATGGCCGCCACCTTCCAGCGGCACTCCGGTGGCCGGCTGCTGCTCAACGTGGTCACTGGGGGCGAGGCCACCGAGCAGCAGGCTTACGGCGACTTCCTGGACAAGACGCAGCGGTACGCGCGGTGCGCCGAGTTCCTGGACATCGTGATCCGGCTGTGGCGCGGCGAGACCGTGAGCCACGACGGCGAGCACCTGCGGGTGGCGGGCGCGCGGCTGGCCCGCGTGCCCGACCCGGTGCCCGAGCTGTACTTCGGCGGATCGAGCGCCCCCGCGGGCCCGGTCGCGGCCAGGTACACCGATGTCTACCTGACCTGGGGCGAGCCGCCCGAGGCCGTTAACCATAAGCTGCGCTGGATGGACGGCCTGGCCCGCGAAGCGGGACGCACGCTGCGCTACGGCATCCGGCTGCACGTCATCAGCCGGGACACCGCTGAGGAGGCCTGGCGGCAGGCCAGGCGGCTGATCGATGGCGTCGACGAGGCGATGATCCGCAAGGTGCAGGAGGGGCTCGGGCACAGCCAGTCCGAGGGCCAGCGCCGGATGCGCGAACTGCACGGCGGCTCACCGGACAACCTCGAGGTCTCGCCGAACCTGTGGGCCGGTGTCGGGCTGCTCCGCGGCGGCGCCGGGACGGCGCTGGTCGGCAGCCACACCGAGGTCGCCGACCGGATCGAGGAGTACGCCCGGCTCGGCCTGTCTGAGTTCATCCTGTCCGGCTACCCGCACCTGGAGGAGGCGTACTGGTTCGGTGAGGGCGTCCTGCCTATCCTGCGCTCGCGCGGCCTGTGGACCCACCCGGCGCCGGACAGCGTCGATGCGACCGTGAACGCCACCCCGTTCGCCCCGACCTCCGGGCCCGCGGCTGATCTCCGCAGCGAACCGGCCGCCGCCTCCTGAGAAAGACTTTTATTCCGAACGATCCGTGGTAACACATCCATCGACGAACCTCACCCGAATGGAGGCTGGCGCGTGCGGATCGCTGTGGTCACCGGCAACCCCAAGCCAGGGTCCCGCACTCAGGGCGTTGCCCTGGCCGTGGCCGACACCCTGGCCGCGGAGCTGAACAACATCGGCCAGCCAGCCCCGCCGCCCAGCCCCCCGCCGGTCCATGCCCCAGCCCCGCCGGGCTACCTGGTCATCGACCTGGCCGAGCACGCCTCGATGCTGTTCGAGCCGTCCGCCGCCGAACTATCCCGGCTGAGCGCCGAGGTCGCCGCCGCCGACATCGTCATCGTCGCCTCGCCGACCTATAAGGCCTCCTACACCGGCATGCTCAAGGCCTTCCTCGACCGCTACGGCAGCAACGGCCTGGCCGGTACCGTCGCGGTTCCCGTCATGACCGGCGGCTGGCCCGGCCACCTGCTGGCGGTCGAGGTCCACCTGCGCCCCGTCCTGGTCGAACTCGGCGCCACCGTCCCCGCTCGCGGGCTGTACGTCACCGAGCCCGAATTCGCCACCCTGGACGCGGCCATCGCCGCGTGGGCAAAAGCCGCCGTCCCCTTGATCCGCCGCGCCCTGACCGGTTCGTGACTACCGGAACCGAGTCCGAGCGGGACCGGGATAAGCGGCGCTACCAGCGCGCCCTGTTCGACGGAATCGCCGGGCGGTATGAGGCGTCCCGTCCCGGGTATCCGGCGCACGTGGCGGAGTTCGTCACCGTGACCGCCGGGCTCGGCCCGGGCGCGGCGATCCTGGAAGTCGGCTGCGGGACCGGCCAGCTCACCGAGCGGCTGGCCGCCTCCGGGTTCCGGCTGACCGCGATCGACATCGGCGCATCCATGATCGCTGCGGCCCGGCGGCGCCTGGCCGGCCCGGAAGTCTCGTTCTGTGTCACCTCGTTCGAGGATCTGTCCGCCGCCGACGCCACCTTCGACCTGGTCATCTCCGGCGCCGCGTTCCACTGGATCGATCCTGAGATCGCGTTCAGCAAGTCCGCCCGGCTGCTGCGGCCGGGCGGCTGGCTCGCCCTGCTCGGCACGGAAGAACACTACGACGATCCGCTCGGCGCGGCCCTGGACGCCCTGTGGGTCACGCATGGTGACAGCGGCGGTGCCTGGGAGCGGCGCCCCGGCGATGTCATCGCCGCCACCGGCCTGTTCGGGATCCCCGCCTGCCTGACGGACAGGCAGCGTGCCATCCTGCCCGCGGCCGGCGTCGTCGCCCTGGAAACCACCAGGGCGACGTTCCTGAGCTGGCCGCCCGACACCCAGCGCCGGTTCATCGAAGAACTCGGCCTGCTCCTTACGCCCCATCAAGCGGTGGATCTGACCAGGCACACGTCCGTCACCATGGCACAGCTGCGGTTACCCAGGTCCGGTCTATATGGTTCGGATATCCAAACTATTTGCCCAGGCAGCCTGAAAACTCACCGGAAGGACTTGTTATGACCGTCCCCTTGCCCCAGACAACCCTGGCCGCGCAACTGGCCGACGGCTCGCTGGCCGGTAACTGGACCCTTGACCAGGCGCGGTCCACCGTCGCGCTGAAGTCCAAGAGCATGTGGGGCCTGGTCCCGGTCAAGGGCACGTTCACGCAGGTGGAAGGCGCCGGGACCGTCTCGCCGGCGGGGGACGTCACCGGTCAGGTCACGGTGGCGGCCGCGTCGGTAGACACCAAGAACCCCCGGCGCGATAAGCACCTGCGCTCGAAGGATTTCTTCCTCGCCGAGGAGCACCCATCGATCATCTTCGCCGTGGCCAAGCTCACGCCCGCGGCCGATGGCGTGACCGTCGAGGGAACTCTCACCGTCCGGGACCGGACCAACCCGGTCACCTTCACCGCGGCCGCCGCCCCGGTCTCCGGCGGTGCCGTGGCGCTCGACGCCGCGGTCGAGGTGGACCGGTCGCAGTACGGTCTGACCTGGAACCAGCTCGGCATGTCGTCCGTGCATAACACCATCACGATCCACGCGGTCTTCACCCGGGACTGAGGTGGGAGGTCCCTGCTCTATGGGTCGATTCTGGATCGGCGACCTGCTCTTCGGCTAGCCGCAGGCGGGGAGGTCCTGTTCGGTGAGGGACGCGTAGGTGCCGCGAAAGTACACCAGCGGGCCGTTGGGGTTGGCGCTGGTCTCCACGTGCCGGACCCGGCCGACGATGATCTCGTGATCGCCGCCGGGCAGCGCGTGCTCGACGGTGCACTCGAGCACCGCGAGGACATCCTCCAGCCGGGGGCTGCCGGTCGGCCCGCGCCGGTGCTGGATCCCGTCCCAGCCCGCCGCGAGTCCACGGCGGGCGAAGTTCTTCGACAGGTGCTGCTGCGGCGCCGCGAGCACGTTCACCACGAACGCGCCGTGGCCGCGGATCGCCTGCAAGGTCACGCTGTCCAGGTCGAAGCAGACGATGACGAGCGGCGGGTCGAGCGACAGCGACGTGACCGCGTTGGCGGTGGTCCCCACCGGCTGGCCGGCGGCGTCGACAGAGGTCACGACCGTCACCCCCGTCGCGAAGTGCCCCATCGCCTCCCGGAACTCAGCGGCCGAGACCTCCCTCCCGGCAGGCCCGGCCGGGGTAGGGGCTGGGGTAGGGGCCGGGGCGCGCGCCGCGGTGATGCCGCCGCAGGCCGCATCCGTTGGCATGGAAAACTCCCCTCAGCTGAGCATGCGACCGCACCTTCAGGTTTCCATCCGGGCGCGATAAAAGTCAAGTATTGCGATCAGAGTTATAGACTTAACAAGCCGGAACGCAAGAGCCACCCGACCAGGTTCCCGCGGCGCCCGCGCTGTGTCTTGCCGGCGCCCCACGGCTATGCCCCCAGGCAGCCAGGTGAAACGATCTACCGGTGACGCCATCGCAGCCGGGCGAGATCGAGGTCGCCGATCAGCTCGAGCGCCGTATCCGCAAGCCAGTCGACTTGCTGCGCTGCACGCTGTCCAGCGTCGAGATCGTCGCGCTGGCGCTGGCCGGGATCGAGGCCAGCGCGACCACGGTCGGGGTGGAGACCGACATCGTGGGCGCGAGCCGGCGGCTGCCGCAGGCGCTGCTGACGCTGGCGCCGAAGGTCGCCCTGTTCGCCTTGTTTATCTTGCCCATCGGGCTGGCCGTCCAGTTGCTGGTCAGGCGCCAGCCGCGACGGCTGGCCGAAGCGGTGGCGACGGGCCTGCTGGCCGGCGTGGTGACCGCGGTCATCGACGTCGTGCTCAAGCACGGCGTGGCCACCCAGCTCTACGACGCGATCATCATGTCCCGTCCCGGGGCCAGCCACGTGGCCGCGCTCGACCCTTACCTGGCGGGGCTGGCCGCGTACGCCACCATGATCAGCCTGGTCGGACGCCGATCCTGGCGCAACGCCCTGTGGACCGCCGTCGGCGTGTACGCGGTCGTGCACGTCGGGGCGCTGCACACCACCGTCTTGACCCTGCTGATCACGCTGATCGGGGGCCGCGCGATCGGCCTCGCGGTCAGGTACGTCGCCGGATCCACCTCGCAGCGGCCCGGCGGCCGCGAGATCGCGGCGGCGCTGGCCGCCACGGGCGTGCCGGTGACCGCCATCCGGCGGGTCCGCCCGGACGAGCGAGCCGGGCCAGCCGGGCCAGCCGGGCCAGCCCGGCAAGCTAGCGCCGGGTCCCGCCACTACGCGCTGACGACGGAGACGGGAAACCTGGACGTCGTGGTGTACGACTGGGACCAGCAGGCGGCCGGGGCGATCTACCGGATCTACCGCTCGGTCCGGCTGCTCGGCCAGGTGTCACGCAACGCCCCGCTGTCCGTGGACCGCGTGGTCGAGCGCCGGGCGCTGCTGTCCTACGCGGCCGAGGACGCGGGCGCGCCCACCCCCCGGTTGCGCGCCCTGGTCCGGGTCGGCCCCGAGGCCGCCGTGCTGGCCTACGAGCACCACGCGGGCACCACGCTGGCCCAGCGCGATTCCGGCTGCTCCGACGCCGAGCTCAGGCAGATATGGGTCGCGATGGGCCAGCTGCACGCCCACCGGGTCACCCACCGCGGGCTCACCGCGGACCGGATCCTGTTCACCGACGACGGCGAGGCCATGCTGCTCGACCCGGGCAACGGCGACGTGGCCGCGACCGATCTGCAGGTCCGCCTGGACGTGACCCAGCTGCTGGCGGAGCTGGCGCTGTACGTCGGGGCGGACCGGGCTGCCGAGCTGGCCATCGAGAAGGCCGATCCCGACGAACTTGTGGCCGTGGTGTCCCTGCTGCAACCAGTCGCGCTCGCTCGTTCCACCCGGGCGGCGCTTCGCCACCGGCGGGACGTCCTGCCCGCTCTGCGCAAGCGGCTGCTCGCGGCGGTGCCGGGGGGCGAAGCGGTTCCCGTCCGGCTGGAGCGTATCCGGCTGCGCACCCTGCTGACGATGGTCGC
Source organism: Streptosporangiaceae bacterium (assembly GCA_050013055.1). Lineage (GTDB taxonomy): Bacteria > Actinomycetota > Actinomycetes > Streptosporangiales > Streptosporangiaceae > Palsa-504. The sequence goes on from JBEKGC010000012.1 coordinate 9,888, forward strand.
GAGCGTGGTCGCCGCCTACTTGCTAGCTGGTGAGCTCGAGCGGGCCAGCCTGGGGAACGTGCTGCGCTCGGCGGACTGGCGCTGGGGCATCGCGGCGCTGGCCCTGTCCGCGGCCACCTACGTGGGTGCCGCGATGTCGCTGTCCGGCTTCGTCGCCGAACGGCTGGGCTTCCTCCGCACCCTGCTCGTGCAGCTGGCCGGATCGTTCGTCACGCTGGTGACCCCGGCCGCCGTCGGCGGGGCCGCGCTGAACGTCCGTTACCTGCAGCGCAAGAAGATTCCCGCCCCGGTCGCGGCGGCCAGCGTCGGTGTGGCCCAGGTGGCGGCCTTCGTCCTGCACGTCCTGCTGCTCGTCGTGTTCGCCGCGATCGTGGGCGCGGGCACCACGGCGAAGAGATCGCTCAAGCCGCCGCCCTGGGCCTATTTCGTGCTGGCCGGGCTCGTCGTCATCGCGCTCGCGGTTCTTGCCGTCCCCGCCGGGCGGCGGCTGCTGCGCGCCCGCGTGTCACCGTTGCTCGGCCAGGTGCTGCCGCAGCTGCTCGAGGTGGCGCAGCATCCGCGCAAGCTCGCCGAGGGTATCGGCGGTGCGCTGCTGCTGAGCGCGGCGTACATCTTGTGCCTGGCCGCGTGCGTGCAGGCGTTCGACAGGTCGGTACCGTCGATCGCGAGCATCGCCGTGGTGTACCTGACCGGGATCGTGCTCGGCTCCGTCATTCCCACGCCCGGCGGGCTGGGCACGGTGGAGACGGCGCTGATCGCCGAGCTCACCACCGTCGCGGGCCTGCCGAGCGCGGTCGCGGTCAGCGCGGTGCTGCTGTTCCGGTTGCTGACCTTCTGGCTCCCCGTTCCCGTGGGCTGGGTCGCGCTGAACTACCTCGAGCGCAAGCAAGCTCTCTGACCGAAAGCCGTGACATGTTGCCATCAGCCGGACACGGGGTAGCGTAAAAGAAGCGAGTCCATCACCAACGGGGGAGTGCTCAATCTCTTCATTCCTGCGTCTGACCAGGACCGCGGCTTTCTATGTCGTCACTTTCCTTATCATCACGGCCGGCTCGATCTGGCTGGCGCTGCAGGTCGCGCCGCTGCAGACGGTGTCCGCGGCCGGCCAGAGCGCCCAGGTCGGCGCGGCGGTTCCCTCGCTCAGCTGGTCCGGACCTGGCGAGCTCGACCTGTTCGGTCAGGTGATGCCGACCAGACCGCAGTTCGCCGGCCCGATAAGACCCCGGCTCCAGCTCACCCACATCACCATCGGCCCGCAGGTGTCCCAGCTGCTGCGCTCGGACACCCCGCGCAAGCTTGAGCTGAACCTCAGCCAGCAGCTCGCCCAGGGCTGGACGCGTTACTTCGAGTGGGAGACGCTCATCGCGGCCGGCTTCGCCGTCGTCGGGCTGGTCGCGGTGGCCGGCATCCGCAGGCAATCGCACCCGAAGATGGCCAGGACGGTGATCGTGGGCCTGGTTGTGGTCTGCGCGGTGAACGTCGGCGGCATCCTGCTCACCGCGTCAAGCACACCGGGCGTGCTGCGCAGCGTCAAGACCCTCGATGACCTGGTCGGCGCCGATCCGATCGTGGTGCTGCCGCAAACCGTGAACCACCCGCTGACCAGCGTGCAGGCGGTCGTGATCGGAGATTCGACCGCCGCCGCCGTCGGCAACCCGATCGCCGCCAACGCCACTGCCCTGGACCGGGCCTGCGGACGCAGCAGCGATGCCTACGCGGCCGACCTGGCCGCGGTGAACAACTGGAAGGTGCTGAACCTGGCCTGTAGCGGCGCCACCGTGGGCAACGGCCTGCTCGGCGTCCAGGTCCTGAACGACGGGCAGGTGGCACCGCCCCAGCTGATCGAGGCCCAGCAAGCCACCCACGCCAAGGTGGTCATCGTCAGCGTCGGCGCGGACGACGTCCAGTGGTCGATCATGACGCGGCTGTGCGTGGCCAGCGCGGTCTGCAACGACAAGGTGTCCTCGGCCTACTTCAGCTCCGAGCTCAGCGCCTTCACCAGCAGCTACTACCAGCTCCTCGGTGACCTGGATCAGCTCTCCGGCCATCCCGCGGTGCTGGTCAACCAGTACTACTCGCCGTTCGGCACCGCTATCGGCTGCCTGCGCAGGTACGGCATCACCGCCGCCAAGGAGAAGGTACTGCTGTCCCGGCTGGGCCAGCTGAACGCCGTGCTGGCTCAGGGGGCGCAGACGTTCGGGTTCGGCGTCACCGACCCGCTGTTCGCTGGCCACGAGCTGTGCACGGCCGATCCCTACGTGCAGGGCCCGGGAGATCCGGCGCCGCTGCACCCGACGGCGGCCGGCGAGCTGGCCATCGCCCTGGCCGACCAGCAGGCCCTGCCCAAGGTCGAGGGCCTGGTGCCGGCGCCCTCGGTCACGCCCACGGCCAGCAACGCGGCCAGCGGCGGGACGACCGACAGCGTCGGCTCGGTGAGGGTCAGCGCAGCGCGGGGATGATCTCGTCCCGGTAGGCGGCGAGCGTCTTTTCCTCCTCGTCGTGCATCAGGTACAGGGCGAACTGATCGACCCCGATCCCGGCCAGCTCGCGCAGCCGGTCCACGTGTGCGGCGGCCGGGCCGAGCAGGCAGAACCGGTCCACGATCTCGTCCGGCACGAAGTCCACGGTCGGGTTGTCCGCCTTGCCGTGGTGGGCGTAGTCGTAGCCCTGCCGCCCGGCGATGTAGTCGGTCAGCGCTCGGGGGACCGGCCCGTCGGTGCCGTACCTGGCGACCAGGTCGGCCACGTGATTGCCCACCATGCCGCCGAACCACCGTAGCTGTTCCCGCTGATGCGCCAGGTCAGGCCCGGCGTACCCGGGCGCCGCGACGCAGATGGTGATCGCGTCAGGATCCCGCCCGGCCGCTTGCGCCGCCGACCTCACCGCGCCGATGGTCCAGCGCGCGATGTCCGGGTCGGCGGTCTGCAGGATGAAACCGTCGGCCTGCTCGCCGGTGAGCTTGAGCGCCTTGGGGCCGTAGGCGGCCATCCAGATCTCCAGCTTGCCGTCGCGTACCCACGGGATCCGCAGGGGCTGGTCGTGCAGCATGACCTCGCGCCCCTCGGCCAGGCCCTTGATCACGGTCATCGCGGCCGACAGGGTGGCCAGCGTCATCGGCGACTGGCCGATGACCCGCCGGGCCGAGTCGCCGCGGCCGATGCCGCACACGGTCCGGTTGCCGTACATGTCGTTCAGCGTGGCGAACAGCGACGCGATCACCGACCAGTCCCTGGTGCCCGGGTTGGTCACCATCGGGCCCACGGTCATCGCGGTGGTCGCGGCCAGGATGCGCGAGTAGATCACGAACGGTTCCTGCCAGAGCACGTGCGAGTCCCACGTCCAGCCGTAGGAAAAGCCGGCCTCCTCGGCCCGCTGCATCATCGCGACCACGCCGCTGGCCGGCGGGTTCGTCTGCAGCACCACCCCGAAATCCATATTTTCTCCCGAACGAACTGTGCTTCGTGCCCTACACCAGGTACTGATTCAGCCCGCGGGCCAGGAACGTCCCGTGCCCGGCGCGGCCGGTATAGGTGCCCTCGTCGATGACCGGCCGCCCGCGGGACAAGGTGGTCACCACCCGGCCGGTGATCTCCATGCCCTCATACGCGGAGTAGTCCACGTTCATGTGGTGGGTCGCCGCCGACAGCGTCTGCCGCGCGGCCGGGTCGTAGATGACGATGTCGGCGTCCGAGCCGGCCGCGATCACGCCCTTGCGCGGGTACAGGCCGAACATCCGGGCCGGCGTGGTCGAGGCCACCTCCACCCAGCGCGGCAGCGTGAGCTGGCCCGCGGCCACCCCGGCGTGCAGCAGGTCCATCCGGTGCTCGACGCCAGGCATCCCGTTCGGGATCTTGGAGAAGTCGCCCCGGCCCAGTTCCTTCTGGTCCTTGAAGCAGAACGGGCAGTGGTCCGTCGACACCACCGACAGGTCGTTGGTCCGCAGGCCCCGCCACAGCGAGTCCTGATGCTCCTTCGGCCGAAGCGGCGGCGAGGCGACGAACTTCGCCCCTTCGAAATCCGGCCGGGCCAGGTCGTCCAGGGACAGGAACAGGTACTGCGGGCAGGTCTCGGCGAACACGTTCTGCCCGTTGTCCCTGGCCTGAGCGACCGCCGCCAGGGCCTGCGAGGCAGACAGGTGCACGATGTACAGCGGGCAGTTCGCCACCTGGGCCAGCGTGATCGCCCGCGAGGTCGCCTCGCCCTCCAGCTCCGGCGGCCGGGTCAGGCCGTGGTTTACCGGCTCCGTCCGGCCGGCCGCGATCGCCTGCGCGACCAGCTGGTCGATGGCGATGCCGTTCTCCGCGTGCATCATCACGGTGCCGCCGGAGCGGGCCGCCTGCTGCATGGCGAGCAGGATCTCTCCGTCGGTGGCGTAGAACACACCGGGGTAGGCCATGAACATCTTGAAGCTGTTCACCCCGGCCGAGATGCAGGCGTCCATCTCCTTCAGCGTCGAGTCGTTGACGTCGGAGACGATCATGTGGAAGCCGTAGTCAACCGCGCAGTTGCCGTCCGCCTTGCCGTGCCACTTGTCCAGCGTGGCCAGCAGCGAGGTGCCCTTAGCCTGGACCGCGAAATCGACGATCGTGGTGGTACCGCCCCACGCCGCGGCCCGGGTCCCCGTCTCGAACGTGTCCGCGGAAAACGTCCCGCCAAACGGCATCTCCATGTGCGTATGCACGTCGATCCCGCCCGGCAGCACATACTTCCCCGTCGCATCAATAACCCGGTCCGCCGCCCCCGCCGCCGGCGCCTCACCAACCCCCCCAGCCTCGCCCGCCCCGGAAGCCCCGCCCGCCCCGGAAGCCCCGCCCGCCCCGGAAGCCCCGCCCGCCCCGGTAACCTCTCGCGCCAATACCGCCGCTATTTTCTCTCCGGCCACGAGTACATCGGCGTCCAGCGTCCCCGACGCCGTCACCACTGTCCCGCCGCTGATCAGGATGGTGCTCATGGCTGGACCAGCGACTGGTAGGCGTCGGGCCTGCGGTCCCGGTAGAACTGCCACAGGTCGCGGACCTCGGTCAGCAGGTCCATGTCCAGGTCGCGCACGAGCACCTCGTCCGCCTCGTCGCTCGCGGACTCGCCGACCAGTTGGCCACGCGGGTCGGCGAAGTAGGTCTGGCCGTAGAAATCGTTGTCGCCGAGCGGCTCCACGCCGACCCGGTTGATCGCGCCGATGAAGTATTCGTTGGCCACCGCGGCGGCGGGCTGCTCGAGTTTCCACAGGTAGGCGGACAGGCCGCGGCTGGTAGCCGACGGGTTGAACACGATCCGCGCACCGGCCAGGCCGAGCGCGCGCCAGCCCTCGGGGAAGTGCCTGTCGTAGCAGATGTACACGCCGATCCGGCCGACCGCGGTGTCGAAGGTCGGGTAGCCCAGGTTGCCCGGCCTGAAGTAGAACTTCTCCCAGAACCCTTTGACCTGAGGCAGGTGGGTCTTGCGGTATTTGCCCAGGTAGCTTCCGTCCGCGTCGATGACCGCGGCGGTGTTGTAGTAGATCCCCGGGTGCTCTTCCTCGTACATCGGCGCGATGATCACGATGCCGTGCTGGCGGGCCACGTCCTGCAGCAGCCGGGTGGTCGGCCCGTCCGGGATGGCCTCGGTGTAGGAGTAGTAGTCGGCGTCCTGCACCTGGCAGAAGTAAGGCCCGTAGAAGAGTTCCTGAAGACAGACCACCTGCGCGCCGGCTGAGGCGGCCGTCTGGATGTGGCTCACCGCCGCCGCGATCATCGAATCCTTGTCCCCGGTCCAGCGCTGCTGGATCAGCCCGGCCCGGACGATCTCCGCCATCGGCTCTGCCCTCCTGTTAGTACGCGTGCCCTATTCTTCCTACCTGGCCTATCTTCCCGCCCGGCCAGCCCCTCCGTAAGCCGTCACGCTCCAGGGAACCCCGCCGTATTGCCTCCCCCCTTTGTATATCCCCGCAAGCTCGTCCCCCGCCCCGGGGCCCGGCGAACCCTAGCCCTACCACGACGATGGCCCATTGTTGTTGCGGGAACCACCCCGATGGACCATCGTTGTGGTTCGCGGGCGGGAGCCGGGCAACACGGGTGTGCAGGACGGGGCGGCCGGGGCGACCGAGCTGGGTGTGGTGGCCGGCGCGGAGACGAGCGCCCTCGGTCATGGCCGGCGTGGCGGCCCGGGGTCGGGGGCGTCCCCGCGGGCGACGTGGGGCAGCACCAGGCCGGCCGCGGCGATCAGCGCGGCCGCCGCGAGCAACCGCAGCAGCGCCGAGCCGGCCCCCGGGCCGAGCGCGGGCAGCATTCCCGCCCCCGTGCCCAGCGCGAGCAGCCCGGCGCCGATGGCCAGCACCCGGGTCTGCGGTGTCAGCGCACCGGCGGAGGCAGACGATTCACATAGGTGCGTGGTCAGCAGGTAGGCGGTCAGCCCGGCGCCTAGCACCGCCGTGTGCCACGGCCGGGCCGGGTGCAGCACCTCCAGCCACAAGATGGCGACCAGCGCGCCTTCCTCCCATGGCACCTGGCGGAGGGTCTCGCCAAACCTGAGCCAGGCGCGCAGCGGCCATGACAGCAGGTAGCTGTCTTCCGGCACCGGCACGGCCGCCAGAGCCAGCCGCAGCACGCCCGCGGCCACCCCGGCGATCGCCAGGAACAACGCGAAACTCGCCCAGCCCCGACGCGGCAGCGGCGCGGCCGCCCACGCCAGGCAGGCCGCCCCGGTCAGGGCCGCCCCGGCCATGCTGCCGGTCCCGCGGGCGGCACCGGCGCGCCAAGCGCGGGTCAGGAAACCAGCGCGGGTCAGGAAACCAGCGCGGCCGGTCACCGCCGGGCCGCCAGCGGGCGCCGGGTGTGGCCGGCCAGCGGCAGGTCCAAGGATTGCACGCCGTCCCAGTGCACGACGGGGACGCCGAGTTCGCGCAGCGAGAACCTGATCGCCTCCTGCTCCATCCGCCAGATCCGCCGCGCCATCCGGTCCGTGCTGCGCCGCCGGTCCGGCGGCTCGGCGTTGAGCACGTCGACGACCAGCATGGTGAAGCCGCGCTCGCGCATGTCCCGCAGCGCCTCCACGAAACGCTGGTCGATCAGCGGGCTGAACACCACGACCAGCGCGCCGGGCGGCAGCGCCGCGCGCGGCAGCCGGCGGAAGCTCTCGCCGCGCGCGGCGCCCGTCTCGCTGGCCAGCATCGAGTCGATGATCCGGTACACCTGCCGGCGGCCGAGGCCGGGCACCAGCCAGCTCGCCCCGCCCCTCTGGTAGGTGATCACGCCCACCCGGTCCCTGGCGTCCAGATACGCGCGGGCCGCGGCCGCCACGCCGCGCAGCGCCAGGTCGAGCGGCGATGACCCGGGCACGCCCACGTCGGAGGTGGCGTCGGCCAGCAGCACCACATCCTGGGAGCGCTCGGCGGCGAAGGTGTTCACCTGCAGCCGGCCGCGCCGGGTGCTGGCCGGCCAGTTGATGCTGCGCTGGCGGTCGCCCGGCACGTATTCGCGCACCCCGAAGAACTCGATGCCCTCGCCCGAGGTCCGGGCCGGATGCTCGCCGAGCCGGTTCGGCAGCCGCCGCAGCACCACCGTGGTCCGCTGGTCTGCCGGGGCCGGGTAGCAGTCGAGCCTGGGCAAGGTCACGGTCGCGTGCCCCTCGGCCAGCCGCCAGCGGTCACGGAGCACCAGGTCCACGGTGCCGGCCGGCCGCCGCCCCCAGCGTTCCGGGGAGATGACGAAGCGTGCCCGCGTCCCGTCGGCGGCGGTGCCGCCGACCGGGTCGATGACCAGGCCCGGGTGCAGCGTCCACCGGACGTAGGCGTCCCCGTGCCCGGCCACAAGCAGGTCCACCGCGACCAGCTCACCTTCGAAGGCCCGCCCGGAGCTCAGCCGGACCCGCACGGTGACCCGGGGCGGCCGCCGCTGCACCCGTCCGGCTGCGAGCAGCAGCAGCGCCGGGGCGGCCACCCCGGCGAACTCGGGGCGCCGGGCCAGCGTGGCGATAAACACCCCGGCTACGCCCAGCGTGAGCAGGCGGCGCGCGTGCCGCGACGATCTCCAGCCCAGCTCGAGTTCGTGACCGGGCCCGTCGAGCCCAGGGCCGTTCGGCATCAAGGACATCAGGTGGTGACCGCGCGGGCCTGGTCACGGCCGCCCGCCCGCCCGGCCGGGTCGGTTTTCGGGGTCGGCACGGACGAGAGCAGCTTGGCCGTCACGTCGTCGGAGGAGACCTGGCGGACCCACAGCTCGGGCCGCAGCGTGATCCGGTGCGCCAGGGCAGGCACCGCGACCTGCTTGATGTCGTCGGGAATCACGTAGTCGCGCTGCCGGAGCAGCGCCTGGCCGCGGGCCAGCTGCACAAGCGCAAGCCCGCCGCGCGGGCTGGCCCCCACCTGGACCTGCGGGTCCTTCCTGGTCGCGGTGACGATCGCCACGATGTAGTCGAGCAGGTCAGCGGTGATCTCCACCTCCTCCACCGACCTCCGCATGGCCAGCAGCCCGTCCGGGCTGGTCACCGGGCTGAGCTTCACGGCTTCGCGGGCGCGGTCCACCCGGCGCCTGAGCATGTCCGTCTCGTCGCCGGCCGTCAGGTAGCCCAGTCGCAGCCGCATCAGGAACCGGTCGAGCTGGGCCTCGGGCAGCTCGTAGGTGCCCTCGTACTCGATCGGGTTGTCCGTGGCCAGCACGATGAACGGCTCGGGCAGCTTGCGGGTCTGCCCGTCCACGCTCACCTGGCCCTCGCCCATCGCCTCGAGCAGCGCCGCCTGGGTCTTCGGCGGCGTCCGGTTGATCTCGTCGGCCAGCAGCAGCTGGGTGAACACCGGGCCGGGCCGGAACACCATGTCGGCCGACCGCTGATCGTACAGCGGGGCGCCGACCACGTCCGAGGGCAGCAGGTCAGGGGTGAACTGGATGCGGGCGAAGTCCAGGCCGAGCACCTGGGCGAACGAACGCGCGATGAGGGTCTTGCCCAGTCCGGGCAGGTCTTCGAGCAGGACATGGCCACCAGCCAGGATGCCGATCAGGACAAGCTCCAGGGTCCGGCGGCGGCCGACGACCGCGCGCTCGAGCTCGTCCAGGATCTCCGTACACGCCTGTGCGGTCTGTCCGGTCGTCCCCATCGGGATGGTCACAGCTGCTCCAATCGGTCGACGAGCCGCGACAGCGTGCGCCGGGGAATGCCCGGTTGCTCGGGAGCGCCCCGCGGCGGGGTCTTCGGGCGGGTCGTTTTGGGGTCGGGGTCGATCCAGGCCCACAGGTCGCCGTCGCGCGAGTTCCGGCACAGCAGCGCCCGCGCGGCGGCCGGGTCCTGGTAGAGGTTCACGCTGTGCCGTTCGGCCAGCCGGGCGGCCAGCAGGTGCTCGAGCACCGGCCTGAGTTCGGCGTCGTAGAAACCCCGGCTGGTCATCGCGGTCCGCACCACCCACCTGCGATGCGAGTAACCGCTCAGCGCCCGGGCCGTCGGCTTCGCCTTGGCCTGCTTGGCCGCCTCCGGCGTCAGCTGCGGCAGCAGCGCGCGCAGCACGAGCAGCGCGATCGCCGCCGTCACGATCGCCACCGCGGAAAGGCCAGGCCAGCCGGCCGTGGCGTAACCCGCCACCGCCGTCGCGGCTACCAGCACGCCCGCGATGACAAGTTCCGGTCTGGTCCCGCGCCAGGGGCTCACCGTGCCGTCGGCGCCTCCACTGCCCGCGGGATCGTCGGTCACGCTGACCCCGTGCTCTGCGCCGGTGCGGGGTCGGCCGGCGCTGGCTCAGGATCGGCCAGCTCGGCGGCCAGTTCGTCCAATGCCTGGGCGGCCGCGTCACGATGGTGCCGGGTCAGCGGGTGGCTGGAGAACCTGGCCTCGTAGAACAGCGCGGTCAGCCTGGTGGCGGCGGTGCCGCGCACCAGGCCGGTGGCACTGGCCCGGGCCAGTAGTTCGTCAGGCGTGTCGGCGACGGCCCTGGCGGTGCCCCGTTCGGCCAGGTGCGTTTCCATGGCCAGGTAACAGGCGATGATGGCGGCCCGGGCGTCGTCCAGAGCCTGTAGCGCCGACCGGCCCGACTCCACCGCCTCCCGCAGGTCCTGCGAGTCCTCCACGATGACGCCGACGGCCCTGGCCGGCCGCGACAGCCCGGACCGCCTGGACCACCAGATGCTGATCACCACGGCGGCCACGAGGAGCACGACGAGCAGGGCGTACAGCAGGATCGCCGCGGGGAAGTGGAAGGTCGCCGAACCCGGCGATCCGGTCGGCAGCGGCCGCGGCCGCGGCCCCTGAGCCGGCTTCGGGAGCGGCGGCCGCTGCCCGGGTTTAACGGTGAACAGGCGCAGGTGCAAGCCGATGATCGTGGTCACCGCCACCGCCACCATCCCCGTGCTGAGCACGAAGATCAGCACGGCGCGCAGCTTGGCCGCGACCGAGTTGACCGGGCCGCCGGCCAGCTCCGCCCGGTCCCGGGCGGCCCGGCGCCTCGCCGTGATCACCAGCAGGGTCGCCAGCACCAGCTCGAGCGCGAGCCCGATGACCAGCCCGTCCCGCCGCCAGGGCCCGTTCCACCGAGGCGACGCCACCGCGCCGCGCAGGCCGGCCAGTCCCAGGATGATCAGCAGCGTCAGCGGCAGCACCCGGACCAGCCAGCCCGTCCCGGAAGCCGCCGTCCCGGAAGCCGCCTGCCCACTGCCGTCCGGCGTCCCGGGGTCTCCGGTGGTCTCCGGTGGCCCCGTAGTCTCAGGTGACACAGTTCCCGGCTGGCGGCTGGTCATAGTCTCGCGTTCTTTGTACGACGGATGGCCCGTATCCGTCCTCACCCGTGGCTACATGGCAGCGTAATACTTCCCCGCCCAACATAACCGCCCGGCCGGGCGCGGGTTTGAGGGCCGGGGCCAGATTTGGCGGCGCACCCCGCTTAGCTGCAGGCACGCGATGACCGCCGTGCCTTCAACGACGTCAGCCGATCGGTACGCACGTACGCCTTGCCCGTGGCCCGCCTCCGGCGGATGGTACTCTCGCCGCCATGTGCCGGAAAACGATGCCTTTGACCGCCCGCCCGGCCGCCTGGGCGGCCCTGTGACCTCGCTCATCGAGCTGCTCACCACCTATGCGTTCATTGGCCAGGAACGCCAGGAAAGGCTCGGCGACTGGGTCGGCAACGACGGCGACTTCGCCATGGACTTCCCCAGCCGGCGGATCGAGTGGTCGAGCGGCCCGGTCGCCCGCTGCGATCTGCTTGGCTCCGAGGCCGGTGGCACCTGGCTGTGGGCGTGGGCGAACACCTCCCTGCCCTTTGGCAGCGAGGTCCTGTCGGCCGCGAACACCCTTCGTCAGCGCGGGACCGAGCTCGATGTGCCCGAACTCACCGAACGAGGCTTTCCCGTCGACGACGTCCGCAACGGTCACGTGCTCGGGACCGTGGCCAGCGGGCTGCTCGGCGGCAACGGCTACTACTTCGGTCATGGCGAGACCTCCGCCGTGCTGACCCTGGTCACCGCGCCGGAGCTGGCCCTGCGGCCGGCCGATGCCATCGTGTTGTCCGGGATCATCACCCGCAGCCTCGGGGTCTTCCCTGTGCCGCACCGCCCGGCCACCCGCGCCTACCTTGATCAGCGCGGGGCCCAGGTCGCCGTGGCCGACGACGGTTCCTGGCAGGTCCAGGCGCCCGCGGGCGGCCAGCTCACGCTGACCTTTGACCACCTCGACCGGGTGTCCGCGGTAAGCCTCGAACAAGGCCCGGCTCAAGGCCGCCTGACCCCGCCACCACGCCGCGGCGGCCTCTTCCGCCGCCCCAAGCGCTAGGCGGGGGCGGCTTTGGCCTTGGCGGCGGCTTTCATGGCTTGCTTGTACGAGCGCACCTGGGTGAGAGACTCCTCGTCGGTGATGTCCGCCACGGAATAGTGCGACCCCTCGACACCGAACGGTCCTGCCGCCTCCCGCCACCCCGGCGGCCGCACCCCGAGCTGCTTGCCAAGCAGGGCCACGAAGATCTGCGCCTTCTGGGCTCCGAACCCGGGCAGCGCCGCCACCTGCTTGAGCAGGTCGGCGCCCGACCCGGCGGAGGACCACACCCGCGAGGCTTCGCCGTCGTACTGCTCGACGATCAGCCGCGCCAGGTCCTGCACGCGGGCCGCCATCGCCCGGGGGTACCTGTGCAGGGCGGGCCGTTCGGCGAAGATGACGGCCAGCGCATCGGGATCGTATTCGGCCAGTCCGGCGGCGGTGGGCTCGTGCCCGAGCCTGCGCACCAGGTCGAGCGGGGCGCTGAAGGCCCGTTCGAGCGGCACCTGCTGGTCGAGCAGCATGGCGATGAGCAGGGCGAGCGGGCTGCGGGTCAGCAGTTGGTTGGCCTCGGGCTCCACCGGCATCCAGATCGTCAAGGCGCCCCTCCCTGGAGTGTCACAAACACCTCATCACACGGTCACGATCCCGTATGCCCCGCAGCGTACTCCGCACCAAGCTTGACTCTGCCGGGATCCGCCGGATGCGCCGCGGCATATAAGCTAGAAGGAGCTGGGCCGGTCTGGGGGTCCCCGGCCCGGGAAGTCAGGAAACGGAGTCAACATGACACCGCACATGAAGTGGGGCATCGCCGGAATCGTCCTCGGTCTCATTCTGCTTTGGGCTCTTCCCTGGGAGATCGGGCTCGCGCTGATCGTGCTCGCGATCGCGGCTCCGGCGGGAGCGTGGCTGATGCTTGATGAGTCGCAGCGACGCCGGTACCGCGAGCTCCGCCGTCGCCGCGAGCTTCGTTAGCGAGCACGCGGCCGGATAGGGAAGCGCAGATGGCCGTCCGACGCCTTAACCATGCTGTCCTGTACGTGCATGGTCTGGAGCGCACCGTCGAGTTCTACCGGTCCACCCTCGGCTTCGAGGTCAGGCTGGAGATCCCCGGCCGCGCCGCGTTCCTGCGTGCGCCGGATTCAGCCAACGATCACGACCTGGGCCTGTTTGAGATCGGCACCGGTCGCGCCCCCGATCAGCCGGAACACCCCGGGCTCTACCACCTGGCCTGGGAGGTCGGCACGCTGGCGGATCTGGTCGACACGCGGGCCAAGCTGGTGCAGGCCGGCGCCCTGGTGGGCGAGAGCGATCACCGGGTGTCGAAGTCCCTGTACGCGAAGGACCCGAGCGGCATCGAATTCGAGGTGCTCTGGCGGGTGCCCGTGCAGGACTGGGCGGCCGAGACGGCCGAAGGCGGCATGACGCTCCCGCTCGACTGGGATGCGACCCTGGCCCGCTGGGACCGGGACCAGGCCACCGGCGCCGCCGCCGGGTCACCGACCTAACCGCCCCTCGGCCACCCGGGTGATGTAGGTCACCGCCACGAACGACCGGAACGTCGCCAGCGGATCCGAGCCAGTTATGGTCACCGCACGCACCCCGGTCCGTTCGGCCCCCTTCACCCATGACCCCACCTCGGCCATGTCTGCCGTCTGGGTGTGCACGACCAGGGTGGCGGGCAGCGCGATGGCCGGAAGCCCGAGCACGGTGCGTTCAGAACCGGGCGACGGCGAGCCGGAGGTCTCCCGCACCTGCGAGGGTTCGGCGGCCGCCCGCTGGACCGCCCGCCGTGCCCCGTCGGCGATCAGGCCGCGAGCGACCTCGGGATGCAGGTTCGCCGCGGCGAACCTGGTGCGGGACTCTTTCACCACCACGCGTTCGGCGTCGGGCAGGTAGGGATCGGCCTCGGCGATGGTCTGCCTGTCCCCGGTGATCAGCCCGACCGGCGTCTGGCAGGCCAGCGCGACCAGGGCGTTGATCCCGCTTTCACCGACCGGCACGCCGTTCAGCTCGACCGCCGAGATCACCGCGGGGTTATAGGTGTGCGACAGCACCGAGCTCTCGCCCGAGATGGACCCATGGTAGCCAATCATGAACACGACGTCGGCGCCGGCCTGCAGGCCCTGCATCATGTACAGCGGCTTGTGCCGCCCGGACACGTAGCTGGCCTGCCCGGCCAGCGCCGCTGGGTCCAAGTTGTTCATCGTCCCGTGTGAGTCATTGCAGACGAACTCGGTGGCCCCGGCGGCCAGCGCCCCCTCGATGGCCGCGTTGACCTCGCCGAGCAGCAGCCGCCTGCCCTCCTCGTACGGCACCCCGGGCGGCCGGCACTGGGACCAGTCCACGATCCCGGCCACGCCCTCCATGTCGCAGGAAATAAAGACCTTCACAAGACCAAGAACCTATCCCCCGAACGGACTCTCCTGCGTGCCCGCCGGAACCGCACGTGCCGCGCCGCCGCTGGAGGAGATTCTGCACGCGCTGCCCGGTGCGGATAACGCCCTGCTCTCGCTGGAGCACGCCTCCGATGACGAACTGCGGGCCAGCGGCAACCTGCACCGCGAAATCCGCCAGGCCGCCCTAGACGAGCAGGTCCGCCGGCCAACCGCCAGCTAACGCCGCACGGCGCGAACAGGCCGTCTTGCGGGCATCTGACCTGGGCAGCTGTAGCTCGTGGTGGCGGCCGCAATGGCCGCCACCACGGCTGCCTCCGGTGCTGCTCGGTCCCAGCGCGACGGCGCTTGCTCCGTTGCCGTCACGGTTGCCGTGGGTCTCCGGTCAGATACACCTTCTTCGGGGGCGGATAGACGGCTCGGGCGATCGTGGCAGAGAGCCACCCGATGCACCATCCGCAGAAGATCGCGAAGATGTAGCCCAGAGTCACTTTCTTTTCTGTGGCGGCGAGGATCGCCCAGAGCGCCGCCCAGGCGACGAAGCTCCCGATGCTGTACGCGGTGTAAGTGTTCATGCGTGCTGGGGTTGTGCGGTGGATCCATGCGAGAAGACCACTGCTGGCTGAAGCTTCCATGGAGCCCTCCTCAGGCTCGCAAAAATTGATATCACTATGCTATGCACGTGCCATCAACGCCGTCAAGCGGAGGAGGGGCTGAAGGTGACCAAGGATGCGGGCCGACGAGCAACGACGGCGTCACCCATCCGGCCCGGCCAGACCAAAGGGCCGCTCTCAGACATGAGAGCAGCCCTCACCCGCACGGTCAGCCTGGAAGCCGCCTGCCTACGGCAGACGGCCCGGCTCGGCCCGGTCAAACTCCCCGTTACGCACGCCCGCCAGGAACGCCCGCCACCCGGCCGCCGGGAACCGGTGAACCGCCCCGCGGCCGTGATCCTTGCTATCTCGCACCAAGATCAGGCCGCCGTGGCCGGCGACCTCGACGCAGTTGCCGCCCTGGGTCCCGGAATAGCTGGACGTACGCCAGGCCAGCTCGTTGTGGCTCATCAGATTTCACTCCGTATCCGGCCGATCAGGTCAAGGGATTCATGCGGGGACAGCGCGGAAGCGCGGATCAGGCTCATCACCGTCATCAGTTCAGCTACCTCGTCGCGTCCCTCGACGATCCTCCCGCCGCTATAGCACTCTGTGTAGCAGACAGCGGGAGCCTCGGCGAACTCATATATGGTGATCGCGCCGTCGGCCCCGGCGTTGTCATGGGCCCGGAACGGGAGCACCTGCACCACGACACCGGGCAGGCCCGCCGCCTCGATCAGCCTGTCCAGCTGGGCGCCCATCACCGCCGGCCCGCCGATCATGTGCCGCAAGGCCCCCTCATCGATCACGTACCACAGCAGCGGGGGCTTGTCTCCGGCCAGGATGCGCTGGCGTTCCATCCGCGCCGCGACGAGCTTGCCGATGGCGCTGTCGCTGTCCTGCGGCCGGCCGGAACGCATATGCGACCGGGCGTAGTCCTCGGTCTGGAGCAGGCCGGGGACCGAGCCCAGCTCCCAGCTGTGAATGCGCACCGCCTCGCGCTCGAACGGGACGACCGGGGCGAAGAACGCGGGGTACGCCTCGCGGGCCACCAGCTCATAGAAGGTCACGAACGTCCCCGGCGTCCCGGTCTGCTCATCAAAACCCGGCGTCCCGAAGGCCAGGTCGCACGCCCTGGCGAAGTCGGCCGTGGGCGGCTTGTCCATGCTCTCCACCCCGCTGATCAGCGAGGCCGAGTACCCCATGGCCTGGCCCAGCTCCACCTGCGACCAGCCCCTTTGCTGCCGCCAGGCCCGCAACTGCGCCGCGAACGCCTGCAACGACGTTGTCTTCACATCAGATGGAGTCTTCTTCACCTTCGGCACAGCGTCTTCACCCACCACCACACGATCCTGCAGCTTTTAGCGCATTATCGCACGTGCTCACCGTGCGTCCTCGCGTACTTCCCCACCGTACGCCCGGCCTGGCACGTTGAACAGTGAAACAACCACCGCAGATGCCGTTAGGAACACAGCCCATGGCCACCGAACCCGTCACCGCCCCCGACCGGCCCCCGCACAAGACCAGCGAACTCACCACCTCCGAGCTGGCCCGCTGGCGGGGGGAGCTTGAGCAGGCCGTCAAGGACATACCTCCCGGCGCTCCTGGGCAGGCCGGCCTCTGCCAGGCCCTTGCAGAGGCCGCCGCCGAAGAGGAGGACCGGGCCAGGATCGCGGCCCGCAATGCGTGAGCACGACATCGCCGCTCAGATCACGACCATGCCCGACCGCGAACTCCAGGCCACCCGCCGGGACCTGGCCACCGGAATCGCCCTGATGAGACCCCGATCCCCAGCACGACCGCACCCCCACGGAGAAGCGCCACATGAACAACAGCTGGGAAACCACAGCACGGACAGCAGCCACCACCATGCTCCGCCACCCGGACAAGATCTCCGACGGGCTCGAAGCTGAGCTATACGCACTGCTGGAACAACTCGGCGCCCCCGAAACTGGGCGCCCCCAAAGCACCAGCCAGCCGGCCTCCACCCGGTCAACTCCGTGAAAAGTCACCCGCCAGCAGGTCGCCGACGAGGGCGATGCCAGCCGCGATGGCCCGGCGAGGGGTGTTGCCGAAGCCCAGGACCAGCTGCGCCGGGACGAGGGACTGGTCCGCCCGCTGAACACTCATCCCGTACAGACCGACAGAACGAGATCTGGCCGCCCGGATCACCGCCAGCTCAGACCTCCCGGCGGGCAGATGCGCGACGGCGTGAAAGCCGGCGGCCAGGCCGGACAGCCGCACTCCGGGGGCGTGCTCGGCCAGCGACGCGACCAGGACGTCTCGCCGCGCGGCGTACTCGGACCGCATCCGGCGCAGGTGCCGGTCGTAGTGGCCGGTCTCGATGAGGATGGCCAGCGCGAGCTGGTCCAGGCCGGGGCAGCCGCGGTCGGTCACCTGCTTGGCGTGGGCCAGCAGGCCGGCCAGGCGGGGCGGGCTGACGATCCACCCCAGCCGCAGCGCGGGCGCGAGGGACTTGCTGACCGTGCCGAGCGCGGCGACCCGGTCCGGGGCCAGGCCCTGGAGGGTCCCCACCGGCTCCCGGTCGTAGCGGAACTCGGCGTCGTAGTCGTCCTCGATGATCAGCCCGTCCCGCCGGGTGGCCCAGTCGATCAGGGCCAGCCGGCGCTCAGGCGCCAGGACGACACCGGTCGGCCACTGGTGCGCCGGCGTCAGCACCACCGCCCCGGCCCCGGAGGCGGCTAGCGCCGTCACGTCCAGGCCCGCTTCGTCGACCCGGACCGGGACCGCCTCGACCCCGGCCCAGGAGGCGGCCGCGGTCATGGTGGCCACCGCGCCCGGGTCCTCGAACGCCACCCTGTTCACCCCCCGCCCGGCCAGGGCGCGCAGCACAAGGCCGAGGCTTTGCGCCATCCCGGAGCAGATGACGACCTGGTCGGCGCGAGCGTCGGCGGCCCGGACCCGCCGCAGGTAGGCGGCGAGAACCTCGCGCAAGCGCCGGCTCCCGCACGGGTCGCCGTAGTCCAGGTCGGCGTGAGAGGCGGTCCGGCACGCCTCGCGCAGGGCCCAGGCCCAGCGCTCCCGCGGGACCAGGGACAGATCGGGAACCCCGGACTGGAAGTCGGCGACCAGCCGGGGCGGCGAGGCTGGCGGCGCGGCGCGGATCGCCTCGGCCCTGGTCGCCGCCCTGGCCACGCGGGTCGCCGAACCCGCCCGGGTCACCAGGTAGCCCTCGGCCTGCAACTGCGCGTAACACTCCTGGACCAGCCCGCGGGATAGTCCCAATGCGCTCGCCAGGGCCCGCGAGGAGGGTACCCGTTCGCCGTCGCCGAGCCGCCCGGACCGGATCGCCGCCCGGAACTGGTCCTCCAGCTGCGTTCGGAGCGGGACCCGGCGATCGCGGTCGAGGGTGAGCAGGACCTCCGGACCCAAACCGGACCACTCTGCCGCCATGAAACTGGACCTTACCGAAGATCCGGTTGCCCCGTAGCGTCGAACTATGCCGACGACCCTTATGACCCCCGTGCCCGTGGCGAAACCGTCGCTGATCACCCGGCCGCTGCTGGTGCGGTTCCTTTCTGTCGCCGGGTCGTCGGTGAGCTTCTACCTGCCGTTGTCGGTGGTGCCCAGGTACGCGGCCTCCTCCGGGTCGGACGCCGGGGCCGGCCTGGCTACCGGCGCGCTCCTGCTCGCCACCGTCGCGGCCGAGCTCGCCACCCCCAGGCTGGTGGCCCGGGTCGGCTACCGGCTGTCGCTGACGGCGGGCCTGGCCTTGCTTGGTGCGCCCGCGCTGGCGCTGCTGGCCTCGTCCCGCCTCACCGTGATCCTCGCGGTCAGCATCGTGCGGGGCCTTGGCTTCGCCGTCACCACCGTGGCCGGCGGTGCGCTCACCGCCTCGCTGATCCCGGCCGAACGCCGTGGCGAGGGCCTGGGCCTGGTCGGCATCGTCAGCGGCGTCCCTTCGCTTGTCTGCCTGCCGCTTGGCCTGTGGATATCGGTCCACTGGGGCTACGGACCGGTCTTCGCGGCCACCGCGATCGCCGCCCTGGCCGCCCTCGGCTCGATGCCCTGGCTGCCTGGCCGTAGTCCCTCGCCCGGCCACGAGCCTGCCGTCGGCCCGGCGAGCCCGGTCGGCCCGGCGAGCCCGGTCGGCCCGGCGAGCCCGGTCGGCCCGGCGCGCCCAGGCTGCGGCGTGCTGGCCGGGCTGCGCATTCCGGCCCTGGTCCGCCCGGCCGTCATCTTCTCCGCCGCGACGATGGCGACCGGGGTGCTCGTGACGTTCCTGCCGCTGGCGGTCAGGTCCACCGGGGTGGCCGCCGTCGCGTTGCTGGCCCAGCCCGCAGCGGCGACCCTGGCCCGCTGGGCGGCGGGGCGGATCGGGGACAGGCACGGCCAGGCGCGGCTGCTAGGCCCCGGGGTGCTGCTGTCCGCCGCCGGCATGGCCCTGCTGGTGGCCACCGGCAGGCCGGCGCTGGTCGTGGCCGGCGCGGCCTGCTTTGGCACCGGCTTCGGGTTGCTGCAGAACGCGACCCTCTCGCTGATGTACGCCCGGGTTTCCGTCGACGGCTACGACTCGGTCAGCGCGATCTGGAACGCCGCCTACGACGCGGGCATGGGCGGCGGTGCGGCCGGCATCGGGCTGCTCGTCGCGCACACCGGATACCCGGCCGCCTTCGGGCTGACCGCAGCGCTGATCCTCCCCGCGCTGCTCCTCACCCGCCGTGAACGCACCACCCGCTAACTCATCGTCGAAAGGTCCCCGCCATGCGGAAAGTCTTCTTGTACATGACCATGTCCCTGGACGGGTTCATCGCCGGCCCCCGCGACGAACTCGACTGGATGCTCGACACCCCAGACCAGGATCTCAACGACGACATCGTGTCGTTGCTGCGGGCGTCGGACGCCGGATTCCTCGGCTACCCGGTCGCCCAGGGCATGATCCCGTACTGGGAAAGCGTCGCGGCGGACCCGGCCGCGTCAGCGGCGGGCCACCAGATCGCGACCGCGGTCAACCGCCTGCACCGCATCATCATCTCCCGGCAGCCCGTCGACCTGCCGTGGGACAACTCGGAGTTGATCGTCGCCGCTGACGATGACGCCTTGGCCGCCGCCGTCGCGAAGATCAAGGAACAGCCGGGCGGCCCCCTAGGTGTGCCGGGCGGCGTCCGCACCGCGCAGCGGTTCGCCCGACTCGGCCTCGTCGACGAGTACGTGCTGCACGTCCATCCGGTCGCCCTCGTAACCGGTAAACCGCTGTTCACCCGGCCCTCCCAGCTGCGGCTGATCGACGCCACCCGCTACAACTCCGGCGTACTGCGGCTCCGCTACCTGCCCGGGCCTGACCGAGCGCCGCTACCAGCCCGGGCCTTACCGAGCGCCGAGATCCGCTGGACCTGAACCCCTCGCGCCGTCTCCGCGGCCCGCCCGCGCCCCCCAGGCTGCCCCTCCAGCCCGCCCCGCCCCATCAGACTCATAAGTCGATCACCAGTCCGATAGGAGAAAGTTTTTCGTGGAGTATTCGGCCTTCGTGGCAAATTAGGTACCCTATCGGCTACCAAATCTTCCGCATGAGCCATATGTTCCATGATTTTTCTGAGTTTGGGTACCTCACGGAGCCCTGGCGTACCGCGAACCACACCACCACCATCGCAAGACCAGACCCTCGCGCCGGACATCGAAATCGGGCCGCCGGAGCCCGAAGCACGTGTCAAACACTCCGCCACAAGCAGCCACAAGCAGCCACAAGCAGCCACAAGCAGCCACATGCCGGCCACTGGCCACTGGCCGGTGACCGGTGGCCTAGGCGCCCGCCAGGCCGGGAAAGAGCAGCGCCAGCTCCCGCGGGTACCCGGCGATCAGCCGCAGCTCGTCGTCGGTCAGCGGCTTGCCCGTCGCCGACGCGCACAGCTGGACCAGCGAGAACACCAGGTCTTCCGAGCCAGCAGGCACCGAGATCCCGAGCCCGTCCAGCACGTGCCGGAACCCGGCCTTGCCGCCGTACTCCCCGGTCAGCACCACCCGGCCCGGGCGGGCGTACCAGTCCGCGGGAAACGGCCCGAGCGTCGCGTCGTCGTACAGCTCATAGTTGCCGCGGTCCTTCAGCGCCCCGTCGGCGTGGATCCCCGACTCGTGCGCGAACGCGTTGCGGCCGACCCCCGGCCAGGCTGGCGGCAGCGGCTGCCCGAACGCGTACGCGGCCCACAGCCCGAACCGCCGGGCCCAGGACGGGTCGAGCCGGTCGCCCACCGCCACCGACTCGGATATTCCGAATCCGTACGAAAAGGCCAGGATGCACGACAGCAGGTCGGCGTTGCCGGCCCGCTCGCCGATGCCGTTCACGCAGGTGTTCACCCATGCGTCCTGCCCGGCGTCCAAGTCGCCGAGGGCGCCTGAGACCGAGTTGGCCACGGCCAGGCCCAGGTCGTTGTGGCAGTGCGTCTCGATCGGCAGGCCGACGGCGGAGGCCAGCTTGGCGAAACGCTCCCTGATCCGGCCGGGGGAGTCCCCGCCGATCGTGTCGCAGTACCGCACCCGCGCCGCGCCGGCGTCCCGGGCGGCGAGCGCGAACTCGGTCAGGTACCCCTCGTCGGTCCGCGATCCGTCCTCCGCGTTGACCCCGATCGACCCCGCACCCTGCGCGCCTCCGGCACGACGCACCGCCTCCCGCGCCGCCGCCACGGCCGCCGTCATCTCGGTGATGATGGCCGACCGGTCCAGCCTGCCGCGGAACTTGTGCGTGATCATCTGGTCCGAGGTGGAGATCGACAGGTTGTAGTGCCGCAGCCCGAGGCCGGCCGTCGACTCGACGTCGGCCTGAATCGCTCGGCACCAGCCGGACAGCCGCAGTTCCCCGAACGCCCCCGCCTGGCCCAGCGCCACGCAGGCCCGCACGTACGGCACCTCGTGGAACAGGGAGGGAAACCCGATCTCGGACTGCGCCACCCCCAGCCGCCCCAGGTAAAAGTTGACCATGACCTTGCCGAACTTCGACAGCCCCGTCCGCGCGGTCTGCACGCCGTCCCGGTTGGTCACGTCGAGAAAGTGGATCGATGGCATGACCTCAGATTGACGAAACAATCAATTATCGTCAATATTGATTAAAATCAAGTATTGCTCAATCGTCCGGCGGCCAGCGAGAGCAGGTACACAAGGGTCGCTTCGTTCCCGGCCGGCAGCGTTCCCCTGAGGCCGAGGATCACGGTCCACGGGCCCGCGTACAGCACGGCCTTGCTGCCCATCAGGTAGCCGCCCGTGACCCCGGGCACCGGCCACCCGACCTGCGCCGGGCTCAGGCCGTGGGGCGGCCGCGTGGTGTTGCGCACGTCGATCCTCAGGCTGGGTTCACCCGTGCCGGTCAGCTGCCAGGACGTCGCCCGCCCGGCCGGGCTGCTGATGTGATGGCGTTGCACAGGTCCGCCGAACACCGCGATGGCCTCCTCGGCCGTGACCAGCACGGCCGGGTCCGGCAGGCCGCCCGTGTCGGCCCGGCGCTGCCCGGCCGCCACGTCCGCGAGCGGCCCCGCGACGGCCGGCGGCTCCACCGGCTGCACCACCACATGCTCCCTGTTGCGCACATTCACCCGGACATGCACGAACGTGCCCGGCGTCAGCAGCCCGTAAGGCCCGCTCCCGACCTCGAGATCCCACGCCGTGGGCCGCACCCCGTCGTCGATCACGACGTGGTACTCGTCCGGGCCGTCCGAGTTCGACGTCACCGTTTGCCTGAGCACCTGGCCGTCGAACTCCGCGAACCGGGGAAACAGCGTCCGCCGCGCCAGCCATACCAGGGTGCCCGCCGCCGGCCCCACCACCACCAGCAAGATGGCCAGTACGGCCAGCGCCGCCAGGCCGTGGCTGAACAGCCAGATCACCACGCCGATGTAAAGCACGGGGGCGAGGATGATCGCCAGCAGGACGGTACAGGTCTGCGGCCACGACCAGGTGCCGCCGCCCTCGACCGCGATCTGCTGCCAGTGGCCGCGATAGCTGGACCACAGCAGGTTTTTCCCGGCCGGGGCGAAGACCGCGATCGCCCCGGGCGCGGAGCCGAGGGCGGCCGAGTAGGCCAGCCGCCGTCCGTCGCCCGGCGTGGCCACGGCCGCCCGCCATCTCCTCAGTGCCTGCCGGCCGGCCGCGGTGCGACGCCGGCTGGTGCCGATCCTGATGGTGAGCCCGGCACAGGTGACATAGGCCAGACCCAGGTAAGCCAGCGCGGCGTGATGGCGGGCGGCGTCGGGCAGCAGCGCTCCGGCCGGGACCAGCAGCAGCGCGCACAGCAGCCCGATCCGGCCCGGGCTGAGCCGGGACCTGACCAGGCCGCGCCGGCCCGCGTCGGCGGCGACCTCGTCGCCGAACACCTTCATGAACTCCGCTTCCCCGCCTTCGAAGCCATCCGCCAGCGCCGCCGCGGGAACCTCGCCCCGAGCGCCCGCCCGCAGCGCCACGTGCGCCACCACCCGCCGCTCGAACGGCGCGAGCACCTCCTCCGGCCGCTCCGCAGGCACCACGCACATGGCCGTCTCGCCCGGTGCCCCTCCGCCTGCCTGCCCGGCTGGCGCCCACCAGTCAGGCCCGGCGGGCGCGCTCACCTGGAACCACCCCCGGCTGGCCAGGTCGACCAGAGTCGCGCCGAATCCGGACGTGCCGAGCCGCCCGGCCAGCAAGCTGACCACCGCGGGTGATTCGTCGCCCGGAGCCGGCCCGGCCACGGGGGCCACGGGGGCCACGGGGGCCGACGGGGCGACGAGCAGCACGATAAACACCACCAGCCACCCCACGGCAGCGACCGCGACAACAGGAAACATAAGATGCTCTCCGCCCCGTGCATCACCCCTGTGGGCGCGCCGTGGCTGGCCCACGGAGGTTTACTCCGCCGTATCTGACACGGTCACGGCGGTCAGCTGGTTCAGACGGCGTCCTGGCCTGGTTGACAGCAGGCCCGCTCTCGTCAATATTGATTAAATTCAATCTGCCGAACGAACGAACCGGATTGCCCCATTGGCCGATTTCCTCACCGCCGCCGAGGCGGCCCGACGGCTTGGCGTCAAGCCCGCCACGCTCTACGCCTACGTCAGCCGCGGCGTCCTGAGCCGGAGCAAGGATAAGGACGGACGGGCCAGCCTGTTTAACGCGGACGACGTTGAGCGGCTGGCCCGGCGCGGGCGGCCACGCCGTCCCGCGGGCGCCGTGGACATCACGGTGGAGTCGGCGATCACCGAGATCACCGCCGACACGCTCCGTTTCCGCGGCCTGGACGCCACCCGCCTCGCGGTCAGCCGCCCCTTCGAGGAGGTCGCCGAGCTGCTCTGGACCGGCGAGTTCCCGGCTGGCCCGGGCAGGCCATGGCAGGCGAGCCCGGCGGGGCTGGCGGCCGGCCGGGCCGCGCAGGCCGCGGTGCCCGACGGGACGCTGCCGCTCGAGCGGATGCAAGTGATCGTGCCCGCGATGGCGACGACCGACTCGCTGCGGCTGCAGCTCGAGAAATCCGCTGTGCTCGCCGCGGCCAGGAACCTCATCGCCGGGATGGTGGACTGCCTCCCGCCGCTGGCCGCCGCAGCTCCGGACGCGCCGATCGCCGAACGGCTGTGGTCCAGGCTCTGCCCGCGGCGGCCAGCGGCCGGGCTGCTGAGCGCGCTGTCCGCCGCGCTCGTGCTGCTGGCTGACCACGAGCTCGCCGCCTCCACGCTGGCCGCCCGGGTGGCCGCGTCGGTGCGGGCGGACCCGTACGCGGTGGTCGGGACCGGCCTGGGCGCGATGAGCGGCGCCCTGCACGGCGGCGCGTCGCTCGGCGCCGAGACGCTGCTGGCCGCTGCCCGCGGCCCGGACGATGTTCCGCGGGTGGTCGGCGAACTGCTGCGGCGGGGCGAGAAGGTCCCCGGCTTCGGTCATTTCGTGTACTCAAGCGGCGACCCGCGCGCCACCGTGCTGCTCGGCCTGGTGCGCCGCGCGGCACCGAAGTCTGCGGCGCTCGCGGTGGCCGAGGCCGTACTCGCCGAGGTCGGGAAGAAAGCGCTGCCCGCGCCGAACATCGACTTCGCGACCGCCACCCTGGCCCGGGTGGCGGGGATGGTCACCGGGGCCGGGGAGGCCATCTTCGCGATCGCCCGCACGGCAGGCTGGATCGCCCATGCCCTCGAGGCGTACGCGGGCAACGGCCCGCTGCGCCCCCGTGCCGTCTACACCGGTCCTCCCGCGGTCCATGACTATTAACTTGGCGCCGCGCGGCGCAGCGCCCCGGATGCTCTGAGCGTCTCTCAGCTATGGAATCCGATCCGGCGGATGTCATCCGCAGCCCAGGGCCGTGGCCCGAACGGGCCGTCGACGGTGCTGTGACTGAGGGCTCAGCCCAGTATGTGACCGAGTTGTTCCGGGCGCATCACCTGGAACTGGTCCGGCTGGCCGTGCTGGTCGTGGGCGATCTGGCCACCGCGGAAGACGTCGTGCAGGACGCCTTCGAGCAGTTGCACCGCCGGTGGCGGACCCTGCGCAAGCAGTCGAGCGCCCTGGACTACGCGCGGTCCGCCGTGCTGAACGGCAGCCGGTCGGTACTGCGCCGCCGCTCAGTCGCCCGCAGGCACGCGGCCCGGATCGCCGCGCCCCGTCATGCCGACGCCGACGCCGCCGTGGGTTTCGAGCAGCGCAGCGAGCTCATCGAGGCGTTCCGCAGGCTGCCCGCCAGGCAGCGCGAGGTGCTCGCCCTGCGCTACTACGTGGACATGAGCGTGGCCGAGGCAGCGGCCACGCTGCACATCAGCGAAGG